>NZ_JAABNI010000014.1:0-422614 GCF_009915995.1 Proteus sp. G2618 | reverse complement strand
GAAATAATCGAAGGGCACCTTATGCCAGATCATGTTCATATGTTAGTGAGTATTCCACCGAAGATATGCGTATCAAGCTTCATGGGATATTTGAAAGATAAAAGTTCGTTGATGATCTTTGATAGACATGCCAATCTCAAATATAAATTTGGCAACAGAAAGTTTTGGGCGGAAGGGTTCTATGTCACAACAGTTGGACTCAATGAAGCCACAATTCAAAAGTATATCAGAGAGCAAGAAAAGTCGAATTTAATCTCGGATAAATTGAGCAATAAAGAATATGAAAACCCCTTCAAGGGGTAAGCCAAAGTAGCAAAGACACTGAGCTTGAACGAAGAGAAAGCAGCGTCATTTAGGCGCAGTCGGTAACAAGCCCTTATAGGGCAAGAGCAAACCACCCGTTTTACGGGTGGTTATGATTACTTTAATTTGGTTATGAAATTAAAGTGTGACACCTTTCTTCGCAAGGAACTCATCGTAAGTTCCTTGGAAATTAGTCACTTTTTCAGGTGTAATTTCAATAATACGATTTGCTAATGAACTTACGAATTCACGGTCATGAGAAACAAAAATCAAAGTGCCTTGATAAAGTTCTAATGCCATATTCAATGATTCGATAGATTCCATATCTAAGTGGTTAGTTGGTTCATCCATAATCAGAATGTTTGGTTTTTGCATCATTATCTTACCAAATAACATTCTGCCTTTTTCACCACCTGATAAAACTTGAACTGATTTTTTCAAGTCATCTTGAGAGAACAGTAAACGACCTAACACGCTACGTACAGATTGCTCGTCATCTTCTGGTTTCATCCATAAGCTCATCCAATCAAATACGGTCATATCTACTTCAAAATCAGTTGCGTGATCTTGTGCATAATAACCAATATTTGAGTTTTCAGACCATTTTAAACGGCCTGTATCTGGTGTTAATTCACCGACTAATGTTTTAATCATCGTCGATTTACCCACACCGTTATTACCTAGAATGGCAACTTTTTCGCCCACTTCAAGCATCATATTGACGTCTTTAAACAGTGGGGCATTATCATCATAGCCTTTAGAGATATTTTCCACTTCAAGCGCATTACGGAATAATTTTTTCTCTTGTTCAAAACGAATGAATGGGTTTTGGCGGCTAGAGGCTTTAACTTCAGCTAATTGAATTTTCTCAATTTGCTTAGCACGAGAGGTTGCTTGGCGTGATTTAGATGCATTAGCACTAAAGCGACTTACGAAAGATTGTAATTCACTAATCTGTGCTTTTTTCTTCGCATTATCGGCTAATAAACGTTCACGTGCTTGAGTTGCAGCAAACATATATTCATCATAGTTACCCGGATGAACAGCAAGCGCACCATAGTCTAAGTCAGCCATGTGCGTACATACCATATTTAGGAAATGACGGTCATGGGAAATAATAATCATGGTGCTGTTACGTTCATTTAGCGTTTGCTCAAGCCAACGAATGGTATCAATATCCAAGTTGTTCGTCGGCTCATCCAGTAACAAAATATCTGGATCAGCGAACAGGGCTTGTGCAAGTAACACACGTAATTTCCAACCCGGAGCCACTTCACTCATAGGGCCATTATGTTGTTCTAATGGAATACCTACGTTTAGCAATAATTCGCCAGCACGAGACTCAACAGTGTAACCGTCCATTTCACCAAATTTCACTTCAAGATCGGCAACACGTAAACCATCTTCTTCGCTCATTTCAGGTAAGCTATAGATGCGTTCACGCTCTTGCTTCACTTCCCAAAGTTCAGTGTGACCCATAATCACAGTATCAAGCACAGTAAACTCTTCATAAGCGAACTGGTCTTGTTTTAGTTTACCAAGACGTTCATTAGGATCGAGGAATACGTTGCCGCTACTTGGCACTAAATCGCCACCTAAAATTTTCATAAAGGTTGATTTACCGCTACCATTGGCACCGATTAAACCATAGCGATTTCCGCCACCGAATTTAACAGAAATGTTTTCAAACAGTGGCTTTGAGCCAAACTGCATAGTGATATTATTGCTGATTAACAAGACGAATACTCATTATTAGTGAATGACAAAAGGTAATGGGGCGGCATTATGCCATAAGTTACCCCTATTAAGACAGTAAAGTGACGAATGTCTGTTAAGGAATTTTGGCTGTAAGAGAAAAAATCATCATATTGTGAGTTATTGTCCATAATAAAAGTAAGAAAAAGAGATAACGCAAATACGCTATCTCTTAATGGTGAGCTTAACTTAAAACTTAATATATTCACCGCGCACGCAACGACTTAGTAACCACTTAGTAACTATTTGGAAGGTACTAAACCCGGTTCAACTACAGCATAAACTTGGTCATCTAGAAGATCAGCCTCAAGAATCTGAGTCACTAAACGCGCAACATCTCGGCGATTCACTAAACCATGAGTCTCTTCATATTGATAAAGCTGAGCCTTACCCGTTTCTTCACCATTCAGTAATCCACCCGGTCTTACTATTGCATAATCAAAACGACTGGTTTGCAACCACACTTCAGCCAATGATTTTTCTCTTACGGCTTGGCCAAACGCTGCTTTTGCTCTGTCAGATAAGGCACCCCAACTATCACCACATCCTAAAGATGAAACCATTAGCATACGTTTAAATCCCATTTTCTCCGCAGTATCAATGACAGTTCGATGAGCCAGATAATCATTTTCACCGCCCATTGTGGAAATAATATCTGCTTCTTTTCCTGCTAATGTTAAAACAGCTTCAACAGCTTTAGCATCAATCGCATCACCGATAACGGTTTTTATCCCTTTTTCTTCTAAACGATTAGTCGCTTCTTCGGAACGAACTAAAGCCACAACAGAGCGTTGTTGTGTAACACCAATATCCGCAATATGTGCGCCAACACCTTTACCGCCAGCGCCAAAAATAACCCATGTTTTCACGCGCAATTATTCCTTATTTAATTGTTGTGCTAATTGACGGAAGGCTGATAATTGTTCTGGCAATAATTGACGATGTTCATCTCTGCCAAGGAAAATCTTAAACATTGCAACGCCTTCTTGATTGAAAAATAAAATAGAGGCGGTATCCATACCCATAAATTTACGCTCGATCATTGCAATATATTGGCAATTTTCAGCTTTAATATGGCCTGTCATTCCTTTTTTGCCACGTAAGTTAAAATAGCCATGTCGATGAAAACCACTTGGTAATTCACCGCTAAATTCTAAAATAACATCTTGAGTATGCACAATTGTGGTGACATTACCCCATTTCATCACACTATCCCATACAGTATCGAATTGTTCGCCACTCATTAATGAGCGTGATGGTAAATGTCTCACGACCTCCAACACTGTGGTATTAAATTGTGTTGCAATAGTTTCCAATGTTCCATCAGGCTCAGTCATTAAAAATTGTTGTAATTCAGTATTCATGATGTTGTTTCCGTCTTCTGATTAATATTCGGGGTAATAAAATTAACGAGGCGTATTTAATTGCAAAATTAATTGCTGTAAGGATGTCAGCAAGTTACTTGCCCAAAACCGACCTTCATTGGTGAGTTTCATACAAAGAAAATCATCTTCGACAAGACCTGCTTGATACCATTGATTTAATAAAGGGGAGAGCAGAGTCGCTTGCGGACTTAACTTGGCTAAATCAACACGCCCGCACTCAATACCAGCTTGTAATTCATGACGCCAACGAAAACCACTGTCAGTTGTACGACTCATCATCATTAAAGGCTTTTGGTTATCTGTAATTTTTTGATAATAGCTATCCAATGAACGCTCAATCATCCATGAATACCCATTAACCGAACCACCAGCACCAGAGCCAAAGGCAAGGCAATCCGCGCCTTGTTTAATTAATAAATTATAGAGATTGCGCTCACGAGTTGTTCTAGCCCAATGGCTATTACTTATCTGATGCCAACCCACATTCTCCATAAAATCACAGCCTTGAAGATATAATGCACGTCGTTCTATCGGCGTTGGCACAGTGACTCGCTGATTTTCAACCGCTTTACCTAATGGTGTATTGGGTAGCAAATTTAATGCGTACAGATCGACACCATCTAAACCAATATCATGGGCAATAGTGAGATCTTCTTGCCAATTTTCCGCATTTTGTCCCGGCAATCCGAATAACAGATCGCACACCACAGCGGCTCTATCACGTAAACAAAGCCCTTTCATAAACTTAACGGCTTCTTCACCCGTTGATGTTCTTGCCATTCGTTTACGAATTTTGCTATTAAAGGTTTGAATACCAATGGAAAAACGGTTTGCACCTGCATCTAAACAAGCATCAATTCGATTATCATCAAAATTTAAAACGCGGCCTTCAATCGTAATTTCACAATCTGGTGCTAAAGGAAGTGATTGGCGCAAATGTGTGATCACACGATAGAGATCTTTTGCTGATAAGGCAGAAGGGGTTCCGCCACCAAAATAAACGGCATGAATTGGTGCTGACTGATAAAGTAAGCTATCTGATTCAGCCGATATCTCACGCAATAATGCGTCGGTATAGCGCGTGCAGGCTTCTTCATGGTAGTTATTTTGATAAAAACCGCAAAATGTACAATGAGTTGCACAAAAAGGAATGTGGATATACAACAAACGTTTACATGCAGGTGTTTTACTTTCTAATAAAGCTTGCCATGTTGATTGGTGCTCTTCTTTTGCAATAGGTACAGAGCCTCTCCATGGCATTGTGGCATGTCTATCGCGAAAAGGGCTATCACCCTCAAGTGCAAAATGGGGAGTAAGATCGATTTCAGTCGAAGATTGTATGCTATGTGTTGCGACTAACTCTTTCATTATTAAATCATTCCTACTTATTATCATGAACAGGATCAGCGGGATAAAACTGTTGATGCAATAACTCCACTGCATCTACAATACGAGGCCCCATTCCCAAAATAAGGGATTGATCAATTTCAATAATACGTTGGTTTTTCCATGCTTGAGTCATTGAAACACCAGGTACAGAAGCAAGCCCTTCAGAAGCCCTTAATCCACCGGTTTGGGTTTTCTGACTTTGTGTTGTAATAACAATTAATTCTGGATTGGCAGCAATAATCGCCTCTGCACTATAAATACGATAGTTCTCGTGCATGGCAATATTCTCTCCACCAGCTAAATGAAGAATGGCATCCGCGACACTGGTTTTTCCTGCAACTTGAGGAATTCCACCTCCAGGTGAAAGAAAAAACATCACTTTTACTTTTTGCTTAATTTGATTATTTTTAGCGTTGATTACGGCTAAACGAGATTGAAGAGAATCAATTAATGCTTCTGCTTCCTTTTGTTTATCTAATGAAATCGCTAGTGTACGAATATTTTTAAGCATCAATTCAAATGTGGCGGGTGTTCTTGGTAAGGAAATTACCTTTACGTTATGCTGTGCCAGTTGGCGTAATACCATTTTAGGTTCTGCATCATCCCAAGTTACAAAAGTAGAAGGGCGTAAAGACAAAATTCCTTCTGTGCTTAGCTGTTTCCAGTATCCGATATGAGGCAATGCTTGCGTTTGTTCAGGGTAAGACGTCGTTTCATCAACGCCAACAACCTTATTTCCAGCACCTATGGCATAAACTAATTCTGTGATAGAGCCACCGGCAATAACCCAACGTTCACTATTATTGTTATCTTTTGCCATTAAGTTAAAAGGTAACAATAACAAGCTAAATGCGATCATTATTTTTTTCATAATTAAAATGCCCATGTCAGACCAACCGCAGCATTAATACCCGTAGCAGGGATAGATTCATGAGCCGTTTGATAACGCTTATTTAAAATATTATTTAAATCAAAGTTGATACGGTATTGATCGTTATTGCCAAATTCCGTACTCAGTGAAAGATTAACCGTTGTCCAACCGGCATAATGCTGTTTGTTTTCGGGGTTGCTATGATCTTTCGCTTTTGTTGCTGCTCTTAAATACAAATCTGACATTAAATTCATATTATTGAGCAATAATAAATGTTTAACGCCAAAGCGAGTCGTTAATGTAGGTTCGCCGGTATCCCATGTTTTCAATGTTGAACCAATAAATTGGCGACGCATCACATTGGCAGAAATATAAGGCGTAATTGACCAACCTTGGTATTGAGCCATCACTTCCATACCATAGGTTTTAGCGCGGTCGATATTGTCATAATAGAAATAATCTGCTCGTCCTGTTTTTCTATTTCCTTCGCAAATAGATTCGCCTGCACAGGCAAGAGATGTGATGTAATCTTTAGCTTCAGAATAATAAATCGCGCTATCGATATACCAATTATTCCCTTTATAACGCGCACCAAATTCCACATTATTAGAGTGTTCAGCGTCAAGATCTCGATTACCGTAAGTCACCGCACCGCCAGCCGTCGTGTTCATAAATTGCTGAACAAGCGTTGGGAAAACATAACCTTGTGCAAACGCGAGACGTAATTCTGTATCTTTGAATCCAGAATAACGTAAATTAGATGACACAATAAATGCGTTATCTCTTACAGGATCAGAGCCCAATGTCTTATAACTTGTTCCTGTTTTATTATGATGAACAATTTCATCACCATCTTGTAATTCTGATTTCAACCAATATTGTCTGGCGCCCATTGTCCATGACCAATCCTCTGTTATTTTCCAGTTATTTTGGGCAAAAACAGAAACATTGGTTTGTTTACTGCGGTTATGTAATAGGGATTGTTTTTCATAATTTACAGCTGGTGGAAAACCTGTTGTGCTATTTGAAGATGTTTGACCAACAGAGGTTTGTTTTACTTTATCTTGTTGATATTGAGCTCCTAAAATTAACTCATTATTTGCAGGTAACGTAAAGTTTGCCTGCACAGTCATACCATAAGTATTCTGTGTATCTTCCGATTGGGTTCTGTTTTTAACCGTCAGATTCCCAATCTTTGGGCTATCTGTTGGCGTAACAACACCCACGCGGTTCTCAAATTCTCTCTCTATACGCTGTGTGTAAGCATCAATATGAAGTTTTTTGAAATAATCAGCATCCACATCATAGTCATAAAATAAACCTACTTTTTCACGCTCAAGTTTAGGCACTTTAACGCTAAACTCTTGATACTTTCCTTCATCCGCGTAATAAGATTGTGTCGATAAATTATAACGATCGAGTGAAAGGCCAAACTTATGTTTATCCACTTTATAACCTAACCATGCACCTTGACCGTTATTTCTAAAATGCGTATTAAGTAAACGCCCATCAGGCGTATATCTATCGCCATGATCGGCATAACTTCCATTAAGGCGATATTCAAAATCACCGATAGTACCTGAAATTAACGCAGACTCTCGCCATCCCATTGTGGCTGAGTCATAAACAACTTTCACATTTCCGCCAAAAGGCTTATCGCCACCTTTTTGAGTGATTAAATTCACTACACCGCCAATAGCCTGTGAGCCATAAAGTACAGAATAGGGGCCTTTAACCACTTCAATGCGCTCTAGTGCAGATTCATCAATTAAAATACCAGCACCAAAGTTTTGACCACCTCGCTGATAGGTCACTTCTTGCCCATCAACCAACAAAAGCACGCGTGATGATGCTTCTCCACGAATGCGGATTTGTTTACGACCAGCGAGACTATTATCCGTGACTTCAACACCTGGGATATCACGTAATTGGTCTGCAATAGAAGAAGAGGTTGATTGAGTTAATGATTCTTTATCAATAACTTGAATAGTAGCAGGGCTATTCCATAAAGAAGATGCGTTACGTGTTGTAGTAACAACGAGAGTTTCTTCTTCAGGCGAAATATTATTAGCAAAAGTGTATTGAAAGAGTGAAAGTGTTAAAGCTGATAATACGAAGCAAGGCTTAAATCGAATATACATAATCGCGAACCTTAATGAGATCAATAATAATTATCATTCGCTTTATAATTTAAGTTTATCTATTCATCAACCACAAAAAGGTAAATAGAATACATCTTTGATTTAAATCAACGTAAAGGTGTGATCTCATGCATATTAGGTGCTTAAATAAACAGAAATGACACAGATAGAAGGGTTTTTAAGCAAGTAGAGAAAAGAAGGTAAGTAAAAACACTCGGTTTATATTCTTACCTTCATTATCGAGAGAGTTAGGTTAAATGGGAGAAAATAAAAGCGGATAAAAACTATTCTAATGTTTTAAGAAAAACTTTAAGCAATTGGTTTAATGTTTGTTGTTCTTGTTGTGATAAACCAGAGACTAAACGTTTTTGATTTTCGACGTGCGCTTCTATTACTTGGTTGATTAAACCCAGACCTTCCGGTGTTAGCGAAACTAAAAAACCACGCCCATCTTCCGGATTAACTTTACGAATAACCCAACCTGCTTTTTCTAATTGGTCAATACGATTTGTCATCGTGCCTGATGTAACCATCAGTGTTGATAACATCTCACCAGGAGAAAGGGTATAAGGATCTCCTGCGCGTCGTAGTGTAGCAAGAACATCAAAACTTGACGTATTTAAGCCAAATTGAGAGAAAACTTTCTCCATTTCGCGCGAAAGGTGCAAAGTTATATTCCCCAATCGACCAATTAATCCCATCGGACTAATATCAAGATCAGGGCGCTCTCGCTGCCATTGTTTAGTAATTTTATCTATTCTGTCCATGTATTCATATTGTCAATTATTTATCTTGACGTCAAGGTATTACCAATTTATCTTGACCTCAAGATAAATTGGTGTGGTAACAATTAAACGAGTGATTTTATGAATAGATACACAACATTACTATTAACGGCATTAGCTCCCATTGTATGGGGGAGCACCTATATTGTAACAACGGAAATGTTGCCCGCTAATGTTCCCATGACACTAGCTGCATTACGTGCATTACCCGCAGGAATTTTATTATTAATTATCATGAGACAACTACCTCAAGGTATATGGTGGTTACGTGTCATTATTTTGGGGATTTTAAATTTCTCGTTGTTCTGGTGGCTATTATTTATTTCAGCCTACCGTTTACCCGGTGGTGTCGCTGCAACTGTGGGGGCAGTTCAGCCTTTAATTGTCTTATTTTTATCTCGTTGGTTATTACAAACACGTCTGTCGTGGTTATCTATTTCAGCCGCATTAGGCGGTATTTTTGGTGTAGCAATATTGATATTAACACCGAATGCAGCACTTGATCCTATCGGAATAATTGCAGGATTAGGCGGCGCATTTTCTATGGCCACAGGTACTGTATTAAGTCGTCGTTGGCAACCGCCAGTTACACCTTTAACTTTTACAGCTTGGCAATTAACTGCTGGTGGCGCTGTATTATTACCTTTTGCATTATTATTTGAACCCGCATTACCTTCATTAACAGGAATTAACCTTTTAGGTTTGGCTTATTTAACCTTAATCGGTGGAGCATTAACCTATATTTTCTGGTTTAGAGGACTTGCATTATTAGGGCCAAGCTCTGTGGCTTCATTAGGCTTTTTAAGCCCACTAAGTGCGGTTATTTTAGGTTGGGCATTGTTAGGGCAACAATTAACGAACTTACAAATTCTAGGCATGATCGTAATATTACTCAGCATCTGGGCTAATCAACAGTCAGAAAAACGAGAAAGAGCAAAGCTTCAATCACTTAGTTAGGATTAATGTGTTATTTTAGACGCCATAAATACAGACCATTTAATACCGACTGTTTAATACCAAATAATCAAGAGAGTGTTGTTATGCCTATATGGGTTGATGCTGATGCATGTCCAAAAGTAATCAAAGAAGTGTTATATCGTGCAGCAGATAGAGAAAAAGTGATTATTACTTTTGTTGCTAATCAACGATTAATCGTACCCGCATCGCCTTTCTTACGTACATTACAAGTTTCTGCTGGGTTTGACGTTGCTGATAACGAAATTGTTCGCCGTACTAATAAAGATGACTTGGTTATTACCGCTGACATTCCATTAGCAGCCGAAGTCATAGAAAAAGGCGCAGTTGCTCTAAATCCAAGGGGCGAGCGTTATACTGAAGCAACTATTCGGGAACGTCTAAATATACGTGATTTTATGGATACGATGAGAGCAAGCGGGATTCAAACTGGAGGTCCCGCAAGTTTAAGTCAACGTGACCGTCAACTTTTTGCAAATGAATTAGATAAGTGGTTTTTGCAACAAAAGAAACGTACTTAATTTAGACAGCAATAAATGCTTTTAATAAATAAACGGGCATAGGTATTATTGCCCGTTTTTCTTTAAGATAAACTTTAGATTATTTCTTTTTTATAATGAGATCAGACATAACGCTTGGTGCCTAAAATACTGGGTTTCTTCCCTTTAAAAACATGAGGGCCATCCATTGTTAATTTAAGCTCATTACCATTGCGTGTTAACCAAGGTGTTGCTTCACTACCTGCTCTTGATGTTACACCTGATGGTTTTAATGTAATACTATCTTGATCAATTTCAATAATACCAATCACATAGGTATAAATCATATTATTGAAAAAGCCTTTCTTATACTCACAAGAACATTCAACCACTTGATTGCCATATTCCATACGCATTGTTGGTTTTAATGAGGCAACAGAGACGCAGCCGTTACTAATCGCAGAGTAGACACTACAAACTAACGCAACTTTACCACCCATTAATTGGGAAATAGCAGGATTAATCTCAACGGTTTCACAACCGGGTTGTTCTTGACTCACACTAATCACATCACCGGTATGGAAAACAAAAGGATCAGAATTAAAAGCACCGCTTTTATCTGGCGCTTGAATAATCGACATTTGACCATTCGGACGTAAAATTCCCACACGAAGATCTAAATCATCATTATCTTTTCCATCACCATTATCTATCCATGTTGCACTGACTAAAATACGTTTAGGTGCATCATTACCTTTTATCAATGAAACACGATGACTACTATCGGGTTTAGTCAGCTTCACTACGTTTTTTTGTACATTTACAGGAGGCGATGGTGGTGTAACAACCGGAGCAGGCTCTTCAACTTCAACACCATAAAGGTTACATAAACCCGCAAGTCCAGAAGCAAAACCTTGCCAAACCGAACGGACTTTATTCTGACCATTTCGAACATAAAGTTCTAAAACGATGATGCCTGTTTCTTGTGAAAATTGGCTTGGTGCTAACTCAATAATTTCATTATTTATCAGCACTTGTGCTTTTAATTGATTAACAACGGCAAAACCGCCAGCACAGCCGTCTTGCGTTAACGTAATAGCTACTTTAGTAATATTTGCAGGTAAACGGGAAAAGTCAAAATCAATACTATGAATAACTGTGGAGCCTTGAGTTATCGGTGAGATAAATGAAGCCGCACCAGAAGCGTGATGAGGAGCATTAAAGAAAACCATATCGTCGTCATTTACGACTTTTCCTGAGCCTGTTACTAAAAATGCAGTCAGATTAATATCAAGGTTATCGCCTACTGCATGAGAGACTTTAACTTGTCCTTTATTTTCGCTAAGTGATGTGTTTTCACCAGGTTGCAACGTTTTACTCATTAAAACTGCTCCTTAATTGATAAGACCAACTGCAAGTTATTGAGATAAAAGAAGTGATAATAACTTTAATTAATTATTTATTCGGTGATCTCTTTCACTTTCATTAGATATCAAAAGCCAATGAATTTATTTATAATCTTAGAGAAATTTTCCCATCAAGACGAGAGGTAATGATGTCATTTTCTAAATCTATGCTTGCTTTGGCTGTTATGGCGGTCTCCTTTTCTAGTTACGCGGCAAAACAGGCTGATTTGATGATAGTTGACGGTACTGTTCTAACTATGGATCAGCAAAATAAAATCATTGAACAAGGTACTGTTGTCGTAAAAGAAAATAAAATTATTGCCGTTGGTGGCCCTGAGCTTTCTAAAGAATATCAAGCCAATAAAGTGTTAGATGTTGATGGTGATATTGTGATGCCAGGTTTAATTAACACCCATACACATGGTTCGATGACTGTATTTCGTTCATTAGCTGATGATGTACCAGACAGACTTCACCGTTATATTTTCCCACTCGAAAGCAAAATGGTTTCTCGCGAAATGGTCAGAGTGGGTGCTGAACTTGCAAATATCGAAATGGTAAAAGGTGGCGTAACAACTTACGTTGATATGTATTACTTCGAAGATGAAGTAGCTAAAACTGTTGATAAAATGGGTAATCGCGCAGTATTAGGAGAATCTGTTATTAATTTCCCTGTTGCAGATGCGAAAACACCAGAAGAGGGCATCCAATACGCTGTAAACTTTATTAAAGAATATAAAGATCACCCTCGTATTATCCCAGCATTTGCACCACATGCTCCTTACACAAATACCACAGAAAACCTTCAGAAAATTGCTAAATTATCAATAGAACTTGATGTTCCTGTTATGATTCATTTAGCTGAAACTGACCGTGAACAAGAAGAAATTGCTAAACGTACTGGCGGTAAAAGTCCAGTTCAATATATGGCAGATATCGGAGCGCTAAATAATAAAGTTATCGCAGCTCACGCAATTATGGTCGATGATAAAGATATTGATTTACTGAAAAAATATGATGTTGGTGTCGCTCATAATATCAGTGCAAATACTAAATCAGCAAAAGGTGTAGCACCTGTCGTCGCGATGTTAGAAAAGGGTGTTCGTGTGGGCTTAGGGACTGATGGTCCAATGTCGAGTAACACGCTAACGACCATGAATGAGCTAAATCTTGTGGGTAAAATCCATAAATTAGAGAATAAAGATCGTGCTGCTATGCCACCATTAACTGTAGTAGAACTGGCAACAATGGGTTCGGCGAAAGTATTACATATGGAAGATAAACTAGGATCTTTAGAATCAGGCAAACTTGCTGATATTATCGTTGTTGATACTAAATCGCCTAATATGGTGCCAATGTATAGTCCTTATGCAGCATTAGTGTATGGCGCAAATGGCAGTAATGTTCGCCACACCATTGTTGATGGAAAGATCTTAATGGAAGATCGCCAACTATTAACCGTTGATGAAAAAGCCATTATTAAAGAAGCACAAGATTTCTCAGATAAAGTACGTAAAACCGTTATCGACAGCGGTGAAGTTGTTAAATAAGAATCGATAAAGATATCTTTATTCTAGGCAGTTTGTTTTTAAACTGCCTTTTTTATTGTTATTGCTAAAGTTCATTGATCTTTTCTGCTTATTTTTATCTAAACAAGACTATATAAAGATAATAAAAGCTAAATATTGCACCATCATTAAGATAATCCTTATTATTTAAATACTCATTTAATTTAAAACACTAACACACTGTTTTATCTATTTTTTCTCCTTCACAACTATTAGATCTTTAAGTTTATTCTGTTATCTAATTTATTCGAGATGCAATACTATCTAAATATACTTGTGCAACTATTTTGCAGTTCCCACTAATACTGCTCATCAACTATGGATAGAATGAAAATGATGATTAAATCCAATAAATTAACGCTATCGCTTATTACATTATCTATTATTAGTGCAACTAGTGCTTTTGCTAATGAAATCAATTCCGTAGATCCGACTAAACCGATTAATTATGATATAAAACTCAATCAAGCAACGATTTTTTTACGGGGTGCTGAACTTGAAAATAACGTCACTCTCAACTTACCTGCGGGGCAGAGTGAAGTTGTTTTATCTAATGTTGCAAACAATATTGATCCTAGAAGCTTATCAATTAGCATTGATAATGAAGATGTGATTATTAACACCATTAACGTTAAAAAAATTCCTATTGCTCCTAGTTACCCTTCAGACATTGCAGTATTGATGGAAAAACAGAAAGACATTAATAAGCGAATTGAAGAATTAAACATCAATATTAATGTGGGTAATGAACAAATTACTTTATTAAAAGACCAATCATTTTTTGGTTATGGTGAAACTCAGTCATTAGAACACTCATCACAAAAATTTGATTTTATTAGCCAAAAAATGACATCTATTCTAAATCAGCAAAAAATGGCGCGTGAAGAAATCACTGAATTAACAAAACAATTAGAAGAGCTAAGCCGACAATTAGAAATTGATATGCCAATTATTGCGCAAGAGAAAACACAAATTGTTTTATCTTTAGGCACATCAAAAAATCTAATCAGTAAAATGCGTATTTCTTATATAACACCAGATGCAGGATGGTCACCTGCTTATGATATTCGAAGCCAAGGAATGGATAAGCCAATATTACTCACCTACAAAGCGGATGTTATTCAAAATACAGGCTTAAATTGGGATAAAGTAAAACTGATTTTAACATCCACAAATCCATCTTTAAATATTACTGCACCAACTTTATCGCCATGGTATCTCGCTCTTTACAATGATAATGCTAAATTTAGAAGTAAAAATATGAGTATGGAGATGGCTTCTCCAGCCGCACCATCTCCTGCGATGATAAGAGAAGAAAGCCATGAAAAACAATTAAATAAAGGAGTAACACGATATGTAACAACCAATAATAATGGCATCAATTTAAGCCATGCTATCGCACTACCTTACACCTTAAAAAATAGCACGGAACCTAATACATTAGTGATTAATCAAAAAGAAGTTGTTGCGAATTATCGCTATTTAACGACGCCTAAATTAGTTGAAGAAGTTTATTTACAAGCTGAAGTCAAAGATTGGGAAAACTTAAATTTACTTAATGGCCGTGCGAATATTTACTATATGAATAGCTTTATTGGTAATAGTTATATTAATACTAATGAATTAACAGAGTTACTTAGTATTCCATTTGGAATAGATAAAAATATTCAAATTAGCCGTATTAACAATGAAAAAATAAGAAAAGAGCCTATCTTTATTGGTACAACCATTGAACAAAAAGAGAGTTATACTATTAAAGTAAGAAATACTTATAACTCTCCTGTAAAAGTCACTATTTACGATCAATTGCCACTTAGTCAGGAAAACAATATCAATGTAGCAGATGCAGTTTATAAAGACGGTGTACTTGATAAAGATACTGGCGAAATTAAATGGGATATTACATTAGGTGCCAAAGAGGAAAAATCATTACCATTAAATTATACCCTTTCTTATCCTAAGAATAGACAAATTATGGGGTTATAATTTCTCTTATTTAAATTAAAAAATAGAAGAGGGTGCAATTGCACCTTTTTCTATTTTACAAAGAGCAATCTTATATTTTTTATTATATTTTCTATTTTTGCCGACTAATTAAGCAAAATTTTTGCTGCTTCAGTTGCAAGTAAATCAATATTATAGTTTTCACGATTAGATAGAACTGCGATAGTAAGTTTTGATTGCGGAAAGCGCATAAAATAGGTTGAAGTTCCCATCCATCCTCCTGAATGTTCAAAACTTATTTCACCCAGAGCATGACTAATAAAAAGGCCAAATCCATAAGCTTCATAATCAATTACAGGCTTACCTTCACGCGTAGAATTAGGAAAAGGCAGTGTCATTTTTGCAATAAGCTCGGCACCACCCACTTTTGCAGTACTAAAGTTTTCACCCCATTTCATTAAATCGTTCGCACTTGAATGTACTGCACCATCCCCAGTATGTGTCCAAGGGCTTTCTGATAACTCATAGTTGCCTTGCTCATTTTCTGTATATCCAGACACAATAGGATTTACTGTAGGATATTCTTCAACAATAAACGTATCGTTCATTTGTAATGGCGCAAAAATACGCTCTTGAGCAAAAACTGAAAATGGTTGTTGGCTTACACGCTCAATGATCTGAGATAACAAAAAATACCCAGTATTGTTATATTCAAATTTACTACCAATAGGATAGTAAGTCTTTGTTTGTTTTACGATATCAGAAAAACTTTCTTCTGGCGTAAGTTGTGTTGTGTAAGAAACACCTCGCTCAAACGCTAATTCCATATAATCAATTAACCCACTGGTATGGGAAACTAAATCGTTAATTGTGATCGCTTTGGCATAATCACCTAACTCCGGCAAGTAAATAAGAATTGAATCGTCAAGTGACAACTTTCCATCTTTAGCCAGAAGTAATATAGAAAAAGCGGTAAATTGCTTTGAAACAGAAGCCAAATTAAAGACACTATTTTCGTCAATTAATTGATTTTTAGATATATTCGCAAGACCTTTTTGAGCTTGATATATAACACCATCATCAAAGCGAGCCTGTATAATAATACCTGGTGTATTCTCTGAAATAGGTCTTAATAACTGTTCTATCTGATCTCGCTTGCTATTATTTTTGATATTTTTCATTGTGTTACTCTTATTAGTGCTAACATATCATCCCCATCTTTATCCATACCTATCTCTTCAAAACCAAAAGAGTCATAGAATGTCTTAGCCACGGGATTTAATGGGTTATAACAGATCTCAATTTCCTTGATTTTTTTATCTTTTTTAATTTCATTTAAAGCAATCTGAAGGGCATTTCTGCCTAACCCTTTATTTTGGTGTATTTTATCTATCATAAAACGCCAAATAGCAATTTTATGCGGGTTTTCTTTTACCCACATAAAAAAACCAACTGGTTTATCTAATAAATAAATACCTCTGACGACATAGTTTTCGTTATAAGCCGCCTCAACTAAAGACCACATATTAGAAGCAATATAGTCTTCTTGATATTCTTCTACTTCAAGTAGACTAATTTCTTCGTAATTATCTGAAGTGATACGTTTTAAACTGATATCCATCATATTCTCTTTTTAAATCACAAAATCGCATTTTAATAAAAACTCATCGCTTATTATCTGCGATAAAATTAAAGAAAGATTAAGAGAAGATTTAGATAGCACAATAAGACACATTATTTATAATAAGAAAAAATATATTTATTCCATTGTCAAGAATGCTCACGCCTTCTTAGGAAGATACACTAAAATCCGATTATATTTTTCCTGATAAAACGCTAATTGATTGTATTTATTTTTAGTATAATTTTCAATTTTATCATGGCTATATGTGCCACTTTGCTATTAAGAATAGATAACATAATTAAAATAAAAACACCTTTTAATAAGGTGTTTTTATTTTAATTATGTTATCTATTCTTTTATTAGTTCTATTCTTTGTGCTGGTGTCCCACTTTCATTGCTAAGACAATAATTATAGTAAAAACTATAAATAGATAATAGTAACTTTACTGTACTAGGCGATAATGTTTTTAAAAATACATCAGGGAATTTTTCTTTAAATGATTGAATAAATAGATGGCTGTAATCAAGAGAAGGGGATATTTTAGTATAAGAACTAACGTCATCCATTTTATTTACCCCTAAGTTACATAGATAGAATAACTCTTGGTTATCTTGAGATATAAACTCATACCACTTGTTATTCCACCAACCCAGCGTATAACTTCCTTTATAATTAAAATCTGATGTTAGGCGTGATCTCTTTGAAACCACATAATAAAGGTTAGACGTTTTTTGTTTTATTTCTTTACCGTAGGCAACCATACATCCACCACGGATAAAACTATCATGATAAATAAAATGATGTTTAATACTTATTGGTAGAATAAACTTTAATTTAAGAAAGTGGTAATGAGATAAAACAACAGGCTCGATAATATGCTCAGAGCAAATCTTTTCTGTATATTGAATTTGACCAAAACTTTTCCTACTGTTTATTTGTTCATATCGCATAATAATATTATCGAGTAATACACCTTGAGTATTATCTAATGTCTCTTTTTTAGTGTTGTTATGATATTGGCTATCAGAGCTTACTAATATCTCACTCCAATTAACACTTTGAAGAAAAACATAACCCGTTTTAGAGCAACAAGTTACCATTCCAAAAAGTTCATTTGAAAAGCCTTGTGTTGTTACGACACCTCAACGTAAATACGTTTGTTTGTAAGTCATAAACCTTATTTTTATCTAATAGCTTTTCATATTGCCTTGCTTTTATTTCCATTATCTTTTCAATAACAGATAATTTTCTATAAAACAGAGCAGGGGTAATGTTTAAATTCTTAATAATATAACTGGGTGTTTGCGATTGTAAAATAAGAAGTTCTATTATTTTATTATTAAAAGATTTTAAATCTATGTTGTTTTTAAGAGAAAAAACCGTATTACACTGTTTACATTGATGGCGTACTGTTCCTTTTCCCGTCTTGCCATAAAGTATTTTTTCTGATGAATCACAATTTGGGCATTGCTCATTAACATTTAAATTAAAAAATTCAACATAAGGATTTAATAATGCCTTTATATCTTCATTATTAATTAATACGCTACTACCGCCACAACAATTGCAATAAACGGCAGGAAAACCTAATTTAAAAGATGGGATCACATAGGCATTTTCTACAACTTCAGAAAAATGCTCACAACTTTCTGTTTTACATACATTAACGTTAATTTCTTTTACTGTTTTCATCAGTTCTTATCACAAAAAACCAACACAAAATGATAATAACATAATTCAACTACGCATAATGCTAACGCACTGTGATAGTTATCATACTTTTAACAAGTCAGGTGTTATTAACTAAATACCGAACATCAACCAGGTTATTTCAGTATTTTTATACTTACAGGATATTATTATGAGTAAGCCCGTTCTTATATTACCTCTGTTAATTGGCGCTTTATTAGGAAGCTCTTCCGTATTCGCTCAAGAAATTACTATTTATCATACTAACGATTTACACGCGAATGCCGTTCCTTTTAAAGCACCTTATGTTAGTAAGGATAGATTAGTCGGTGGGTTTGCAAATATTGCAACCATTGTTAAAGACGCTAAAAAAAATAATCCAGGTGTTTTATTTCTTGATGCTGGCGATTATTTCACAGGTCCTTATTTAAGTACTTTAACCCAAGGTGAAGCCATTATTGATATCATGAACGAAATGTCTTTTGATGCGGCTTCCGTGGGGAATCATGAATTCGACCATGGCGTAGAAAACATGGTGGCTCAACTTAAAAAAGCAACATTTCCTGTACTTTTAGGTAATGTTTTCTATGAAGATAACGGCAAAGCTGTCTGGGATAAACCGTATATTATAATAGAAAAAGAAGGCGTGAAATTTGGTGTAATTGGATTGCATGGTAAGTTTGCTTTCTATGACACGGTTAATAAAGATAAACGAGAGGGGGTTGAAGCAAGAGATGAAGTTGAATACCTTAATAAATATCTTAATGAACTGAAAGGGAAAGTTGATATTACCATATTACTTGTTCATGAAGGTGTTCCAGCAAGACAATCTAGCTTCGGCTCAGCAGATGTCGCTCGTATGCTGCAAAAAGATATCGAATTGGCACAGCAAGTAAAAGGGTTAGATATTTTAATTACTGGGCATGCTCATGTGGGTACACCAGAGCCTATTAAAGTTAACGACACGCTGATTGTTTCTACGGACGCTTATGGTATTAACGTTGGAAAATTGGTGTTAGATATAAACGACAAAACTAAAAAAATTGATCACTATAAAGGCGAGTTAGTTAATATCTTTGCTGATGAACACAAACCTGACCCAGATACACAGAAAAAAATAGAAACATGGACTAAAAAATTAGATGAAATTGCACAACAAAAAATTGGCAATACTCAGAATGAACTAACGCGTTCTTACGGTGAGTCTTCTGAAATTGGTAATTTAATTACTGATGCTTTTTTAGTTACAGATAATCGGGCACAAGTTGCTTTTGTTAATAGCGGTGGTATTCGTAACGAGATCCATAAAGGAGATATTACGATCGGGGATATTATTAGTATGTTCCCATTCCCTGATGATTTAACTTACATGGAATTGAGCGGTAAAGACTTACGAGATTTAATGAACCATTCTGCAAATTTAACTAATGGTGTATTACAAGCATCTAGTGGTTTTGAAATGAAATATGACAGTACTAAACCTGTAAACGAACGTGTTGTTTCAGTTTCTATCAATGGAAAACGTGTTGAAGATAGTACTTATTACCCTATTATTGCTAATTCATTCTTAGCGAGAGGCGGAGATGGTTTTACTGCCTTCACACAAGGTAGAAATGCTAAAGATATTCCTAATACCAGTGCTGCTACGGCAGTAATTGAATATATTAAGCAAAAAGTCACTATCAATATGCCTAAAGAAGAACGTATTATTGATATCTCTGCAAAAAATAGTGTGTAAATAATTAATAATCCCATCATTTAATGCCATTAATGTTCTCACCATTAGTGGCGTTTTTGTATTAATAACAATGAGCTAATTTAATCTTAATAGTCGTTGTGATATCAGATAAAGCTTAGCTAATCTACTGATATACTCATACTCATACTCATACTCATACTTATATTCATTTTTTGTTATTCATCTTCATATTATAGAGATATTCCTATGCCGTGGACTTTTTCACATCCTTCTATTGTTTTCCCCATAAAGCAGTCCCGAATAGGAAAAAGCCTTAGTTTACCTGCATTAATTGTGGGAAGCACATCACCTGATTTACTCTATTCTTTTGGTTTATATCAATCAGCGACAACGGCACATAATTTATTGGGCTGGTTTTATACTGCATTTCCTTTTTGTTTACTGGTTTTTATTCTAAATTATTTACTACGAAATCCATTAAAGTGCGTATCGCCGATCCCTTTATATGAGCCAATAAAACCCAATATTAGAGCATTAAGCTTATTTGTTTTATCTCTATATATTGGTGCAATAACTCATATTGTATGGGATTCTTTTACCCACGAAACAGGAACTGCTGTCAGATTATTTTCTGTACTACAAGCACAGTTATTACAAGGAATGACCGATAGCCAAGAGATTGCTATCTATAAATTATTACAACATTTAGGCTCTGTATTAGGGTTGCTTTATTTGTGTTGGAAATACATTCAATACCAGCGCAAACAAGATGCTCCAACACAAAAAGAAAATCGTATTAAGTTATATCGCTTAATTGGGATCGGTTTTCTGTCTGGATTATGTGCTTTGCCTTTAGCTTTACAATTCTCAAATAAAGGGCAGGGAATTAACATTAATCGGTTTATTTTCCTTGAGCTCTCTTTGGCAGTGCCTTTTTTCTTTGGTTTAATGATAATCTTAGGAGCTTGGTTATACCGAACTAAAAGTTTGACCAAGTAAACTAAAAAAAGCCCCGTAACATAAATTTACGAGGCTCTTCTTTGGTATACTCTGTATTTAATACAGAAAATCTTAGCTATTTATTAGTTTTTAAACCACTGCATGACTTCTTCATAGCTTCCTTGGTAAATAATCTTATCTTCCTTTTTGCTTAATTGATAACGATACATCGGATCGTAATATTCTTTTAGTAAAGGGGTTAACCAAGAAAAATGTGCTTCTGTATTAGACTCTTTTTTCTGAATTTCTAGGGCATCATCTAGCAACTGCGTTAATTCCATTGCTCTTTGAGAGCCCAATCGACGGCGGATAGCAAATAAACCATGATGTAAATAATCACTGTAAGCTTGCCAACCTTTTTCTTCGCCATACGCTTCTAGATAATCGTGCGTCATACGATCAAAATACTCTGCTTTCAAACGTTCTATGCGTCGCTCTAAGGGATCATCCACAACAACTATTGAAGCACCAATCATTTTTGCTCGCAAACATTCAGGTAATCCATTGGCCCCAATAGCACGGCCTTCATCCTCAAGCACCCATCGTGTATATTTCGGTGATTTTTTCAACATTTCAACACCAAGATGGTTTTCAAATGTAGCCTGAGGAAATTGCTCTTCTACTATACGACCAAAAGATGAACCTCGATGATGTGCAATACCTTCGAGATCAATACCTTCTGGTAATGAACGCACTAAAGTCGTTTTTCCATTACCGGTACATCCACCAATTAAGATAATAGGGCGTTGAACTAATTCATTGGTCATTTCAATAACAGTCTGTCTTAACGCCTTATATCCACCTTCAATTAATGGATAATCTATACCACTTTCTTTAAGCCATTGCTGAACGATATGAGAACGCATTCCTCCACGAGCACAGCAAATATAACCATTTGGAAATTGCTCACAAGCATCACGCCAAGCTGCGATACGGTTATCACGAGTTTCACCACTTACCAATTGATGTCCTAAATCAACCGCTTTTTGTGAGCCTTGTTGTTTATAACAAGTTCCCACAGCAGCGCGTTCTTCATCATTCATTAAAGGCAAATTAATCGCATTAGGGATTGAGCCTTGATTAAATTCAATAGGTGCACGCACATCAATAATAGGTGTGTTATTAGCAAGAATATGTCGAATATTTTGAGCAGAAAACGCTGATTCCATAATAAAAATTGTAATATCTAGTCGGGCTGAAAGATTAGCTACTATACTCTTAAAATCATGTAACGCCCATAATTACAGTCATATTTAAAAATGGAGTCCTTCTTTCAATAAAAAAATTTAAGATAAGGGTGTGGATTGATAGATAAAAAACATCTAACATCTGTTTGATGGGATGTTTTAGATTAATTCATTGATTAAATACTATAAATAAAAACACTATCGTGTTGAAAACGAACCATAAAATTCATCGTAAAATGACGAGTGTATTACCTTGGACATAATAAAAAAATATTATCGTATTACTAGCTTGAGCATAATGATGTTGCTGTTATCAGGTTGTTCTCGAGGCCATTCTCCTTTTATTAGTATGTTAGGCGCCTATTTCCCATATTGGATGTTATGTACATTTATCGGCTTATTAGGGGCTTTTGTCATACGTGTGTTACTTATCTATTGGGGTATTGATGATAAATTGCCACTTCCTTTAATCTTTTATTTTGCAATATTGTTATCAATTTCTTTAACCATCTCTTTATTTTATTTTTCTTATTAAATTATGGATAAAAAAATCAAAAAAAAGCTGGCGCTTATAATCACTGTGATCGTTTTTGTGATTACACTCATCTTATTGTGGAAAAACATTCAATTGTCAGCGTTAAATCCACTCAGTGAAGATGCAATAATTGATGCTAACAAAATTAACATATCATCAACTGTGCCGGGCCGAATTAGTGCTATTTACGTCAAAGAAAATAGCAAAGTTAATAAAGGGGATTTACTGTTTACTATCGATCCCACTATGTACGCATTAAGAGTTCAGCAAGCAAAAGAACAGCTCATGATTGCTGAAGCAACATTAAGTAACAAACAACGTATTATTATTGCAGAAACATCAAATTCAGAAGTTGCAGAAGCACAAATAAAACGTGCTCAAGTCAATTTGTTATTAGCGACTCAATCACTCAATAGATTAGAGCCATTATTAGCAAAAGGATTTGTGACCGCACAACAAGTTGATGATGCTAGAACATTAAAACATGATGCAGAAGTCACATTAAAACAGGCACAAAAACAAAATGTCGCCTCAGAAGCCCTAATTAATAATACAGATTCAGAAGTAGCATTAGTGAAATCGTTAAAAACCTCATTGGAAATGGCTGAATGGGAATTAAGTAATACTGAAGTAAAAGCGCCAAGCAATGGTTACGTTGCTGGATTAGTGCTATCACCAGGTGAATTTATTATTTCTGGACAGTCTGTATTTACCTTAATTGATACTGATACTTGGTATGCTTCAGCTTATTTTAAAGAGACCGATTTAAATAATATAAAAATAGGTAACTGCGTCGTTATTTATTCAATGATTGATAATAAGCACCCAATTAAAGGCAAAGTAGAAGGTATTAGCCGAGGGATCATGTCGACTGATCTTATTAATATTCCAAGAGACTTACCTTATGTACCTAAATCATTAAATTGGGTTAGAGTTCAACAACGGTTTCCTGTTAAAGTCACTATCACCAATCCACCAGAAGATCTTATGCGGGTTGGCGCTACAGCAACTGTCAATATAATAGCTAACGACGATGATTGTTAAACCCTCTCTAATAGTGAAACAAGTCAAAAAAGACTTGTTACCCTTTGATTTTCGTTTAGCAACTACTTGGCGCATTGCATTACTTTGTGCCTTAATGGCTGCTATTGCGATGATTTATGAAATTCCCGAATCTGCAATAAGTTGCTATTTAATTATCTATTTAATCAAAGCTGATGCTGTACAAAATATATTATTATCTGTTGGCGTAATTATTTTATGTTCTATTGTCGTGTGTATTATCTTTGTTCTTTTTAACCTCACGATACAAAACATTATTTTACGATTCTTCTTTATGGCTTTGTTTTCAGCTGTTTTTATGTATTTAGCATCGGCCAGTAGCCTTGGTGACATTGGTAATTTAGTCGCTTTAGTTATCGCCTTTTTAATGACTTTAATTGATGACATCCCTGTAGGAGATGTTGCAACAAGAGCATTACTTTATGCATTACTGATGGCAGTATCTCCAATGTTATTGGTTATTTTATTTAATTTCTTTGTTGGCATTAGCCCAAGAAAATTACTGTTAAACAGGATCGCCACACGCTTTTCTATTGCAAGTGATTTCTTTTTAGGAAGAAAAGAAAGCCAACTAGAAATTAGTGAATTACTGAGTACACAAACAGAATGTAAACGTTATTTAATGTTTATTAAAATGTTTTATTTACGGGGAAGAGAAGACATTAAATGGTTAGAAAATATTATTGATAACTCTTATCAAATATTAATTATGTCATTAACTTTTGATAAAAACACACCAACTTCTATACGTTTTCTTCTTTCTAAAAGATGTTTAGAAATTGCCGATTGTTTTACACACCATCAAATAGATAAAATAAAAGATAAACAACAAGCTCAATATACAATAAGTAAACTTCACTTATTAAATACTTTTAATAAGATTTTATCTAATAAAAGAGAAATTAAACCGGTACAGAAAAAAACACCTTTTTTTGTTAGTGATGCATTTACAAACCCTAACCATAAGTACTTCGCTTTAAAAACCACTATAGCCGCTATTCTATGTTATATCTTTTATGATTATTTTAAATGGCAGGGCATTCATACTGCAATGATCACTTGTTATGTTGTGGCATTAACATCTGTCGGTGAAACAGTTCATAAATTAACATTGCGGATCACCGGATGCCTAATTGGGGCACTAATTGGCATGATTTCATTGCTTTATATTATCCCTAACTTATCTGATGTTTTTGAATTAATGGTGCTGATCTTTTTCTGCTTATTACCTGCAGCTTGGGTTGCTGTTGGCAATGAACGTATCTCTTATGCCGGTGTACAAGTCGGTTTAGCATTTTTATTAACAACATTACATGGATTTAAACCTAGTTTTGATATGGACGTAGTCTCTGATCGCATTTTAGGCATTTTGTTAGGTAATATTGTGATGTACATTATTTTCACAAAAGTATGGCCTTCAAGTATTGTTAATACGATATACAAACAAATCACTTCTATTTTAGATAATTATATAGACCTAAGATATTCGACAAATAAAAACGATATGTTAATTTTAGTTTCATCCGTAAATGAAGCTATTACACAATCAAAAGACAATATAAACTTACTCATTTTTGAAAAAAAAGATAGAGAAAAAAATAAAAATCTAATGCTTTTTTTTAAGGAGTCATTAAATAAAATTTCTTATATTAGTTATCATAATTACGCTCATAAATTTATTTTTGAAAATAATCTTGCTTATTCAAGTATCGATGAAAATTCAAAATATGAATTTAAAAAAAACATCCTTAATGAAGAAATGAAAATATTACCGGCAGATGAAAGAGAACTTGTATTTAAACATTTAATAAGAGAAAAACTATAATGATAAATTTAGTCATTAATAATAAGAAAAACATTCTGTCATCTCTGTTAAGCCTATTACTTGTTGGTTGTGTTGACACAAACAGTTCATTTAAGCAGTATTCTCAAGAGCCTATCGCTTATGATAATACTCAATATCTTTCCTCATCGGCTAAGCAATACTTATCGCTCCCTCAAGAACAAACGGTTAAATCTCGCTATGCTTTAGCTGACCTGATAGATTTAGGGCAACAAAATAACCCAGACACACGTATTGCATGGGAATTAGCAAAAAAATCAGCCACTGATATTGGTATGGTAGAAAGCACATATTTGCCAATTATCACAGCAACAGCACTCGCAGGGTATCAACATGGGAAAATTGATTTACCTAAAAATCCTATTGTTGATGATATAAAAACATCTAGTAGCGCTTTTATTCCAGCACTCACATTTAGATGGCTTATTTTTGATTTTGGTAAACGAGGGGCATTAGTTGATGCTGCGAAACATACTTCATTAGCAATAAATCTTAATTTTAATCTGATGCATCAAAAAATTATTCATGATGTTTCGGTTGCCTATTTTAGCTATGGTGCAGCACAAAAGAAGGTGAATATTACTCAAAAAGCCCTTCAAAGAAGTAAAGATATTTTATATGCCGTTGAGCAAAAACGAGTGAAGGGATTAGCGACCGTATTGGACGTGGCATTAGCAAAACAACAAGTTGCACAAATTGAATTACAAAACGTGTTAGCTAAAGGTCATGAAAAAGATCAATATCAAATCTTATTGTCTGCTATTGGCGTTTCACCTTTTGAAAAAATAACCATTAATTATGCCGATGATAATTTTCTTCCTGATGATATTTCGCCGTTAACTCATGATGTGATAAAAAAAGCACTTGCACAACGTCCTGATGTTTTAGCGCAATATGAATTACAACAAGCCGCAATTAAGGCTGCTAATTCTGTCGAATCTGATTATTTCCCTAAAGTATATCTTGCTGGTGCACTTGCAGGAGGAACAGGTAGCTTTGATGTTCAGGGACTTCCTGATATTAGCCAAAGAACGTCATCTTCTAATATCTTGATTGGAGTCAGTATTCCATTATATGAAGGCGGAATACGTCAATCTAGAATGGCAAATGCACAGTCAGAAATTAGGCTAGCTCAAGAAAATTTACGCAAAAGCCAAGATCTTGCAATAAAAGAGATTTCAATTAGCGAAAATGCTCTCAAATCAGCACTTGAAGCAAATAAAGCGTCTAAAAATTTAGTAGAGACAACACAATTAACATATACCGCCAGTGTAGAATTTTATCGCAACGGATTGGGAACAGTAACCGAAATTAATACCGCAGAGGTTGCATTATTAAATGCACAAATGTCTCAGATTGATGCCTATACAGGATCACAGATTGCAGCCGTTGATTTAGCATTTGCATTAGGTGAAATAGGTAGGGTGTTGCCTAATTCAGCACCACATTAGAAATATTTCTTTTGTATATTGTTATTTTAGTAGAGGTGGCGTTAATAATAAATCGCCAGCCTCTAACGCAACGATGAAAGATTATTTATTCAAGTTAATCTGTTCAAAAGCAGGTTTATTCATATCTTTAAACTGTGAAAGAGAATATTCGGTATAGTTGATATCGTTATAGCCTCTTATTTTCATTGTACCATTCGTCAAATCAGATAACGTTGTCCAAACAGTGTATTCCGTTTGCAGTTGATTACTAGTGCTTTGACTTTCGCCCATGATATCAGCCGTGATATTTTTTGTTCTATCAAAGCGATTCATAATGTGCGCTAGGGTATTCATCGCTTCGGGTGTTGATTCGGCTGTTGGTGCGTAGGTTGAAAAATAAACCGCGCGGATAAATCGGCCGACAGACGTATCTGATGAAGGTAATTGAGATGTTGCAATGCCACTATCAGGCTGTACGACATTGATATTAGCCAATTTACCTGAAGATTTATCAATATTAGTTAATTGGCTATAATTATTGAGGTTAGTTAAATGCCAAGGAAAGTCTGGACCATTTGTCATTACACGGGTTGGATTTTGATAAACGTGTAATTTACCGTTTGTAGCTTCAACGACAATACTGCCACCTTTTTTATCATAAAAAGCATAGTGAAAAGGCGATTTTAGATTGCCAAAGTTTTTTAACACGGGAGCCCAAAAATAACCTGACTCAACCGCTTTTTGTACTTCTTCAACTGTTGAAAAATTAGCTAAAGCCCATTCACCTATAGAAGTAACGGGAATGGCTTTATCATAATCCTTTTTATCAAGCGGTGATAATTCAGCTTCTGTTATCATATTGGCGCTAAATGACAAACCCGCACTATTTAAACCTTGTAATAGGTTATGATCATCACCATCAAAAAAGATATCTGTTGTAACGGCTAATATGTCATATTTATTGCTATAACTTAGGCTATTTTCACCATTAGGAGCTTTTTTTGTGAATTGTGTATTTTTAGGATAAAAAGTAACCCATGAAGGTAAATCTGCCGTCAGTTCAAGTGTTCTACCTTGGTAAACGTTATTATTTTTATCAAGTATAGCCAAACTAGAACAGGCTTCACTCGCTACTGAAACAGCGAGTAATGAGGATAATAAACCAACCAATATTTTATTGCGTTTCATTATGAATTCCTTAATTAAAAAAAACTCCTTTAAAGTTAGTTCAAATAAAGAATACGACAACTATTTGGTAATTAAATAACAAATATTTTTAGAACATTGGAGATCTTGTGATACTTGAAATTGTTAGAACATTTTTACACTATAGCTTGCATTTTCTGGCACCCATTTTATTCGGCTATCTTTTCTGGCGTAAGAATTGGAAGATAGCCTCACTTCTTATGATAGGAACAATGGCCATCGATATTGACCATTTGTTAGCAACACCTATATTTGATCCCAACCGCTGTAGCGTAGGCTTTCATCCATTACATACTTTTTGGGCTGCCTTGATTTATTTAGGGATATGGTTTTTACCCTCATGGAAAGTAAAAGCCATTGCAGTAGGGTGTTTATTTCATTTATTTACCGACTCAGTTGACTGCTATTTAGGTGGATTAAAACCCAATCTAACAATAACGATGAGTTGTGATAAAAATTACTTTATGTCTACTTTCAATAATAAATTTATTGCACCCAAATAGTAGGGATTTTAATTATCCCTTTATTTTTTATTTAGATTGCTTAGTAAATTTTATTAACACACCACCAATAATCAGCAAAACACCTATTATTTGCAATAGTAGGTTATTACTTTCAATACCACTGAATATATCAATAACTAGACTTGAGATCATTTGTCCGCAAATGGCTAAAACAGACGTTAACATAACCCCCAATAACGGTAGAACATAGCTATTAATGACAACGAAGAATGCACCAATAATACCACCAGCAAAGGCAATTAAAGGGATCGTAGATACTTCAATAGCGTGGTAATCTTTCACCTATAGAACAAAGATAGTTAAAAATATAAAACCGACTAAGTGATTGATTAAAGAGCTATAAAAAGCATTGCTATTTTGTGCTAACTTACCATTCAGAGTACGACTTGTTACAATACAAACACCATTAAATAATGCAATTAAAATAAAAACACTCATTAGTTATCTACCTACAATTAATAATGCACTACCAGAAATAAGTAAAAAGCACATAAATAAATCACGTAGGATGATTTTCCTTTTTTCTACCCCAAACCATCCCATTGCATCAACAATAACGCTAAAAAGAATTTGCCCTGTTATCATTAAAATAATACTACCGGAGAGCGATAATGGGCTATTTACTGTAATTGCAGCTAATAACACCGTAAATGCCCCAGGGATCCCTCCCAAATACAATAGTATTTTTATTTTGTTATTGTTTTTCTTATATAGTCACATTCCTAAAGGTAGTTATCGTGCCAATAATAGTGAAGCATTATTACAAGCCGTTTTACAGGGAATAGGTATTGCTTTACTCCCTCATTTCATTACTCAAACAGCCTTATCAAATACAGATAAAAAGCTTATCCCTATATTGACGCGCTTCGATTTACCTGAGCACTTTATTTATGCGGTTTATCCTGACAAAAAAAATCTTCCGCGCAAGATAACGCTATTTGTTGATTTCTTAAAAGAGCAATTTGGTGTTAATAGCGACTATCAACACAATATCGAAAAAGAATAATCACAATAAACGGTTATCATCACCGAAAAAATCATCTGCTAACCACTGCGTTACGGTTCTATCATTAATTTGATTTGCTTGCAGCTTCTCAATCGCAAAATATTCAGGGAATGAGCCATCAGATTCATCATACTCTTTTTCAAGTTGTTCTAATTTAACAAGCGCATTTTCATATTTATCAAAAATCGCTTCAATATCACGATAGATCTGACCAAATCCTTCACTAAAACGTGAAACTATGTAATAAAAATCTGAAAGAGGAATATCACAGCTAAAACTGTCTAATTTCACCTCTTCAACTTCTATCCATCGGTCTTTTTCAGCGAGTATTTTGACTTGATTATCCTCGCTTTGATTATCTCTAATAAATGTCGTTTTTGCTTTTTCAGCAATGTCCTCATTATCAAAAGCACCTAAAATAAAATCAGGTCCTTCATAACCTGAAATTCCTACTACGCATAAGTGAATTGTGTTCATTTATTTATCCATAAAAAATATCTAATAAATTTGCTTACTTATCTTACCTACTTTTCTTTTGTACATTGAGTTTAATAGGGAATAAATGTGCTAAAAAATAGCAACTAATCCAATCATTTTTATTGTCGCTTTAAGGGATTTTTCTCTCTTTTAAACCTTATAATCTGGTGGTAATTGCAAAAAGCTTGATGTAGAGTGCTCAGTCTTTTTTTAATGAAGTCTATTGGGGAGGCTGAATGTTTATTGGCTTTGACTACGGAACATCAAACTGTTCTGTTGCAATTATGAAAGAGGGGAAACCCACTCTTTTGCCTTTAGAAGGTAATGATGTGTATATTCCATCAACCCTTTGTGCGCCAACCCGTGAATCTGTTTCTGAGCACTTATTTCGCCACTTAAATATTAAACCTTCCAGTGAAGTTGGCGAACAATTACTAAGAAAGTCGATTGCGTTTAATCGAGAAGAAGATATTGAATTAGTTCCTGAAGATATTCTTTTCGGACAATCTGCACTAAGTTTATACCTACGTGACCCTCGCGATGTCTATTACGTTAAATCACCTAAATCCTTTTTAGGAGCTTCAGGCCTACATGATATACAAATTAGCTTCTTTGAAGATTTAGTTTGTGCCATGATGGCAAATATTAAGCACCAAGCAGAAAAAAGCACACAAGAAGCGATCACTGATACCGTTATTGGCAAACCAATTAACTTTAATGGGTTAGGTGGCGAGGCTTCAAATAAACAAGCTGAAAGTATTCTTATCCGTGCAGCTAAAAGGGCCGGCTTTAAGAATATTATGTTTGAATTTGAACCTGTTGCTGCGGGGCTTGAATATGAGTCAACGTTAACTAAAGACCAAACTGTATTAGTCGTTGATATTGGTGGTGGTACTACTGACTGCTCATTAATTCAAATGGGGCCAAGCTTTAAAGGCAAAACCGACCGTTCAAATACATTACTTGCCCATAGTGGACAACGTGTTGGTGGTAACGATCTTGATATTTACCTTGCTTTTAAACAACTTATGCCACTATTTGGTATGACAGGATTAACGTCTTCTGGTATTAAATTACCTCTGAAACAGTTCTGGGATCCTATTGCGATTAATAATGTCGAAGCACAAAAAGATTTTTACTCTCGTCAAAACCTTGCTGTATTAAATCAGCTAAGACGTGACGCAAAAGAGCCAGAGAAAATAACGCGTCTTATTGAAGTTTATAATGAAACGTTGGGCTATAGCATTGTTAGACGTGCTGAAGAAGCTAAAATCGCTTTATCAGACTCTCCTGAATATATTGCTAATATCGCACTGTTAAGTGAAACCTTAGAATTAACTATCGAACGCGATCAGATGGTTGAATCTATTGAATCACCAAAAAGCAAAATGATTGAATTAGTTAATGATGCCGTTTTGCAAGGGGGAATAAAACCCAATGCTATCTTTATGACGGGAGGCTCTGCGCGTTCACCTATTTTATGTCAAGCCATTGAACAGCAATTGCCTAATATTCCGATTGTTAAAGGTAATGACTTTGGATCGGTTACCGCAGGTTTGGCGCGTTGGGGCGAGGTCTGCTTTAAATAATGAGTATTAAATAATCGGTTTTAAATAACTGATGTTTTCAATATATTAAAGCGCTTTACATTCAATCTTTGTATTGATTAGATGTAGAGCGTTTTGCTTTATAAAACACGATAAAAACACAACATTCGACAGGAGAACACATGTACCGCTTCCAAAATGATTATAATGAAATTGCACATCCTGCGGTCATGAAGGCAATCACTGATACAGTGGGGCAACGCTATGATGGATATGGTATGGATAAGCTTTGTCATCAAGCTGCTCAATCAATAAAACAGCGTATTCAACAACCTGATGCAGATATTCACTTTTTTAATGGTGGTACCATTACTAATTTAACCGCTATCTCTCATTTTTTACGTCCACACCAAGCCGTTATTTCTATCAGTACTGGGCATATTGCTACACATGAAACAGGGGCTATTGAAGCAACAGGGCATAAAGTTATCACAACATTTTCCGCTGATGGCAAATTAACACCAGAGTTATTAAAACCTATTCTTGCTGAGCATAATGATGAACACTGGGTTCAACCCAAACTTGTTTATATAACGAATGCCACAGAAATTGGTACGGTTTACCGCAAAACGGAGTTGCAAGCGCTACGTAACTACTGTAACGAACATAATTTATGGTTGTACCTTGATGGTGCTCGTTTAGCAGCAGGATTAATGTCCGCACAAAGTGATCTGACTATTGAAGATATCGCCAGTTTAACGGATGCGTTTTATATTGGTGGTACTAAAATCGGTGCAATGTCAGCTGAAACGCTCGTGATTTGTCATCCTGCACTAAAATCTGATTTCCGTTTTAGCTTAAAACAAAAGGGTGGATTACAAGCGAAAGGTTGGTTATTAGGCGCGCAGTTTGAAGCTTTATTTAAAGATGATCTCTATTTTAAATTAGGCAAACACCTTAATGAAATGGCATCACAATTAACCGAATTCTTTACTGAACAAGGCTTTGAATTTTTAGCTCCGCCTGAATCCAACCAAGTTTTTGTTATTTTACCAAACACAATTGCGGAAAAATTAACACAACAATTTGTTTTTCATCGTGTATTACTTGAAGATCCTAACTTGAGTTGCTTACGTCTTTGTACTTCTTGGGCAACAACACAACAAGATATCGATGGATTTAAAACAGCATTTCTTCAATTAGTTTAAATAGAAAATTAAACTAATCGCTTTTTATGCATTACTCGCACACCTTTGTAAAGCGTGTAATGCATTTTCGATATAATCAGAATTTAATTACCCTAAATCTAAATATAATGCTGGAGAGGCGCATTAATAATGCTATATTGATTACTCCTCTCTCAATATAGGTAAGGTAAAAGAATGAAGAAATTGACACTCCAAGAGATGACCGATGCCCAAAAAATGCGAGTAAAAACTAGGATAGGTCAAGAGAGAAAGAAATTAGGGCGCGAATTAACCAATGCCGAAATGAATAAAGTCAAAGACTCCATTATTACCGAAATCTCCCTCGAAGTTGAAAAAGCCACCAAAAAAGCACAAGCCCTCAAGAAAAAACAAAAATTAGCCCCTAGTGATGAAACCTATAGTTGGTCAGCTAAAAACCATCGTAGTGGCTATCGTTAATTTTTTAATTCGCCCTGATATATTTATTTATCAGGGCTAAGCAATTAATTTCCTGCACTCTGAACAACTACACCCAATAAAGCGCCTAATGGTGCCAGTAATACATCACCAATAATAAATACTGGTGTACCTATTGTATTACCGACTAAATTTCCGACATTCGTTTTTGGTGTGCCTTTTAAATCATAGAGAGCAATATTAATAGGTTTAGGTAACACTTTTTCTACTGTAATCGTATATCTCGCTTGGTTACGTTCAAAAACATTGGCATTGATCCAAAAATCAATGCACCACTGCAAGCTACCATCTTGTGCTTTACACTCTTGTTTAAAGTGAGCCTGTTCGAGCTCTTTTATTTCACTTTTTAGTAGTTTTACTTCAGGATTGATTGAAAATAGGAAGACACCTTGAATATCAGAAGCTAAAACATTATCACCTTTATTAACGTGTCTATTTTGAATTTCAAAAGGAACGGCTCCTTGAGATGCTATTCTGGCGCTAAAATTCATTTTAGGCATATATTTATAGATAGTTTTTAATGGGTAATCACCATAAGAGATATTATAAATTCGGGTTTTACTCGCCAGTGACATTCCTCTAAGCGAAATAGCACTACCATCTCGTATAACTAATGGTTCTTTATCTTCGTTTAATTCCAATTTCACGACTTCAGTAATGACATCTTTATATTCTTCTTCATAATGATAAGTAAAACCTGAAACAGGGTTATTGTTCCATAACGATTTAGTCATACAACCCGTTAGCAATGATACTCCGATGATAACTAAACCTATTTTTTTCATTTTGCCTTCTTATCTATTATGTTTTACCAATATAGAGATCTCATAGTGCATCTTATCTTACAACGGTGAGTGAGCAGATAAACGTTATACTTTTGCTTGCGTAGTAATATTCCAAATAAGAAAAGAAAAAATAAAACCACTCTTTATTGAGTGGTTTTAAGTATTACCCTGATATTGACGCAATATAGTTATATTTCCATCGTATCAATCAATGAATATAACTTTCTAAAGGCATGATATTTTTTTTCGTATGTTTTATGTTTTTCTAAATCTGGTATATGGCGTTTTTCAAGCTTAGGTTGAGAAAGAATAACGTGTGAGGAATAAGCAGGGTTTACTGCTAATTGTGCCAGTCTTGCGGCACCAAGAGCAGGGCCAACATCACCACCTTGGCGATAATCAAGGGTTTTTCCTGTAATATCTGCAAGCAGTTGTCGCCAATACTCACTTCTTGCACCACCACCAATTAACGTAATGTTATCCGCTAATTGACCTGCATTTTCAGCAACTTCAATCCCTTGTCGTAACGCAAAACTCACACCTTCGAGTACAGCTTGGCATAAATCAGCACGTTGATGTTCATGGGTTAATCCCCAAAAGACACCTTTCGCATTAGGATTGTTATAAGGTGTTCGTTCGCCTGAAAGATAAGGTAAAAACAGGAGGGGGTTATCAGCAAAAGTAGCGTGTTCAACCTCTTCAAACATCGCACCCACACTCTCAATTCCTGTCAATTGACACATCCAATCAAGGCACGATGCAGCACTTAGCATCACAGACATTAAGTGCCAAGTATTAGGTAATGCATGACAAAAACTGTGTACTGCGCTGTCACTATTTTGGAGAAATTTTTCGCTAACAACAAAATAAACACCCGAAGTACCTAGAGAGAGCATCGCTTGACCGGGTTGATAAACACCGACACCAATTGCACCCGCTGCATTATCGCCACCACCAGCAATAATAGGTACTTGTTTCATGTGCCATTTTTTAGCGACATCAGCCAATAGATAGCCAGTTATTTGATTGCCTTCAAACAGCGTAGGCATTTGACGACGCGTTAATCCTGTGGCATTTAAAAGCTCATCACTCCAATCTCGCTTTTGCATATCTAGCCAAAGCGTACCTGCTGAATCCGACATATCGCTGGCGAAATTACCGCTCATCTTCCAACGTAAAAAATCTTTAGGTAATAAAACATGCGCAATGCGTTGAAAAATTTCAGGCTCATTTTCAGCAACCCATTGTAGTTTTGGCGCAGTAAAGCCGGGCATAACTAAGTTACCCGTAATTTTTTTAAACTGGGGATATTGCGTCTCAAGTGCCTGACATTGTTTAAAACTACGGCCATCATTCCATAAGATGGCAGGACGCAACACCGCTTGTTGAGCATCAAGTAAAACGGCACCATGCATTTGTCCGCTTAACCCAATCGCCTCGATTTGATCCATTGGATAACTGCGTCCAAGCTGAAGAATGACTTCTTCTGTTGCTTGCCACCATTGTAGGGGATCTTGTTCTGACCATTGAGGGTGAGGGCGTGATATTGCTAAAGAAACGGAATGACTGGCGATAACGTCACCTTGCTCATTCATAATGATCGCTTTAACACTTGAAGTGCCTAAATCTAGCCCTAAATACATAAAGTTATCCCATGACCTGTATCTAATTAATAAACACAGCGGAAAATCCGCTGTGTTATTACATTTATGCCATTAGCCAAAAATATAGCGATTCACTAAACTTTCTAGCATTTCTTGGCGTCCACTTTGTAATTGTGGCGCTAAGGTGTTGCTTTGTGCATATTTTGCCACTTCTTCAAGGCTTAATTTACCTTGTAAGATATTTTGACCAAACTCTGCACTCCAGCCTGAATAACGCTGCGCTGTAAATTTATCAAGACCACCATCTTGGATCATTCTTGCTGCAATGCGTAATGCCATTGCCATTGTATCCATTCCTGAAATATGTCCGTATAAAAGGTCATATTTATCATTACTTTGACGACGAACTTTGGCATCAAAGTTTAAACCGCCTGTTGTAAATCCACCTGATTTAAGAATTTCATACATTACTAGTGCATTTTCTTCTACGCTATTTGGGAATTGGTCTGTATCCCAGCCTAATTGTGGATCACCACGGTTAGCATCAACAGAGCCTAAAATACCTAACGCAATGGCAGTCGCAATTTCATGATGGAAGCTATGTCCTGCTAACGTTGCGTGGTTGGCTTCAATGTTTACTTTGACTTCTTTTTCAAGACCAAACTGTTTTAAGAATCCATAAACAGTCGCAGTATCGTAATCGTATTGATGTTTTGTCGGCTCTTGTGGTTTTGGTTCAATCAGTAATGTGCCTTGGAAACCAATTTTATGTTTATGCTCAACAACCATTTGCATAAAGCGACCAATTTGCTCTCTTTCTTGGCGTAAGTCTGTATTTAACAGCGTTTCATAGCCTTCGCGTCCACCCCATAATACATAGTTTTCACCACCCAGCGTTTTTGTCGCTTTCATCGCTTCACAAACTTGTGTCGCAGCCCATGCAAAAACATCAGGATCAGGGTTAGTTGCTGCTCCCGCACCATAACGAGGATTGGTGAAGCAGTTTGCGGTTCCCCATAATAGCTTAACGTTAGTTTCTTCTTGTTTTTTCGCTAATACATCGGTGATCGCCGCCATATTAGAGATATATTCATTGATGTTATTGCCTTCAGAAATAACATCGACATCATGAAAACAGTAGAAAGGAACATTGAGCTTATGAAAGAACTCAAAGGCAACATCTGCTTTGCGTTTTGCTTGCTCTAATGCTTCGCCTGGTGTTTGCCACGGTCTATCAAAAGTACCGATACCGAACATATCAGAACCATTCCAGCAAAAGTTATGCCAGTAGCAAGCGGCAAATCTTAGGTGATCTTCCATGCGTTTACCTAAAATAATCTCATCTGGATTATAGTAACGAAACGCTAGTGAGTTATCGCTTGTTGTGCCTTCATATTGAATTTGTTCAATTTTATCAAAGTAAGACATGGAACCGTCCTTATTTAGTATCAAGTTGTAATTCTGAATGTGATTCAAGCTCAGCAGTCATCTCTTCCTGCTCTTCTGGTGTTAATTTGGCAATGCCAAAGCCCGTGAAACCCCACAGTGTGGCGAAGAAGATGCCACTCCAACACAATACAGCCCAAGGTAAGTAACTTAAGGTTGCAACGCCTAACGTACCTGCCATATAAGCGCCTGCGGCTGTCCACGGTAAAATGGGTTCAAAGATAGTGGCGGAGTCTTCTACAGTACGAGCTAGGTTTTTAGGATGTAAGCCTCGTTCGATATAGGCACCGCGCAACATTTCGATAGGAATAAGGATTGAGATTTGTCCATTACAGGTCACGCCAATCATGGTTAATCCACAAGCAATTGTGGCTAAGATCATTGAACCGGTTGAGTGAACCATTTTTAATAATGCATGGACTATTACTTCTAATGCGCCACTTAACGATAAAGTGCCGGCAAAAGAGAGGGCGCAGAAGCAGATAAGCAGGGTGCTCATCATTGAGTTCATGCCTCCACGATTTAATAAGTTACCTAATAATTCAGGAACTTCTTTCCCTTGGATCATTGAGACATTGAAGCCATCAACCGCACTTTTTACGATGTCATGTAATCCAAAACCCTGAATAAGATAAGCATTAAACATCGCAATGGCGGCAGAGGCTAACATCACTGGAATAGTCGGTTTTTTCGTTACCGAACCATATAAAATCACTAATACAGGAATGAGAAGGATTAGATTAAAGTTATAAACATTCTCAAGACCATTGGTAATTAATGTCACTTTTTCTGGCACACCTTGTCCTGCTAAATCACCGTTCATGCCATAAACAGTCATCACAATCGCGGTTAAAATCAGCGAAGGCAATGTGGTGTAAAGTAAGTGCCAGATATGTTGATAGAGGTCGATCCTTGCAGCCATTGCAGCAAGATTAGTATCACCTGATAGTGGTGAAAGTTTGTCACCGAAATAGGCACCCGCAACTACGGCACCGGCTGTTGCAGCAAGGTTTGCATCCATACCGACAGCAACCCCCATAAAGGCAACACCGATGGTTCCTGCTGAGCCCCATGAGGTTCCTGTACAGACCGACACTAATGATGTCACCAATAATGCCGTAACATAAAGCATTTCTGGGCTGATCATTTTTAAGCCGTAATAGATCATCAATGGAATGGTACCACCAATCATCCATGTGCCTATTAACAAGCCCACGCTGATTAAAATCAGCAAGGCTGGCATGGTTTTAGCAATTTTTTGTGAGATTGCCGTTAAGATCTCGTCATAGCGATACCCTAATCGTTTGACCAATAGTGCAGCTACAACTGTAGACAGCACCATTAAAGGCTCTGGTGGTAAATCAAAAGCGGCGTAGCCTCCTCCTAATAGCACCACCATGGTGAATATAGGAAAAAGTGATTCGAGTAATGTAGGTGTTCTCGGACTGTTTATCGTTTGCGTTTTCATTGTAATTTATTCCAAACTGGCGTGAGGTAAGGTACGAATAAGCCGAGTGAAAACGGTTTCTAATATTGAACGAGGTGTCGCGATATTAATGCGGAAAAAACCATCCCCAACCGCACCAAAACCACGCCCCCAACTCATTTCCACTTCAGCTAATGAAACAAACCAATGTTTTAGTTGTTCTTCAGATAACTTCATTTTTTGGTAGTTAATCCATAGCATGTAGGTGCCATGACTTTGAGTGATAACCCAATCAGGAAAGTAACGTTCACATTGTTCTTTTACCCAATGTCGGTTATCAGTAAGGTACGTTTTTAATTCACCAACCCATTGTTGGCCCTGTAAGGTGTAAGCTTGTAAAAAAGCAGGAACTGAGAAATAACCTGGATTATGAATACCCGCAGCAATTAAACATTGCTTGAATTTTTCACGATATTCCGGATTGGCAATAACGATATTAGCGACTTCGAGTCCGGCTAAATTGAATGTTTTGGCGGGAGAAGTGCAAATAAAAGAGTGTTGTTTTACATAACTATTTACTGATGAAATAGGGTGATAAATTGCACCATCAAAAACAAAATCAGCATGTACATCATCAGAAATAATAAAAACCTGATATTTCTGTGCGAGTTCAGCTATTTTTAATAGATCACTTTTTTGCCATACCGTTCCTGTTGGGTTATGTGGAGATAGTAAAATAAAGCAGACAGACTGTTTAAACTTACTTTCTAAGTCATCAAAATCAATTTCATAATAACCGTCACGATACATCAACGGACTTTCTAATAGTTCACGTTGGTTGACACAAACCGCATTACTAATAGGATGATAAGCAGGTGATAAGGTTGTGACTTTATCGCCAACGCGTGTGAAGTTTTGAATATAAAGCGAGACCGCTTGAATAATGCGAGGGCAAAAAACAATAGATTCAGGCTCAACAACCCACTGATATTGCGTTTTAAACCAATTTACAGCAACGTTATTCCAGTCATGGCTAAGGTCGGTATAGCCATAAATTCCTTTGAGATTAAATTGAGTCAATGCATTAATAATAAAATCAGGCGCAGGAATATCCATATCTGCAACAGATAACGGAATAACATTGGCGTTACTATTGCACCATTTTGCGCTATAGGTATTTTGCCTAGAAATTAATTTATTAAAGTTATTCTGATACATGAAAAATCTCCTCGGCAACCGTGTTTAAAAACAAAATACTCGTTGTGATTAACATTGGTTATTCCTATTTTTTACTTTGCTATTACGAAATTTGGCTTGTGTGATAGTAATCACATAGCGATGAAAGCAAGTTCTAGCAAAATTAAAGCTGTGGTTTAATGCCTAGCTGGATAATTAGGTAGAGTAAAATGAAAAAAGATAAATACTTTCGTATTGTGCTGTTATTCAACGCTAATAAAGTCTATGACCGACAAGTGGTTGAGGGTGTTGGAGAGTATCTTCAGGCATCACAGTGCCATTGGGATGTATTTATTGAAGAAGATTTTCGCACTCGGCTTGATAATATAAACCATTGGGTTTGTGATGGTATTATTGCTGATTTTGATGATCCGATTATTGCTAAGCATTTAAGCCAATCACCATTAACGGTTATTGGTGTCGGAGGCTCTTATCATCAAGAAGAAAATTATCCTCCCGTTCCTTATATCGCCACTGATAATTATGAATTAGTTCAACAAGCCTTTTTACATTTAAAACAAAAAGGGCTTAAACACTTTGCATTTTATGGTTTACCAGCAAAAGATCATCCTCATTGGTCGAATGAACGAGAGCATGCATTTCGACAATTAGTCACCAGCGAAAAATATCCGGGTATCATTTATAACGGCATGGATATTACACAAGAGAATTGGCAACACGCGCAAAATCGTTTATCCGATTGGATACAAACTTTACCACCACAAACTGGAATTATTGCGGTCACTGATGCAAGAGCACGACACTTACTGCAAGTTTGCGACAATTTAAATATTAATGTTCCTGAAGAAATAAGCATTATCGGTATTGATGATGAAGATATGACACGTTATTTATCTCGCATTGCATTATCTTCTGTTGTGCAAGGTTCACGACAAATGGGGTATTTAGCAGCCAAAATATTACATCAAACGCTGGAAGGGCAACCAACCAATAAACAACAAAGAGTGTTAGTTCCACCTGTTAAAATAGTCGAACGTCGCTCAACCGATTTTCACTCATTTAACGATCCTACCGTTGTGCAAGCCATGCATTATATTTATTACAATGCCTGCAAAGGGATAAAAACAGAGCAAGTTTTAGATGCGGTTAATATGTCGCGTTCTAATTTAGAGCAACGGTTTAAAAAGGAGATCGGCAAGACAATTCATACCGTTATTTATGAAGAGAAACTCAAACGCGCTCAAAATTTATTAGCCACCACAACACTCGCAATCCAAGAAATATCAGTGATGTGTGGCTATCCTTCATTGCAATATTTTTACTCTATCTTTAAAAAAGAATTTGGTATGACGCCGAAAGAGTTTAGGGATGAGTGAATACCAATATATGTCTATATGTCACATCATATTTATAATTAATTGAATTTTACTTTCTACGGCTATTCGCCCAAGGATCACAATCAGGGTGATCAACAACTTCAATCACATCATCAATATCAGCTTCGAGGGAATCAAGATAAAGTGCTTCTACTTCAGCACGTGCCCAAGGGGTTCTGCGCAAAAATTTTAAACTTGATTTCACGCTAGGATCACTTCTAAAGCAGTTAATTTTGATGAGTTGACCTAATTTAGCCCAGCCATATTTAGCCACCAGCGCATTTATTTGCATTTCGAGAGTAACGCCATGCAAAGGATCTTTAGAAACGTGTCCGGTCATTACTATTTTACCTACAATGAAATAGAAGAAGCGATGCAGAGTACAAGAAAGCTGTGAGAGTGGCAATAAAATGGACTGAATAAAATAGAGATAATGCGTTGTTACCCAGCATGGCTCGTAATATAAAAAATTTCCCATTTGTTTGTTTTGGAAAACTATAAGCAAACAGATAGTCAGAAACGGGGGTTTCTCTTATTAATTAAAAATCATAAAAAATCATAAATAGTTGTAATAAATTCATTGTTTCATCGCATAATGGATTATTTACTATAGAAGGAAAACTCCCGCCCATTGAAAAATGAACGATTATTTCAAACATATAAAAATATAATTATTATTACCTCATATTTATTAAATTAAATGATTAAAGCAATAGCCGTTATTTATACTACATAATCCATCCATTAAAAATAGAAATATATTATATAAATAAATTTTTATAGCGCTGGAAATAAAAATGAAAGAATTTAATAAGTACAAAAAAACATTGAATGAAATTGATTACTATGTGTATGCCCTTTGTGAAGTAAATGGGACCCGTCGTATACCATTTTATATTGGAAAAGGGAAAAATTCTCGTTGTCTTACCCACATTGCTGAAGCCGAAAAAATGAAGGAAAGTGGCGATAAATTAGATGAAAAAACACAAAAAATCATTGAATTACAAAAAAACAATATGCTTGGTATTGATATCTTGTGTCATGGGATTAATAACTCAGATAGTGCATATATGGTCGAACGGACTTGCTTAGATTTAATTGGTATTGACCTTTTGACTAATAAAATTAATGGAAAAAGCAGTAGCAATAATGAAATCTACAAAAGACAAGGCAGGTTAACAATAGAAGAAATACAATCCATTTATTCTCGTGAATATGTTGATGTTTCACCTGAACACAGTGGGTTAGTTTTTATTTTAAATAAACTTTATAAATTTGGTATGACTGATCTTCAATTATTCGAGGCAACCAGAGGTGTGTGGCATAATCCACCAAGAAATGATGAATCTGTAAAGTATGCTTATGCTACATATAATAATATTGTTAAGGAAGTATACGAAATTCACGGATGGGTAAAAGCTGGAACACAAGAATACTTTACTCGCACAATAAAATTACCTAGTGAACGTTGGGAATTTATAGGTCGAAAAGCACCTCAAGATATTCGCGATCGCTATGTTGGAAAAGTAATCAATTATAACCGTAGTTATAGTAGTCCATTTGTCAGAGTTGGAAAAAACAACTAATTTCAGATAAAGAATAAAATAGAAATATAAATAGCAATTTATATTTCTATTTTGGCTAGCCCTATTATACGTGATCGCTATCAGCATCCTTGGGGAGAGAGCTTGCCTTTATTAGCCAAGCATCAACACATCGCGCATTAATCAATCATTCACCTAATTTAAGAAGCTTGGCATTTGATATTGCAACCGAAAGAAGAAAATCACGTTAATGAAATAAATGCTTTTCGTTGATTGAGGAGTTGAGTCAGAAAATAAAAACTTACATAATACAAGTATCTCGCCGTTAAACTCTTAATTTGTGCGTAACCATATGACATCAAATATAAATGGAATTATCGATAATATTCGTAAAGCTATACAATGCTCAACACAAGGTATGGTTGGACGCGAGCAACTTGCTGAACTAGTTATTTTAGCCGCAGTTGCTCATGAACATTTGCTTGTTATCGGCCCTCCAGGTACAGCGAAAAGTGCGGTTGTCCGCAGAGTTTCTCAAACATTGGGCGGACGTTATTTTGAATACCTTGTAGGGCGTTTTACTGAACCTTCAGAGTTATTTGGTGCCGTAGATCTCAAAAAACTAAAAGAAGGTAAAGTTGAAACCGATATCACAGGGATGTTACCTGAAGCGGATATTGTTTTTCTTGATGAGGTTTTTCTGGGGTCGACTGCAATTTTAAATACCTTATTAGGTATTTTAAATGAGCGCCGATTTAAACGTGGTCATACCGATATTATTAGTCCATTAAAAGTATGTATTGGTGCTGCTAATAGTTTGCCTGATGATCCGAACCTCGCTGCATTCTCAGATCGCTTTCTTATTCATCTTTTTATTGATTCTGTACCCGATCACCAATTAGAAGCCATGCTTGAAGGCGGATGGGCTTCAAGCATGACTCAACTTTCAGCTCAGCTCGATATTGCTCAATTAGACGAATTACACCTTGCGGTTAAAAATGTCGATTTAACACAAGTTAGACCGTTGCTTGCTAATGCTGTACGTTCATTAAGGCATGCAGGCATCACACTTTCAGATAGACGTATTGTTCGTGTTCAGCGTCTTATTGCTGCCGCAACCGTACTCAATAATAGAGAGATTGCGACACAACAAGATCTCTGGCCTTTACTGTATGTACTACCTACTGAAGATGCTCAGCTACAAGGACGTGAAATCTTACGACAAGAACTCTCATTTTCAATGAATTCTCGATTATTTAGTTCAGTAGAAGAGGCGACATTACAACCTCAATCTCGTATGAACCGTTTAATTGAAAGAGCAACTAATGTTCTAAATGCAGAGCCTGTATCTAAAGCGGATATTGAGCTGACGTTACGAGAAATAGATGCCAATTTCTCAACAGAGATGTTAAGTGAAGAGCTTGCCAAATTACGTACACAATTAGCGATACAGTTTAGTCACTTATTATGAGTCTAACATTTCCACTGACTTGGCAACCTAATACAGCACCTCCTAAACCACTAGGAGTGTTTGCAACAGGTATAACGGCTAAACAGCTTATTGAACGTATTATTCATTTGACTGATGTTCAGCAACAACGGTTAAAAGTGATCACCAGTCAACATCGGCTTATTGTGCTAGGAAAACAGACTGATTTACCTTGGGCTGAAAATATAACGCTAATTGCACCATTTACTGAAACAGCAAAATTATGGCTCCCTATACATCAGCAGCTTTCATTGCCTAATGGGCTGGTGGAGCAAACCTTAGTGCAGCATTTTAAACGCCAACCACTGTTACTTTTACCATCATCTCAAACGGTGATCCCTTTAGATAATCAGTGGACGTTAACACCAAAGTTACGGGATGCACTCACCCAATTGTGTTTTGAGTGAAATATAATGTGATACAAGGATCGGTTTATCATCATGTCATTACCCACAACACAACCCACATCGTTGCCCGAAGCGCTACAACCTTGGCAAACTTGGCTTAGCTGGTTAGATCCCGAATTAATTCCTGCATTTTCTGACCTATTACAACGCCTGAGTCGTGTATTAGGCCCTGTACAGGGAAAGCAACTCGGTGGCTTACCTGAACAAGATGGTATAGGGCAAATACAGCGTAAAGGGGATTATCAAAACCTGCTACTTAGTGAATGGTTAATAGCTGATGAAGTACCAGATGAATTTATGAGACGTGCCATTAATGCAGAACATCTCTTTTTGGCACCAAACTATAAATCTCAACAATCTTTAAATCAGATCACCGTGCTTTTTGATGCTGGTATTTCGCAACTGGGTGAATGCCGCTTAGTGCATATTGCAATGCTTATTATATTGGCACAACGGGCAGAAAAGGCGGGTTGCACATTAATGTGGGGAACGTTGCAATCAATCATTCCATTAATGCCACTAAACACCATAAATGATCTACGTGAATTATTGACACGCCGGACTTATTCTCCCGTTTTACAAGAAAATATCACACATTGGCAAAACGTTATTGCAGAAGATCTTGATATACAAAACGGTGAGATTTGGTTAATTACAGGAGCTCATCAACAACCTATATTGAAACAAATTGCATCAAGCCATCATATCGAATTAACGGCAGATGACTGTTTCAATAAAACGATTGATGTCAAAATTCGCACCCCCCATTTTCAACGCCATATTATATTGCCAACGCCACCTAGAGCATTAAGTTCGCGATTATTAAAAGGACAATTAAGACCGCCTTCAGCGCAAAATACACATCAGCACGAATACAAAATATCACTGATGTTTTCACCTGTTATCTCATTTCATGGTAGCGCAGTAGGTGTCACTTTATTAGGTAAACCTGGGTTAGTAGTTATTAAAATTCCACAGCTCAATAGATTAAATCAAAATAGTTCGATTAAAAAACCGTTTGTATATCAAATGTATCCTGATGATCATGCTATCTTAGCGTTACAGTGTCACGGAAAAAAGATAGGTGCATTGCTTTCAAACAATAATGGCCTCTATTTTTGGCAATTACCTAAACTCTCTTATATACCTCGGCCTTCCGATGAGATGTTTTCAGCAGGTATTGGGCGAGGTAATACACTTGCCAGTGCTTATTTATCAAATAAGGAATATTCCAGTTTATTTGTTCATGATAGATCAAGACGGCTAGTCGCTTTCTCATCCAATATTTATGCTGAAGAAAAAAACAGCTTTAAACTTGTTGAAGAGAAAGTCCTTGGTATAGAGAAAATAGCAGACAACCTACTTGTGTATATTTATCTCAATAGCAGTAGTGAATTAGTCCAAATGGTCACTGGTGCAAACTTTTCTCAAAAGAAATACCAACATCGTCTCTATTTTACTCAATTTATTTCCTATCAAAGAGTTGCATTATTTGCCTATCACCATAAATATACCAATGGTTCTAAATCAATCTCTTGTGCTATTTCATTAGGCGCTAATCGACAAAGTTGGCATGTTTATAATATGGAAATTGATGAGGTTTATGGCTATCAAATAGACTTACCTCAAGGATGGCAAGGAATAGGGCTTTTTTATCCAACACTCGATGACTCTATAGAAAAAGATTTAACCACCTTAAATATTTTGATGATAAGCCCTAACAAACGAAATATTGCCAGTTATTCAAAAGGCGAGATAGAAATCTTATATCGTACAGATAATCCGTTTACACGTTACTCATTTAGCCCATCTCAAGGCCTGTTTGCTGCATTAACGGATCATGCTCAAGTCGTTGTTTATGACGTATACCAAAAACAATTGCGCCTAAATCTTTATACCATTGGACAAGAAGGTGACACCCAAAATGCATAACGATTATATTCGTCATCCTATGTTATTGGGATATCGTCAAATCGAAGGTTTATGGCTACCAAATGACTGGTTTAACGAGACGCAACGGCTGACTTATTTAATAAAACATTGGCAAGCTAATTGTCGTATTTATCGATTTGAACAAGGGGATGTTCTCTGTTTCACTGAAAATAAAACAATGGATTGCTCATCCATTGAAGGATGGCCTTTAATTCGTTACGGTCGCCTTTATAGCACAGCACCTCTAGATAATGACGAGATAAAAAAACTACCTTATGCAGATCTTGCTTTCGTTCGTAGTGGTGTTGTAACAACGCTTCTATTTTCACAAGCTGAACCTCTATCACTTGCTGATTACCTAGATATTAAAGAGATTAATTTTGAGGAAACGGATAACTACGCCAGCCTGTATGAAATAAAACCTCAAGCATTGTCTGAAGAGAAAAATATTAGAACGATTATTGGTAATAATATTCCACCGGCAGCAAATCAACAAAAACAATTTATAAAGACGGTATTTGAAAATGCTACATCGCCATCTCAGACAACTCAAGCCAAAACGTCATTATCACTGACTCAGAAAATTATTAATAAATTTTTGACGCCTCAAAATCGTGAAGCAATGCATTCTTCATCTAAAACGATATCTCAATTATCACCGTGGCAACGTTGGCTAAATAAGCTTTCAGTAAAAAGCGGATTAGCCTCTATGATGAGTAAGCAACAAGCGGATTATATTAATAAAATGATAAAAATGTTTGAAGACGGTAATGTCGATCAAGCATTGTGTCATGGTATTCCGCTTAGCAAATATCAAGAAAACCAAGAAACAACGCCTTCACCTTATTTAGGGAGATTAAAAGGGCGAAATAAACTGGAAATTTCAGCCAATCAACAAGGACATAAAAGTCTTTATTTTGGAGATGAACTGCAAAATTATTTAAAACAACTTTATCGTCAACAATTTATAAGGCTAGATAAAGCTGGCTGTAATGAAGAAGCGCTGTTTGTTCTCGCTGAATTATTACAAGAAAAAGAAGAAGCACTGAGTTATTTAGAAAGCTTTCAACGCTATCAACATGCAGCGGAACTGGCACGTATGTGGGGAATGCGGCCTGATCGTATTATTCGTTTATACTGTTTAGCGGGCGATATTGATTCTGCTGTTATTTATGCTCGCCTGCATAATGCTTTTTCCCACGTCGTATTACAGTTACAAGAAAAACATCCTGATATTGCAGATAAAATGCGTGAAGAGTGGGCTCAATATCTGGTTGACTGCGAAGATTATTTACAAGCTATCGATATTATCTGGCAATTAAACAATGAAATAAGTCGTAATAAAGCCAAGCTTTGGTTAGAAATTGCCTATCAAGCTGGTGGAGAATTAAGCCTACGCAGTCTTGTGAAATCAATATTTTTATTACCTGATACTGTTCATTTATATCAAGATGATATTAAAAAGATATGTAACGATCCACTTGCAACTATTCAACGTGCCATTTTAGTCAGAGAGCTATTAGCACTACCTAAGCAGACTAAATTAACAGAACAACTCATTAACCAACTTATTCGACCAATTATTGTTGATCAATATGGTGCAAATTCTGTGCTAGAAAGAAAAGAAATTAGCCAATTTATTCATAAGAGTACCAATAAACTATTAAAAATAGATATGCCTTATAGTGAGATCCCAGAGGCTAAACGTTATTCCTTAGATGCACAAAATCACTTTATTTCAGCGACTATTCCAGAACAAGGGCTTTACGCTATTTATGATGTGATTGCCTTAAATGATCACCAATATCTTATCGCGTTAGGTGAGTCTGGGGTGTTATTAACCGATAAAACAGGGAAAAAGCTTTGGCATAATTTAACGCCAACATATCATATTGTTATCGCAGAAAATCACCAAAGCGCGTTATTATTAGCTCCAAGAGGCGATTATTTCCAAATTAATTCATTAGCAATCACCACCCAGGCTGTTCAAGGGCTTGGCACTCTGAAATGTACTGTTTTCACTCGTATTTTTGATGGTGTTTTTTGGACTATTGCCGTTAATAATACGGTACAAGTTGTTGATACTAAAAGTGACTTTAAAATTGTTTGGAATGTAGATACCTTGAATGGCGATGTTATCGAGATCCTTCGCCACAATGACGATGAACATTGGTTAATTAATAGTGCCCCCAAAGAGCGCTGGTCGTATATTGTACCTGAACGTCGGTTAACTCAACGAGAAAGCTTGCCTCATCATTTAAATGAGGGATTAAAATATGATCTTATCTCTAACTCATACTATGGCGTAAAAAATGATAAATGCGTATTAACCTCAGCAAATTCACACTATACGCAACGATTACAACTGCCTAATACTCAATCTATTGAAGAACAACATTCATTTCATTTAATAAAAAGAACAGCCACGTTAATTTATTGGCAAAAAGATGAATTAACGATGTTTCGTTTATATAACAATCAAAACCACTGTACCTTTGAGCTTAAATGGCCAACAAACTTAGCACCACAATATCGAAGTGAATTTAATCAATGGTATTTTTTCGATAAAACAGGGCGTTTAGTGCATTTTGATTGGAATAATGGGCGAATAAATACACTAAGTTTGCTTTTAAAATAAAGACCAACTTAAAAAAGAAGAATATGATTTTTTATTCTTCTTTAGTAAAACCTGTTCAATATAAGAGGGATGAAGCCCAATGAAGCGAAAATACAAATCTTAACTAAATCAAGAATAAGCAGGCTATACGCTATTATTTTTAAAATAGATAATTGCGCTCATTTCAATGATTATCGAAGTGTTTTACCTTTTTTATCAATACACTCACTATCACCCAATAAAGGAGAACACTAATGATTGCCGTAATATTTGAAGTAAACATTAAACCGGGAAAGCAAGATCGTTATTTATCTTTAGCGACTGATTTAAAGCCGTTACTAAAGGATATAGAGGGATTTATTTCAATAGAGCGTTTTCAAAGTTTATCAACCGAAGGAAATTTATTATCACTTTCTTGGTGGAAAAATGAAGAGGCTGTTTTGCAATGGAAGAAAAATATTTTACATAAAAGTGCGCAACAAGAAGGTCGAGAGTCTATTTTCAATTTTTACAAAATTAGCATGGTTTCTTTGATGCGAGAATATTCATTTGATGCAGAAAGTCTGTAATTAAATAGACTTAAGAGCTTACTACAATCACGTTATTACACCATTAATAGCGCATGCTATCAAAGGGCTTAAATTTAAAATGGCTAAATCAGAAATAAAATCAGAATATCAACACACCGTAGAGTCAGCAATCGCTGCTGTTGGTGCAGCGATTGCTGATATTTCCAGAGTCAAAATATTGTGCGCATTAATGGACGGAAGGGCGTGGACAGCAACAGAACTAGGTATCGTAGCTGATATCTCTGCTTCTACAGCAAGCAGCCATTTATCCAAATTACTCAGTAGTGGGCTTATTTCTGTAATATCTCAAGGTAAATACCGTTATTTTCGATTAGCTAACGATGATATTGCCAAAGTTATTGAAAATTTAATGAGTTTTTCTACCGAGCATATTTCACAAGCTAAAATTACAACCCCAAAAAACTTAAGGAAAGCGCGAACTTGCTATAATCATTTAGCAGGTGAAGTTGCTGTCGATATTTACGATTCACTTTGTCAGCAAAAATGGATAACAGAAGATGGCTACGCTATCACAACGCTAGGTCTTGAGCGATTCAAAAATATGGGAATTGAATTTCAAGCAAAGCATTCTCGCAATATTTGCTGCCCATGTTTAGATTGGAGTGAGCGTCGTTTTCATTTAGGCGGACAAATTGGTGCTATTTTTCTTAATTACACAGAAGCACAAGCATGGTTAACACGACATCAAGGATATAGAGAAGTGACTATCAGCGAGAAAGGTTATAAAGCGTTGGCTCAACACTTTAATATAGAAAAGAGATAAAGTGTATTTTTATCCAATGAAGCATTTTATTCTCTTCATGGTGATAGGAGATAACCACATTTAGTAATTTTATCTACCATCAATGTTTGGGTAATAAACTAAAATATATGTGATTGTAAGCTATCTACTATAAGCGTACGATCATTGTTTTAGGTGGCAAATTTAATGAATAATATAGACCTTTTATTTAACAGATTATCCAAATCAACTTTTCGACAAAAGTTTAAATTAGGGCCAAAAGAGCGACAATACTGTATTGATAAAGGCCCTGATACCATCGATCAACACGCTTTAGATTTTATTCAAAAACGCTTAGCTGCTGAAGAACCCAAAAATGATGGTAAACAAACCCCAATGCGAGGGCATCCTGTGTTTATTGCTCAGCATGCCACTGCGACTTGTTGTCGCGGATGTTTAAAAACCTGGTATGGTATAGAAAAACATCGTCAATTAACGGAAGAAGAACAAACATATATTGTTCAAATAATTCATCGTTGGCTAGTTAATCAAATGAATTCTTAAATTAATCAATAGAGTTAGATAATACGTTTCTTAACATGTATCTGGGCAAGAGGGCTTTAAAGCTAAATCCTTGAAAAGATCCATCTCATGATAGTTGTTTATTGATTATTACATTCAATTTAACATAATATACATTATGCGAACCTTAGTATCTAAATACGGATAGGCACTGAAATCTCTGTTTTGGTCTGGTAATTATGCTGATTCATTCTTAACTTAAAGCTTATTCGCCAATGCTTTTTCTAGATCTTGAATATAGGTTTTCTGTCTTTTCTTCAGATACCACTTCACTAAGGGTTTTAATAAAATCTTTTTGGATATCACGACTTCCGTAAAGTCGATTTCAGTAATTCCATTACCAGAAGTAAAAACACCAATCTAGGTAGTTTACAAAGTGCTAATTTTTATCCAATATGTCTAATGAAAACAATCAGAACGTATAATCAATAAACATATTGATTCGCACAATGCACTCTATGTGTAAAGACGCCCCTTCACCATTCCGGCAAGCTTCATCCCTATTCTACCGGAATGGTTCAGAACGATTTTGTAACATACTTTGTTCTAGATCTTATCGGTTTTAGATTTTCTAACCTAAGCCTTGCATCTAAACAAGGCTTAAGACCTTATATTAACACAACATGTGGTTGGCTAAAATTTAACTTCAATCAATTGGTTTTGTCTAAGAATACTTAACGTCACTTGGCCTTTTGGTAAGGTATTTATCTTATTTTTAACTTCAAGCACTGCATTCTTAGGATATTTGACTCCATTAACACTAATTATTATATCTCCATTTTTTAAGTTAAACTCTGACAATACACTCTCTTTGTTATAAAATAGCTCTATATTATTATTAAAAGTTCTTAGATTTATATTTCTAAATTTTTGTAAGAGAGGTTTTGGTGGTTTAGCTAAGTTATAACAGAGTAACATTCTATCTGGAGATATTAAATATTGTTCAAAAGAGTCTAAGGTTGACATTCCAATAGCAAAAGAGTTGTTCATATTTTCAGAAAAAATCTGATTTACAATCAAACTATCTCTTAATCTAAATTCTTTTATAAGATATTGCTTTTCTTTTTTCTCATTTAAACCAGAAAAATCGATAGACATTTGATTATCAAATTGATCTATCGGGGTCAATTCCATAAAGCTATTTAAATATTCAATGAATTCACCACTCATGTAATTAACTCTAGAACCAGTATCTAGTACCATTGAAACATACGTTTCATCAGAAAAGTACACATAGAAAGAAGGTGAAGAAAGAGTATAATCACCATATGGAATACAATGTTCATAATTATCTACACTTGGAGGATTATCATATAAGACTAATGTTTTATTTTTATTATCGACATACCAGTTTACTCTTCTAAATATATCAACGCCTAAAACACCTGATATATCTTCCCCTACAACTTCAGATAATGATTTCAAATCATTTGAAACCCAAAAATCACCGCCATTAAAATACTTATTACCTATATGGAAAGGAATTGAGTGAACAAAATCAATATCACTTAATAATTTGATATCACTAACAGTTTTTACATTACTAAAATACTCTTTATAAGGATCTGGCATCCCCTTCAATTTATGAGTAAATTTATCTGCTAAACGCTTATCAATGATAGATGAAGATGAGCCCGTATCTAACAAAAATGTATATGTTTCACCTTTTATAACAACAGGGACCAAAATATAATTAACATATTGCTCTTTAAATGAATGAGTCAAAATAGGATCGTCATTTTTTGCGTTATTAGAGCAGCCCGTTATAGTAAAAATAAAGAAAAGGGCCATTATATTAAAATTTTTTCTTATAAAAATATTAAAAATTATGTTTTTCATTTCTATATACCACCATTATCTAATTTGACTAAATATAAATTTATAACATATAAGAAAAACAGTATATTCACTATAAAAAAAATAAAAATTAATTAAACTTAATTATTGCCATTATTCTAATATACTCTATGTATAAATACATAGAAAAACTAAGACCTCAATTTTTATCTAATATATTAGATTGGATTTTTAAACATAATACCTATTCATCGTTAATTTTTCTAATTCTCTCCAATATTATCTTTTTTAGATTACTTTTCGCTAATTCTGTATTTATTAAAAAAAAAGCCACTTTTTGCTTTTTCGGTAAAATATCTAAAACAACTTCAGAAGGTCGACATAATCGCGTTCCCAATGGTGTCACAACAATAGGTCTATTGATTAATATTGGATATTGCAGCATATAATCAATAAGTTGCTCATCAGTCGCATTAATATTATCAAGTTCTAATTTATCATAGGGTTCAACATTCTTTCGTAATAATGCCCTAACCGAAATTCCCATATCAGTGATGAGTTTCTCTAAAACATGCTTAGAGGGTGGCGTATCAAGATAAAGGATAATTTCAGGCTCTACACCACTGTTGCGTATCATTTCAAGCGTATTTCGTGAAGTACCACAATTGGGATTGTGATAAATTACAATGTGATTCATATTGTCACCACTAATTCATTAATATCAGTCTAAGCGCTAATGCAACCAATGTTACTGTTAGCACTGGGATGGTCATAACAATGCCCGTTTTAAAATAATATCCCCATGTAATGGTCATATTTTTTTGCGACAAAACATGTAGCCACAATAATGTCGCTAAACTTCCTATTGGCGTAATTTTGGGGCCCAAATCAGCACCAATTACATTGGCATAAATCATTGCCTCTTTAATTAACCCCGTAGCATTACTGCCTTCAATGGATAAGGCACCAACAAGAACTGTTGGCATATTGTTCATAATTGATGATAGAAATGCGGTGATATATCCCGTTCCTAAAGTTGCAACCCATACACCTTTGCTTGATAGAAAATCGAGAATTTCTGACAGATATTGAGTCAAACCCGCATTACGTAATCCATAAACAACAAGGTACATGCCAAGGGAAAAAATCACGATTTGCCAAGGCGCTCCTCGTAAAACTTTTCGAGTATTTATCGTCTTTCCTTGTGCTGCGATAAACCACAGAATTACGGCACCAACCGTAGCAATGGCACTAATTGGAATTCCCAAAGGTTCCAATATAAAAAAGCCAAATAATAAAAGAAGTAATACCAACCAACCTGCTTTAAATGTTTTTACATCTTTAATTACTGTCGCAGGTACCGCTAATTTAGAGATGTCATATTGCTGAGGAATATCTTTGCGGAAAAACCAATGCAACATAATTAATGTCGCGATAATAGCGGCAATATCAACGGGGATCATCACTGAAGCATATTCTGTAAAACCGATATTAAAGAAATCAGCAGAGATGATATTGACTAAGTTTGAAACAATTAAAGGTAAGCTTGCTGTATCTGCAATAAATCCTGCTGCCATAACAAAAGCTAGTGTTGTACCTTTACTAAACCCAAGCGCTAACAACATTGCGATCACAATAGGTGTTAAAATAAGTGCAGCACCGTCATTGGCAAAAAGTGCCGCAACGGATGCCCCTAGCAAGATAATATAGCTAAATAAAAAACGACCTTTTCCACCGCCCCATTTTGCAATATGAAGCGCAGCCCATTCAAAGAAGCCGCTTTCATCAAGAATAAGGCTAATGATAATAACAGCAACAAATGTCGCGGTTGCATTCCAGACAATATTCCAAACCACAGGAATATCTTGGAGATTAATGACACCTAGTAATAGTGCTATTAATGCCCCGATTGTTGCACTCCAACCAATCCCTAATCCTTTAGGCTGCCAAATAACAAAAGTAATTGTTAGAACAAATATTAATACTGCAATAAACATAAAAACCTCTTTTAGAAGGCTCATTGAGAGCCTTCTACCAGAAAATAAAATTAATCAGCCAGTTTACTCAACGCATCAACACCGATAGGCTCATGTTCTTGTAATGGAACAATCGCTACTCGTTTTGCCAATGAAGTGATGACTTTTTTAATCTGAGGTATTTCCTGTTCAGCTCGAGAAAGTAACAGTGGTGACGTTGTTTTTGTCGCAGATAAACTGTTATTAATGATCCAAGCCCATGGATGAATATCAGCTCTTATTAAATCATTCTGTAAGTTTTCAGCCTCAAGAACAGGGGTTGTTTCAGCGAGTGTAGTGATAATGACTTTTGTACGTTTTGGATCTTGTAATTGCATCATTGGTGTGAGGAAATGCCCTTTTTCACCCATTTTTTTAGCAATTTCTTTGTGATAAGCCCCTGTGGCATCCAATAAAAGTAATGTATGACCTGTAGGTGCGGTGTCCATAATGACAAATCGTTTTCCCGCCTCTCGGATTATTCGAGAAAAAGCTTGGAATACTGCAATTTCTTCAGTACATGGTGATCGTAAATCTTCCTCTAACAGTGCACGCCCTTGTGCATCAAGATCTTTACCTTTTGTTTCTAATACATAATTGCGGTAACGCTCTGTTTCTACAACGGGATCTATGCGGCTGATTTGTAAATTTGGCAAATCCCCATTTAATGTATTTTCTAGATGAGCCGCCGGATCTGACGTGGTTAAATGAACGTCGGCGCCTGATTCTGCTAGCTTAACCGCAATAGCTGCCGCTATTGTTGTTTTTCCTACCCCTCCCTTGCCCATCAGCATAACCAAACCCTGTTTTTGTACAGCAATTTCGTTTACTAATGATGACAATGTGGGCAATGTTAAATCACTCTCTAACTGTTCAGTTGTCGATAACACTTGCTCTTTATTAGATAAAAGCTGATTTAATGCTTCAATACCCACCATATTACGTACACGAAGCATAAGCATATCGGTTGGTAATGTACGAAGAACCTCAGGCATCTTTTGTATTGCGGTTTGTTCTCTTAAATAAAGGGCTTTAGACAATTTATCATCGTTAGAAATAGCTGATTTAGGAAAAATACCATTAATGATTAATTGTTGATTTGTTATACCAAGATTGGAAAGTTCATTATAGGTACGAGCAACTTCTCGAAGAGCGGCTGATTGAGGTCGAGCAACGAGTATTAAACGCGTGAGCTGTTTGTTACTAAGTGCATCGACAGCCATACTATATTGCTCACGTTGTTTTTCCAGCCCAGACATAGGACCAAGGCAAGACGCGCCATCAGGGTTATCACTAATAAAATCATTCCAAGCTCCAGGCAATTGTAATAACCTAATTGTGTGGCCAGTTGGTGCAGTATCAAAGATGATGTGATCGAATTTATCCGTAATCTCTTTATTTGTTAGCAGCCCTGTAAATTCATCAAATGCAGCTATTTCTGTGGTACAAGCGCCTGATAATTGCTCTGCAATACTTTGAATAACCGCTTCAGGTAAACTATCTTTAATTGGGGTAATAATTTTATTTCGATACTCTTCTGCAGCAGCTTGCGGGTCTATTTCTATAGCTGAAAGATTGGGTACTAGCGTAATTTGTTTAATGCTATTACCAATATTTTGTGAAAATACTTGCCCAATATTTGAAGCAGGATCTGTACTGACTAATAAGACTTTTTTTTCTTCCTCTGCTAATTTAATGGCTGTTGCACACGAAATAGATGTCTTACCTACACCACCTTTTCCAGTAAAAAAAAGATAATTTGGTGTATTTTCTAAAAATTTCACAGTCTTTCTCCTTTAGCAACAACCGTCATTGTTTCCACAACAATGGGTTTTGATAGTGGGTTTATTGTCATTTGTATAATTAATACCAAACCATCTAGCTAATTCATTACGTTTTGGGTAGCGCCCGGTTAAGACAACTTCACCATTAAGTAAAATAAGAGGTAATGATCCTGCACCTGCGGTTTCAAGAAAGGTTTTTGCTTTTGAATTATTAACAAACTCCATAGGCTCTTGCCCTAAATTAAAACGTCGAATATTCGCTCCTTGCTTTTTTAACCAATCAACATCGGTTGCAAAATCAACTAATGCTTGATCGATATCGGTACCACACACACCAGTGCTACAACATAATGCAGGATCAAAGACTTCTAACTTTTTCATATCGACACCTCATATCTGTTTTTTCATATATGTTTAATTAAAAAATTTATTCAGAACAACAGATAGCCGTTTCTTTCTTTTCTATAGATTGAAGCAAACCTGCTATTTTATTTTTCTCTGTCTCATAGGTGACTTCAATAATATTTTTCACCCAAGGTAATAATGTTGGAGACAAACGATAGTGAACCCATTTCCCATGCTTAGAATCAAGTAATAGTCCACTTTCCCGTAACATAGCTAGGTGACGAGACGTTTTGGGTTGGGATAAATTTAGGGCAGTATAGATGTCACAAACACACAACTCACCAGATGCTTTTAGTAGCAACACAATATCTAGCCTTGTTTGATCACTTAATACCTTAAACAATTGCAACGGTTCCATATTTGCTCCTTTCTTTGATAAGCTTCAACGTACACCTAAAATATATATCCGTCAAACCATATGTGTTTTGTTCGTTATTTTTACTTAACTCCCCCTCTTAAAGAAAGCACATCCTGTTGACTTATATCAAACGAACCAAAGTTAAACGAACCGATTCACCTTATTGATTCGTTACGTCCTTGACTTAATAACCTATGGAGGGAAAATGCACTAATACTTTAATTTATCTGAATAATAATCTGATATTGGAAGGTTTATCATGAGCTATCGTATGTTTGATTACTTGGTACCGAATGTTAACTTTTTTGGTCCAGGTGCTATCTCTGTTGTTGGCGAACGTTGCAAATTATTGGGTGGTAAAAAAGCCCTGCTGGTAACGGATAAAGGTCTACGAGCAATAAAAGATGGCGCCGTAGATAAAACTATCGGTTATCTAAAAGAAGCGGGTATTGATGTTGTCGTATTTGATGGCACTGAACCTAACCCCAAAGACACTAATGTGCTTGAAGGTCTCGCAATGTTCCGCAAAGAACAATGCGACATGATAATTACTGTGGGTGGCGGTAGCCCACATGACTGTGGTAAAGGCATTGGTATCGCAGCTACTCATGAGGGCGATCTTTATAATTATGCAGGTATTGAAACACTAACAAATCCACTTCCACCGATTATTGCAGTAAACACAACTGCCGGTACAGCAAGTGAAGTCACTCGCCACTGTGTTCTGACCAATACCAAAACTAAAGTTAAATTTGTTATTGTAAGCTGGCGTAACCTCCCTTCTGTTTCTATTAACGACCCACTGTTAATGCTGGGTAAACCAGCAGGACTGACTGCCGCAACGGGTATGGATGCGTTAACTCACGCAGTTGAAGCTTATATTTCTAAAGATGCAAACCCCGTCACTGATGCTTCAGCGATCCAAGCAATTCGTTTAATTTCTCGTAACTTGCGTCAAGCTGTAGCCTTAGGGACAAATCTAAAAGCTCGTGAAAATATGGCTTATGCTTCACTTTTAGCAGGAATGGCATTTAATAACGCTAATCTTGGTTACGTTCATGCAATGGCTCACCAATTAGGTGGTTTATATGATATGCCACATGGCGTAGCTAATGCGGTGCTATTACCACATGTACTGCGTTATAACCTGATTGCTAACCCAGAAAAATTTGCAGATATTGCTGAGTTTATGGGTGAAAACATCACAGGGTTATCAGTGATGGATGCGGCGGAACGCGCTATTGTGGCTATCGCTCGTCTATCTGCGGATATTGGTATTCCGCAACATTTAGGTGAATTAGGTGTGAAAGAGTCTGATTTCCCATATATGGCAGAAATGGCACTTAAAGACGGTAATGCATTCTCTAATCCTCGTAAAGGTAATGAAAAAGAGATCATTGAGATTTTCCGTCAAGCATTTTAAGGTTTCAGTATATGACCCGTTAATAATATTGTGTTAACGGGTTTTTTAACAATTTATACATCACAAATCCTATCCGTTTAAAATTCTTTCCATTTTTTTTTATATTCTAATGGTACTAATTCTTTGTTATAAACTCTATCGTGATAAATAACTCGTCCATCAAATCGCCGTTGAGTCACTATTGCAACACCGGTATCAAAAATGGCTTGACTCCAATCTTCTTTAATTAAACCTCTTCGCCATAAGCGGTAATATCGATTTACTTGTGACTCTAATTTATTCTCTTTTAAAATAACCGATAATGGTGCAAATAGTTGTTGTGAACGGTGATATTTTTCCATCAGCCAGCGTTTATTTTTTTAATTAACTTTCTTTTCATCGTTATTAGCTCTATTTCCCTTTATATTATTCTTATCTTAAAGTAACTTCTTGAAAAAGAAATGAAGATTTGTATTATGGGTCCCTCTGGAGCAGAAAAAACAACATTATCTAAGCAACTTGAAAATAAAAAGAGTCTAAATAATTTTGTTTAGGCTCTCTTTGTTTTTATGTTCATTAAAGTGCTTTAGATGGACAACATAATTGTTTTAGTCCTTTAAAAACCCATAATAGTGAATGCCAAATCAGTAATAAAATAATTAAATTAGCGAAGATAAATAGTGCTGTTGAGAGTAACTGCATAAAATGACTATTGGATGTCATACTTATATTTAATGAAGCCTTTGCCAATGCAGATACACCGAAAGAGAAACTCCAAAAAGGTAATGAAAACGGCTGTTTAACAAACCAAGGAATTAATCTCACCATAAACAGAAGCTGTAAAAGACCATAGCCTAATAACATTTTAGCGAAGAAGTCGATATGATTGTCATTGATAGCCAAGTAAGCGCTACAAGCAACTAAAGCAGGTGCTAATTGAATACCAAATGATAGTCGTGATTTTTCATCCATTAATCCTTCACTGCGTATTCTTTTTAAAATCGCGGGTTCTAAACTTAACCAAGAAAATACACCGGCACCGAAAAATAAAACCCCTAGATCATTAAAACCCAATGCACCACATGCCATAGTGCAAATAAAATTATTCGCGACTGTGGGTAAATATAAGACGGGTGTTGTCGCCATTTTAGGATATTCGCCCTTCCATTGATAACCAATCAACCAACTGGAATACCCTAACTGAGCAATTGCTCCGATGCTAAACAGTATCAGAGAAAATAATGGTAAATATGGGCTTATCCCTATCGAGACTAAGACTGTCGTTGCGGGAAATAAACTAATAAATCCACTGGCAACTGGATGTTTAATATCCTCAATAATTGCTTGTCGATGAAATAGCCATTTACTCAGCAAAAATAGTGTAAGTGTTAACCAAACCAAGCAACCTACACCAATAAATATTTCACCAATATAAGATGGATAGTTGTGCTCCTTTGCTGCATATCGCCACGCCATTCCCGTACCAATCATCCCTAATACAACACCAAAATAACCCGATGCAAATTGTGAAGAGAGTTTTTTTAATTTATTTATCAATATCATATTGTTACATTAACTCATATAAATGACATAATACATTGATGCTTTTCTTCTGAGCATCAAATAATAATATAGATAATAAAATTTACTTTGATTAAATGCATTTAAAATATATGTTATGAGCATTAACTCATTTTTTAAGAGTTTTCTCCCCATTGTTCCCGAATATTCCGATCCCAGTATAAATACGATAGGTTTATTTTTATATTGTCCTTTACATCGGAGTTTATAAAAATGAATATCACGTTAAAAAAGATTGGAACACTGTGTGTCGCTTCTGTTCTGCTTTTTTCACTTGCGGGCTGTTCTAGCATGACAAAACGCGACCGTAATACAGCAATTGGTGCCGGCGCAGGTGCTATCGGTGGCGCTATTTTAACTGATGGTAGCGCATTAGGCACCATTGGCGGCGGTGTCTTAGGTGGCGTTATTGGCCATCAAGTTGGTAAAAAATAACCGTTCTTTTCATATTCTGCTAGACTGAGTTTATATTTTTTCGACTCAGTCTAGCACCGAGTCGCAATAAGATAATCTGCATTTATTTTGGTGTGACATGAACAAATCGTTTCTCTCTCAATTAAAAAAAACCATCGAAGTTTTATATAAGTCGTTTAGCGATTTAATTCACATCCTAGTGACCTTTATTTTGTGTTACTTCTGTTTTCTTTTATCACCCACACTGGCGATTGCTGTAATTGGTAGCATCATTATTATTATCACTATGTTCTTACTTAGTTTATTTGTTTTACCGTGATACTAGGCTTTAGCTTTATCTTCCTTGTTTTTAATAAAAAAATCGACTAAATAACCACCTCTTGTTCTTTCAGTTAAAAACAAAAATACAGGTTATTATTAAAGATAAAAATCTTTCATATAAGAAAAGGATCTGGTTTTTAGCCTGATTTATCACAAAGCCGATTTTTAAACTTGACTCTTTCTAGTGATAGCCTTTTACTTTCAACTATTATAACTATCGAGGGTAATTACATGATTATTTTTATCACGGGTGCTTCCGCCGGCTTTGGTGAAGCCATTGCTCGCCATTTTATCAGCCACGGACACAAAGTTATTGGTACTGCTCGTCGTTTGGATAAACTTAATAACTTGCATAAAGAGCTAGGCGAGCAATTTTATCCATTACAGTTAGATGTTACAGATAAAAAAGCAGTCAGCGAGATTTACACTCAATTACCAGAGAAGTGGCGTGAAATTGACGTATTAGTCAATAATGCAGGCTTAGCCCTAGGTTTAAATACCGCCGATAAAGCTAACCTTGATGACTGGGATACGATGATCGAGACAAATAATAAAGGTTTGGTTCATGTCACTCGCGCTATTCTTCCTTTTATGGTTGAAAGAAATAAAGGTCATGTTATTAATATCAGCTCAACAGCCGCCTCTTGGCCTTATATGGGCGGTAATGTTTATGGCGCCACTAAAGCGTTTGTTAAGCAATTTAGTTTAGGATTGCGTGCTGATCTCCAAGGTAAAAAAGTTCGTGTCACCGATATCGAACCTGGTCTTGTTGGTGGTACAGAGTTTTCATTAGTTCGTTTTAAAGGTGATAGTGATAAAGTTGAGCAAACTTATGCCAATGCAAATGCATTAACGCCTGAAGATGTCGCAGAAGCGGTATATTGGACAGCGACATTACCTGCTCATGTAAATATTAATACTTTAGAAATGATGCCTGTAAGTCAGTCATTTGCAGGATTAAGTGTTCATCGTCAAAACTAAACGCACTGAAAACACATTTTTTATTAAGGTATCAGCTATAATTATTAAGATATAATAGTCATTGAGAGCAATAGCTACATAACTTTAGAGGATAGCAACCATGATAAACACACTAACTAAGAAACAAGTCATCAGAACCATTGTGTTCTCCTTATTTCTTGGTTTATCAGTGTCTTCTTTTTCTTCTGTTGCCGCTTCAACTAATGTAACCATTAATGGCGATGGCTATGACAATGTCTTAGATAAAGAGCAAGCTCGACAAATGAAAGAAGACTGGGATCAAAAGCGGGAGCTTCGTACCCAAGTTAATCAGCGAGAAAAAATCGAATTTAATAAAATAGATAAAGCCATTGATGAGCGAGATGCTTGTCTAAAAAGTGCGAATGTCTATGCATATTGGGAGCCTGAAACGCGTCGATGTTTAGACAGTAATACTGGCCGCCCTGTTAACCCGTAAGAAAGTTGTGTAAAACAATGATGTTTTACTCCGTAAAACAAGGAGAGAATGATATGAAAAAATATGTATTTGCAGTAATGGCCACTCTGGTTGCGCTTGCACCTTTAGCCGCGAATGCGGGATGTGATGAAGTCGTTGAGTCTATTCAACAAAAAATCATTAATAATGGTGTACCAGCCACTAACTTTACTTTAACTGTTGTTGAAAACGACCAAGTTGCACAAGCAGATGGTAAAGTTGTCGGAACTTGCGAAAATGATAGTAAGAAAATCATCTATACTCGTCATTAATCTATAGTTGATAAAATCTTGTGATTAAAAAAGGGCGCAATATGAGCGCCCTTTTTCTTTGCTACTGTTTATCAATGACTATTCATCTGATTTATCTGTATTTTATCTTATTTAGCTTCAATTTTGTGTGTTATTTTTATCATTAGTTATACTTGAGGCGAAATCAGAAAAAACAAAAACACCCAATGAGTTTACTCATCAGGCGTTTAAAAGTAACAAGTTTGGTATCGTTTAAAAACAGATAGCAATCCACTTCGTTACTTATTTGTATTCTCTCTTAAGCGGGTACAGCGATTTCCAACTGACTTAAATCGAGGTAACAAGAGAGATCACGTTCTTCAGGACGTAACAAATACGGGATTTCACCAATCAGAGGTGCAGGAATATGCTGAGACAGCCTTTCCACAATTTTCGCGTAATAAGGTAATCCTGGATTTATTCTGTTCGCAACCCAACCTACTAATTTTACACCATCGTTGATAATAGATTGTGCTGTTAATATTGAGTGATTAACACAGCCTGGTTGAATACCGACAACCAAAACAACTGGAATTTGTTCTTTTACCACCCAATCAGAATAAAAGGTATTATCATCGAGCAGATAACGCCAACCGCCATTACCCTCGATAACAACACACTCTGCTTTTTTACTTAAACTGTCGAGCTCATTTGAAATCTTATTAAAATCAATTTCATTTTCGCTAACATAACAATTATCAAGCAAAATAGGATTAATTTCGTCGTAGCGAACTTCAACTGGCGATGAATTATGAATAATCATAGCGTCACGATTACGCTCACCATCAGCCGTTTCATGTAATTCTGTTGCAATAGGCTTATAACCCACTGCCGTTGACCCGCCACGATTTAATGACTGAAGAAGTGCTCGGGTTACAACAGTTTTACCCACGTTGGTATCTGTCCCCGTAACAAAAAAGCGTGTTAACATATAATTTACTTCCGTTATGACAGATAAATCAGGTTCATAAAAAATGACAGAGATTAGAGTTTAGGGTAACACTGTTTATGGTGGCTTGAGATAGCTCAATTTTTTAGTTAATTGGTCAAAAATAGAGAATTCGTTAATGATCAATTGACAGATTTACGCCTGAAAAATACTTTTGTTACGATTTTTTCACTTAACCTAGCCTTGCATCAACTCAATTAACAAAGAGCCATTGTAGAGAGCTTCTTTTACAAGCGAAGCCGCAGGCAATGTTCCTTTGTTTCTTAACTCCGTTTCTTCAATAATTAAAGACTGCGCATAACGTGGCATAACGTGATGTTGAACTTGGTTTAAGATCAAAGGAAAAAGAATGGATTTGGCTCGACAAAGCGGCGAGCCAATTAATATCTTTTGCGGATTAAAGACATTAATCATGACCGCCAAAATAAAACCTAATCGTTGAGCAACTAAATTAACAATTTCAAGTGCTGGTTTATCACCAACTAATATTGCATCACACAATGTTTCTACAGTAATAGGATATTTGTTCAGCAACGAAGTCGGATCTTCTTGAGCTAATAATTGAGCTTTCTTAATTAATTGAGGAATAGCAATTTCTGTTTCTAAACACCCTTTTGCCCCGCAATAACAGCTATTTTGAGAGTCGATAACTTTAGTATGTCCAATTTCAACGGCGCTATGGCTGTTAGAGTGTAATGTTTTTCCATTGCTTATCACTCCAGCACCAACAATATCATCGATAACGATTTGCAGAACGTCTGAATTGTTTTTTGCCGCACCATATAACGATTCGGCCATTGTCCATGCAGTTACGCTATGTTGTAAAAATACAGAAACACCTGTTTTTTCATGAATTTTATCGGCAAGTGGAATGTCTTTAATATTATAATAAGGTGAGCTATAAATAACGCCACTAATAGGATCAACAATGGCATTCATTGTAATGCTAATTGCCGTCAATCTTTCAACACGAGATTGATAACGTTCGAAGAATTTATCAATTGCAACTAAAAAGTGATTAAGAAAATCATCGCTATATTCTTTGGGAAAATCGAATGTATCCTCAGTAACCAACTTGCTATCTAATTCTCTTAAACTAAAAAGCAAGCTACCTTTGTTGACACGGATACAGAGAAATTGCCAACCTTGGCTTTCTAGTTTTAATCCAACTGCAGGCCTGCCACGAAATCCCACATCTGGGAACTCTGTTTCATGAATAAGGTGTGCTTCAACTAATTCTCGTGTGATCTTAGTAATACTTGCTGGTGCAAGCTCTGCCTTTTTTGACAGTGAAATACGAGAAATGGGGCCATGTTCATCAATCAAGCGAAAGACTGTGCCAAGATTAAATTGTTTTACGTGATCGATGTGGCTAGGTTGGTTCCCCATTAAATGCATCCTTAATTAAGGAGCCATAATTAATTCGAGGCTCCAAATAATTCATTACCGATTATGTCGTCAATTTATGATAATTGTACAATACTTACATAAAAAGCGTGATCAAAAACACAGATAAATCAAGATTTTTGGTGATCTAAGATATTTTTTAATAGTAATTGCGTTAATCGATTCGCTGCCGCTGGAATGGCTCGCTTATTATGAGAAACTAACCAAACCTCAGAAAACGCCTGAGAATTTGCAAAGTGTAGATAATGCACGCCATCGACTTTCATTCGCGTAAATGATTTTGTTACGATCGAAATACCAAGCCCTGCGGCAACCAATCCTAAAATCGTCATGGCTTCACCCGCTTCTTGTGCAATAGTTGGCGTAATTCCTGACAAACTAAGCAATTGAATAATCTCATCATAAAGAGCCGTACCAACATCCCTTTCAAAGAAAACAAAAGGATATTGCCCAATATCTTGAATATTGACGCCCGTTTCTTTGTAAGCAAGTAAAGGATGCCCTTCATAAACCGCTAAAATAAAAGGCTCACGAAACAATAGCTGGTGGTGCAAATTTTCGGGTAACGTCGTATTTCGCATGATCCCCAGATCAATACGTCCTGTCAGTAACGGCGATATCTGTTGTTTTGTATTCATTTGATGCATATGAATACCGACTTCAGGATAGTTCTCTCTAAATTGTCGCAAACTCAAGGTGACTAAATGCATAAAAGGTGTCGTTGAGGTAAAACCAATTGAAATTTCACCTAACTCACCTTTTTCCATTCTAGCGGCGCGTGTTGCGGCTGCGTTGACCTGTGCCATAATTTGATACGACTCTTTTAAAAACATTTGTCCTGCGGGTGTTAACGAAACAGAACGGTTAGTTCGTTCTAATAACCTAGCGCCTATTTCACCTTCAAGCGCTTGTATTTGTTGGCTTAAAGGAGGCTGAGAAATATTTAATCTTTCTGCTGCTTTACCAAAATGAAGCTCTTCTGCTACGGCAATAAAGTAACGTAAATGCCTAAGTTCAATATTCATATTTCTCTCATATCATCATTGATACTTTAAAAGTCTTATTTCTAATGATTAATATATTAGACAAAAAAATCAAATATTTCTAACATTGACATAAATCAAATTTAAGTAATGGAAGTTTAATCAATATGGATACTCACGAAATAGACAGTAAAAGTATGAGCTTAGGCACTGATATTTCAGACAATACATCAAGTATAGAAAAGCCTGCTCATCGCCAATCTAACCCTAAGCACTATATTCAGCGTGATGATGCGCTGTATATAAAAGTGACAGTGTCATTTTTTATGGTCGGTTTAGCGACATTCGCCTTACTCTATTTTGTGCAACCCATATTGCCGGTATTATCTAACGAATTTTCCGTCAGTCCTGCGACCAGTAGTCTAGCACTCTCCCTTTCAACCGCTTTAATGGCGTGTGGATTATTGATTACAGGCCCACTGTCAGACGCTTTTGGGCGTAAAAATGTCATGGTCATTGCATTGTTTTGCGCTGCGTTCTTTACATTATTAAGTGCAACTATGAATAGTTGGACAGGTATTTTAATTACACGGGCTTTAGTTGGACTTTCATTAAGTGGTGTAGCCGCAGTGGCAATGACGTATTTAAGTGAAGAAATTCATCCTGCTTATCTCGCATTATCAATGGGTTTATATATTAGTGGTAACTCTATTGGGGGAATGAGTGGACGCGTTATTACAGGGGTATTAAGCGATTATTATTCTTGGCGTCTATCTGTTGTTATTCTCGGTATTTTTGCCCTTTTTGCTGCGATTACTTTCTGGAAGATATTACCGGCTTCACAGCACTTTAGACCGACAGCATTAAAACCTCGTAATCTTCTTATTACCACTAAATTGCATTTTAGAGATAAAGGATTGCCTTTGTTATTTATTGAAGGTGGTTTATTGATGGGCGGTTTTGTCACTTTATTTAACTATATTGGCTATCGTTTATTAGATGCACCTTATTCATTAAGTCAAACTACTGTGGGGCTGATTTCTATCGTTTATTTAAGTGGTACTTATAGCGCATCCAAAGCGGGCTTATTAACGACTAAATATGGATTAGGTAAAGTCTTTATTGCTGGGATTGCAATGATGTTAATCGGTATATTGATTACCTTGATTGAATCACTTCCCGTTATTTTTATTGGGATGCTTATCTTAACGACAGGTTTCTTTGCTGCACATGCTGTTGCAAGTAGCTGGGTTGGCCGCCGTGCAAAACGAGGACGCGCCCAAGCCTCCTCACTTTATCTCTTTACTTATTATGCGGGCTCTAGCCTTGCAGGTACAGTGGGTGGATTATTCTGGGTGAGTTTCGGTTGGCTTGGTGTAGGATTATTTATTGCCCTTTTAATGTTAACTGCCTTATTAATCGCATTACACTTAAACAAAGTTGCCCAGTAAGGTTATTGATAAAGTGCAAAAGCGGATTAACACGGTTTAATGTTGTCGATTTTGCACTCCTTTCTTAAGGTATAGACTTATTCTTTAAGAAGGAACAACAATTATGCCTATCATAAAATTATCTATTACTCTGCTGTTTCTCTTTTTTACCTCTCTTACGAGTGCGTTTACAGAACACTGCCCACCAACAAAACCAGATTGTGATGTTATTCATGATTCATTAGTACAACTGAATGAAAAACAGACCGAAGTTGATTTAAAAACCATCAAACAATCCTCTTTTTAGGAAAAACATCATCCAAATATGCCCTTTTTACGGTATACTGTTTATTTATACAGTATACCGTATTTTTGGCATTTTCCTCTGTTAAGCGATGTACTTTTCACTGAAGCTAATGTATTGTTTTAAACAAAGGCCATTTGTATGTTGTAACTAAATAAGGATATTAAGATGAGTCGATATGATTTAATTGAGCAATTCAATCTCTGTTTTCAGCAATTAGAAACTGAGATTAAAACACTAACTGATGTGTTGAAAAATCTAACCTTATTGCCATCAGCCGTATTTGAATTGCCTGAAGTGAGCAAAGAAGAAGAACATGATGAGGTCGTTCGCGTTACAGTGTCACCCAGTTATAATGAAGAAGCTAGAGAACTCACTTTAAAGCTAATAGCGAATCTCTTTATTTATGACAATGCCCCACACATCAGTAGTAAACGCGCTATCCGTTTACCCGGTGTGCTCTGTTTTAGTACGAATAATCAAACTTTTAAGTCTGTAAAAGAACATGTTGAGAAAATTAATTTATTAAAAAAACAGCTTTCAGATATTGTCACTAAAGAGTCTGGCATATCGAAGGAAGAGCGTTTTGATTTTGTCCATAATCAGCTAAAAGGTTTAATTACGCTGAATGCTTATCGTACCCTCACCCTTTTGTCTGATCCAGATACTGTGCGTTTTGGTTGGGCGAATAAGAATATTATTAAGAATTTAACGCGTAACGATGTTTTGGCTCAATTAGAAAAAAGTCGTGAAGCCAATCGCGCAGTGCCACCTTATACTAGTGAACAATGGGCTGAGCGTATTGATAAAGAGATCACTACCCTTTCACAATTACCTGAAAATGCAAAACTAAAAATAAAGCGTCCTGTCAAAGTGCAACCTATTGCTCGAGTTTGGTATTCAGAACTTCAAAAACAAGTGCAATATGCGTGTCCCTTGCCTTTATTAGCTTTCTATATTGATAAAGAGAGCGACTTTAAACCTGTTATTGGCGAGCTTCCTGATTATGATGCCGATAATATTCAAATTCGCCATCGCCCTAAAGCTAAAAAGCTACAATTAATTATTCCAAGAATGCATTTGTACATTGAAGAATAGATAATATCTTATTTTTCAATAAGTTTAATTGAACTACCTTGAAGGATTTGGAGAAGATAATCATTAAGCTGAACAAAGTGATTGTCTTCAATATCTAAATGGATCGTTATCACCACATTGTTTTTTAGTGCAAGGGTAATATTTTTTCGATCAAGCGTAATTTTTTCAAGTGTATTAATGGCTTCAATATCAGATAAATGAGTCATTAAACCAATCGAATTATCGATATCTTCACCTTCTTCGTCAAATCTTGAAAGAATAATGAAATGATCAGGAGAAACTGCATCATCCCCTATTCCAATAATGGTGACATCATCTTCGACATAGCAATTAACTTCCGTCGCCGTAAACGTAATTTCTTCAGTCATTATTTTTCCTATAAGATCTAAAAATCCCGCCATTATGGCGGGATTTAATATCGGCTAACTAAGTGTATTTAACACTTATTTTTTCATACTACCAACCATATCTTCTGGACGTACCCAGCTATCGAACTCTTCCGATGTAAGGTAGTTCAGTTTCAGTGCGGATTCTTTTAGCGTTAAGCCTTCTTTATGCGCTTTTTTCGCGATTTCAGCGGCTTTATCGTAACCGATATGAGTATTTAACGCAGTCACTAGCATTAATGATTCATGCAGTAGTTTATTGATACGCTCACGGTTTGGTTCAATACCAATTGCACAATGCTCATTGAAACTGCGCATACCATCAGCCAGTAAACGGACTGATTGTAAGAAGTTGTCGATGATCATTGGACGATAAACGTTCAGTTCAAAGTTACCTGATGCACCACCAATATTAATAGCAACATCATTACCCATCACTTGAGCACATAACATCGTTAATGCTTCACATTGTGTTGGGTTAACTTTACCTGGCATGATTGAACTACCTGGTTCGTTTTCTGGAATAGCGATCTCACCAATACCACAACGAGGACCAGAAGCTAACCAACGCACATCATTAGCAATCTTCATTAATGAAGAAGCTAAACCTTTTAATGCACCATGTGAATGAACTAATGCATCACAAGTTGCTAATGCTTCAAATTTATTAGGAGCCGTTACAAAAGGCTGGCCTGATAATTCAGCAATACGCTTAGCAACACGAACAGCATATTCTGGATGGGTATTTAACCCCGTACCCACAGCTGTACCACCTAGCGCTAATTCACAAACATGGGGAACAGAATCATCGATATGTTTGATGCTGTGCTCAAGCATAGCAGCCCAACCGGAGATTTCTTGACCTAATGTCAGTGGTGTCGCATCTTGCAGGTGAGTACGACCAATTTTAACGATATCATGGAAAGCTTCTGCTTTCTCTTTGAATACTTTCAGCAGTGATTTTAATTCTGGCAGTAAATCCTGACGTAATGCAATAACAGCAGCGACATGCATGGCAGTTGGGAACACATCATTTGAACTCTGACTTTTGTTAACATCATCGTTCGGATGGATTTTACGTTCCATGCCACGGATACCACCAAGTATCTCACTACCACGGTTAGCCAACACTTCATTCATATTCATGTTTGATTGAGTGCCAGAACCGGTCTGCCAGATTGCTAATGGGAATTCAGTTGGGTGTTTACCTGCAAGCACTTCATCTGCAGCTGCGATAATTGCATCAGCGCGCTCTTTTGGTAATAAGCCTAAATCCATGTTAACACCAGCGGCTGCTTTCTTTGTGATAGCAAGCGCATGGATAAGTGCAACAGGCATTTTTTCAACTGAAATACGGAAGTGTTCAAGAGAACGCTGCGTTTGAGCTCCCCATAACTGGTCAGCTGGTACTTCGATTTGTCCCATTGAGTCTTTTTCAATGCGAGTGGCTGCCATTTCAATCTCCTTAAGTACACAGAATAATTGATTAATTCCGAATCACTTTCTAGTAAATAACTCGGATTCCAGTATCATGCCATAAACAGAATAATAAATATGAGAGCTAAAGCGAGCTTATGAAATTTATAACAGAATGAAATCTGTTGATTTTTTGGAGAAAGTACGATTAGCAATCTTATTTTATTGCCAATGTTATTATTTAAGCTTTCATATTATATCCACACTTATTATGAGCCTTTATTATTCATCATAAATAGAATCACATCACAATTAAATATTGTCTAAATCTAAAAATGAGTAAGAAAAAAGAGTTTTTAGTCCTTATTTAAATTATCTTATAAATCATATTCATTTTGCTTTAAACTCATTACGTTAGCGATTAACTAAGTAAGTTCTGATTGCGATTTTATTCCACTAAATCTATATTTACGGTTAATATAGATGGCGATGTATATATGTGGATTATCTATATTTAAATTTAGTAAAATTTATCACCAATTTATCGGGTTGTTTAAGGGTTACAAAACAGCCTTTATAACGTACATCGCCAGATGTACACAGAGGATGAACTAGAATTATGAAGAAATCGCTTGTCGCTGTTGGTGTTATCGTCGCACTAGGTGTTGTTTGGACTGGTGCGTCGTGGTACATGGGCAGTAAAATTGAAAGTCGCTTACAGGAAGAAACGAAACTAGCTAATGTCCAATTGGCACAACTTGCTAAAAATGCACAGTTTGGTGCTGATGTTAAACTTGAAATTCGTGACTATAAGAAAGGGGTTTTCACCTCTAATGCAGACTTTGCTGTCGTGATTTCACAAGATGCTAGTGATGCAGACCAAGAGAAAAAAGTAGAAGAAGTTGTCTTCTCTACTGATATTGACCACGGTCCATTCCCTCTTTCTGATCTGGCTAAATTTAATTTGGCACCAAAATTAGCAGCAATGAATAATACGTTGGTTAATAACAACACAACAAAAGATTTATTCAAGCTAACTAAAGAAAAATCTCTTTTTAACGTTCACACCTCTTTAGCTTTCGATGGCTCTGTATCTGGTGATGCAACATTAAATCCTATCGATTTTGCTGAAAATGGTGGCACAGTTAAAACAACACCATTAACTGTTGAGTTCTCATCAGATAAAAATGCAACAAACTTTTCAACCAAAATTAAAGGTGATCAAGTTGTTGTGACTAAAGATGGTGAAGAAACCTTCACAATCAAGAATATTTCAGGTGCTATTGCTGGAACAAAAGTTAATAACGATCAATACCTATTTAATGAACAGTTATTAAGTTTTTCTGAAATTGCGCATACCAGCAAAGACAAAGCATCTGATTTCTCACTGAAAGATGTTTCTCTTACAACAAAAAGTGATATCAAAGATAAGCTCTTTAATATCTCTCAAACTTATTACTTTAAGTCACTGAATGTTGCGGGGCTCGAATTTGGTGCAGGTAAATTCGGCTATTCTATTGATAAAGCTGATCCTGATGCGATGTTGTTATTAACTAAAGTTTATAACAACTCATTGTTACCATGGAATAAAAACCATTTTGATAATTCAGAAATGGTTGAACAAGCCGTTCGTGATGTTCTGGAGAAAGGCTTAGTTTTCCGTATCGATGAAGCTTCTTTAACTAATAAAAGCGGCGCAAGTAAGTTAACCTTTAACTTAGATTTAAATGCTTTTAACGTTAAAGTTTTAGAAAACCAAGAGAAATCACCAGCAGAGTTATTTAACTATCTGTTTAAAAACATTGATTTCAATATTGATTTATCTCTTCCAATGTTAGCTGAATTCCGTAACACCACTCAATATCTTGACGCGGCTCGTTACCAAGAAACCGCATTAACCGATGCTGAGAAAAAAGAAATCGAAGTAGCAACAGCTGCTGACGTTGAGCAGTTAAAAACTGAATTACAACAAAATATCAATCAAATCTCTCAAGATGAGAAAGATGCATTACCACTGATGTTACTTGCACAAGACGGTAATGCATTAAGCATGAAACTGAACTATGCTGCTGATAAATTTACCATGAATGGTAAAACCTACACTTTTGATGAGTTTATGGATGTCACTCAAGCTCCTCAAATGTTAGGTTTAGCTGCAATGTTATTCGGTATGGGCGCATCATCTTACGATTACGATGACTCTGATTATTCAGAAGATGGTTATCAAGAAGAAATGACTGAAGATCCTGCTATCATCGAAGAACAAGAAATCTTAATTCCTGAGCAACAACCAGAATAAGCTCAATAATTAAATTTCTATTAGAACCTTAAATAGAACACCCCATTGTAAATAGCACTGGGGTGTTTTTTATATTACCGCTTAATTAACAATCACAATCTTTAGCGGGAGTATGATGATTTTTCCATTCATCTTTACAACATGAATCAATGGTTTTGTTAATTATTCCAGCAAGCGTATTTACTGTTGAGATAATAGAGGTTAATTGCTCACAGACATGCTTGCAATTGGTCTCTTTCTCCTGGGGTTTAGGAATATTAGGCGGAGTTAAGCTATCACAGAGGATCTCTTGCAATACTAATGAAAACTTAGCGATACCTGTTGTGTAGATATAAGAACGCCCTCCTGTTTGCTTCGCTAAGCGTACATACTCTTTTGTAATACTGTCTCTATCAGCAATACTTGGGAAACGATCTAAATTAGTCATTCTATCGTCAGGTGTACCTTGGTAGGTGTACACTTTAACTTTCTCGTGCTGAGCAACAGCTATCGCTTCATTATTTTTTATCACAGCAGCATTAGTAAGAACACCTCCGCCACCTTCCATACCTTCATCGCCCAACACAAAAATGGCACGACGCGCACCATCACGCCAATCAAAGTGCTTACTTAAATCAATCACAGCACGACATAAATCCTCTTTATTACCCGCATGATCACGACCGTCAGCCTCTTTAAACGGCTTTCTTGCCTGTAAACGATTTTCAGGAACACCCAATGCTTTTAAATAATCACTGGCTGATTGATCAAATTTAGTGTCATCCCATGTGCCTTCTATACCTAAAAATGTGACCCGAAGTTTTGATGGGCATTTTTCTGACGCTTCTTGTATTGCTGCATCAACTTCTTTACTCAAATCCGAAGATTCATCAGACATTGAACCACTTGTATCAATAACAACAACCAAATCCAATGCAATCGCACCATCGCCAGTAACGACTTGAGAACCATAAGTAAGATTATTTTCTGATGAAGGAGGAAGTAAGGTTGAAGCCAACAAATTTTTAATTTTATTATTTCTTTTTTCAATATTTAAATCAGAATTATCATTCATAATTATTAGCCTTAAATTTAAATAATAAATTAGCATTAAAAAGTCATAATGTAATGACTCCATTCAATTAAATAGTTATATTTAACGAAGAAGCATTATGGCTTTAATTTCTTTTCCTTTATTACTTATTTAATAATACAGATGTTTTATTTTTTATTTTATATAAAACTGAATAAATTTAAATATAACTAAATTTTAATATTATGCTTTTATGAAAAACATCTTAAATACTTTAGCTAATAAAATTAAAAAAACACACAAAATAGGTAATTTATTGAATAACCAAATGAAAAATTAATATCTTGGCTATTTTTTCTGTTCGTTTATCCCTGAGCAACCTATCAAAACAATTGATAGAATATTTCAATTGTAATGACAGCCCTATTTTTAGATAAAAAACCAATGTATCAGTTAGTTTGATAATACGCGTCAATTACATTGAATATTGTAGCTAATAAATAGGCAGCCCTATTTTTCATTTTTTACTTTTTAACTTGAAATTGAGAAAAATAGTCATTTTTAGCTTCAGAAATAACCAATTTATGTTTATTTGTTAGTGAATAAAATAAAAATAAGTCATAATAACCCGCAACTATTTTATAACTTACCGATTATAAGAAAATCACTATAAACGATAGATTTTCATTATTTCTATTAAAAGGAAAATAACACGTGATTGACACACAGTTGCCTTTAACCGATTTACATCGCCATTTAGATGGTAATATCCGTCCTCAAACAATTCTAGAGTTAGCAAAACAGCATAATATTGCGCTACCAGCTTATGAATTAGAAGCATTGCGCCCTCATGTGCAAATCACAAAGAATGAGCCAAGTCTTGTTAGCTTTTTACAAAAATTGGATTGGGGTGTGGCGGTTTTAGCCGACTTAGATGCATGTCGCCGTGTTGCTTATGAAAACGTGGTAGATGTGGTGAATGCGGGTATTGATTACGCTGAACTGCGTTTTTCTCCTTACTATATGGCAATGAAACATCAACTTCCTGTCGAAGGTGTAGTGGAAGCTATTGTTGATGGCGTACAGAGTGCATTGCAATCTCACGATGTAGACATTCGTTTAATCGGTATTTTAAGCCGTACCTTTGGTGAAAACGCCTGCCAACAAGAACTCAATGGCTTGCTAAAACATCAAGATAAAATTACTGCACTTGATTTAGCGGGTGATGAATTAGGTTTCCCTGGTCATTTATTCCAACCTCATTTTAATCGTGCCCGTGACACTGGCTGGAATATTACTGTTCACGCAGGTGAAGCTGCGGGTGCAGAAAGCATTTGGCATGCGATTAAAGAATTAGGGGCAAGTCGTATTGGTCATGGTGTTAAAGCTATTGAAGATCCACGTTTAATGGACTATCTCGCAGAACATCAAATTGGGATTGAGTCTTGCTTAACATCGAACATTCAAACCAGTACTATCAATTCGTTAGCAGAGCATCCTTTAAAAATATTTTTAGAGCATGGCATTATCGCCTCTCTTAATACCGATGATCCTGCGGTTGAAGGTATTGAGCTAAAACACGAATATACCGTTGCTGCACCGGCTGCTGGATTAACGCCTGAGCAAATCCGCCAGACTCAGATTAATGGCTTAAAAATGGCATTTATTAGCCAAGCAGAGCGTGACGCATTAATTAAGAAAGTCAGCTCACGTTAATATTTTATATAGCTTTTTGATTAAAACCATCTGTTAATCAGATGGTTTTTTTATATTTATTGAAAATAGATGGAATTCTTAATAATTCTTAGACTAAAATTAATTTTCAAGGGGTTACTTATTATTAAGGAAAATCTATGTGGAATATTCATCCGACAAGAGGTCAATATAGATTATTAGCACAGTATCTATCACCACTTGATGCCTCTATTGAAGCAGGCTTTCTTCAGTCAGAAGGTATTGATGCTATTCTTTTAGATGAAAATATTGTTTGGAATAACCAAGTGTATGCTCAAGCTACTGGTGGCGTAAAACTACTGGTTAACTATAAAGAATTTGAGCAAGCGCAAGCAATTCTTAATGAACTTTACCAAGGAAAATATAATATTAACGACCAGTTAGAACCCATCGATTGTGAATTAAAAGTTGATGTGAAAAATAATAAATCTGATTATTTAAATATGGGTTTTGTTTTCTTAATTTATCTTGTATTCGGCTTACCTCTTCCCTTTAAATCTCAACAACCTTCATTAACAGATAAAAAAGAAAATAGTGACCATAACAAGAATGATGCCCCTTATAACAAATAAAAAAAGCACCGATAAAAACTAAGTCGATGCTTTTTCTTATTTATGTAATTATCAATATTTAATTAATATTATTGATTACCCACCAGCTTAAATACGTTATTTCTTTTCAGCTTCTTTAGATTGATTAGCGTAGCGCTGTGCTAACACAGCACAAACCATTAATTGGATCTGATGGAATATCATTAGTGGTAATAACATTACCCCAACAGTCGCTGCAGGAAATAACACATTCGCCATAGGTACACCATTTGCTAAGCTCTTTTTAGAACCACAAAAAACAATAGTGATTTCATCTTCTTTATTAAAACCAAGCAGTCTAGCACTGTATACGTTCACGAAAATGACAATCGCTAACAAAATACAGCTCACTACTGCAATCGTTAGTAGCGACCAACCATCAATTTTATGCCAAATCCCTTCAACAACAGCCTCACTAAACGCAACATAAACCACCAGCAAAATAGAAGAGCGATCCGTTCTATTAACTAATTTTTTATGTTTATCAACCCAACGGCCAATTAAAGGTCGTGATAAATGACCAATAATAAAAGGTACCATCAGTTGCAGTAAGATTGATTGAATAGCCCCTGCCGTGTCGAAATCATCCGCAGAGCCTTGTGTTTGCATTAAAAAACCGACTAATACCGGCGAAAGAAAAACACCAAGAATACTGGATGCAGATGCACTACAAATAGCAGCAGCTACATTTCCCCCAGCCACAGAAGTAAAGGCAATGGCAGATTGAACCGTTGCAGGTAACGCACAAAGATATAAAAAACCCATATAGACTGTTGGTGACATCCATTCAGGCACAATAACTTGTAATCCTAGCCCCAAAATAGGAAAAAGAATAAAGGTACTAGCAAATACCGTAAGATGTAAACGCCAATGCCCAAGCCCTGCCAATATCGCCTCTCTAGAAAGTTTGGCACCATGCAAGAAGAACAGCAGTGCTATCGCTCCGGTCGTAAGATATTGGAACAGGACTTTAATATCGCCTTGTGCGGGTAGTAGGGTTGCTAGCGTCACCACACAAATCATAATCATGAGAAAAGGATCAAGTTTTAGTTTTTGCCACCAAGACATTAGATTTAACGCTCCCTTTTGCTTATAGCGTAATAGTTTGTTTTAAACGATTAGAAATTTCGCCAGCTTCAATCAAACGCATAATGGCTGTTGCTTGTATTGGCGTAACAGGATTTTCTTCACCCAATGTAATTGCACGATAAATTTGTTGATAGTAAGCGGGATAATCACCAGAAAGTGTAGTGAGTTTGGTTGTCTCTAACTCACCAGACTCTGACAATGTTGTTAACTCACCATCTAAACTATCCATTCCCCAATTATAAGTTTGATTAGGGAGATAACCGGCTTTTAAGGCATCTTCTTGGGTATCTAGACCATATTTAACATAACTGCCTTTTGTCCCATGAATAGCAAAAATAGGTGTTGGAGACGCAACTAACATAGATGCATGAAGAACGACTCTAAGATTGTCATATTCTAGTAATGCATGAAAGTAATCGGCATTTTTTGCATTAGGACGTAATTGAGCAATATCTGCAGTAATTGCTTTAGGTTCACCAAATAGGCAAATCGCTTGGTCAAGAACATGAGGCGCGAGATCGTACCAAAGTCCACCGCCAATTCCTGCATCTTCTCGCCAACGTTGACGCACTGTTGGACGGAAACGATCAAAATGCGCTTCATATGCATTGATATCGCCGAGTGTTTTATCCGCTAAAAGTTTTTTAACGGTTAAGAAACCGGAATCCCAACGACGATTATGAAAAACAGAAAGGAGTTTACCGGCATCTGTTGCTTGCTGAGTTAATTTTTCAGCTTCTTCCAGTGTCAGTGTAAACGGTTTATCAACAATAACATGTTTACCTTTTTCTAGAGCCTGTGAAGCCAGTGAATAGTGAGTATTATTCGGCGTTGGAATAATGATTAAGTCTATTGAGGGATCATTAATAAGTGCTTGAGGGTCTGCATAAACGGTAATGTGAGGAAAATCTTGTTTAACTTTATTTTCATCAGAGCTTGAAATTGCACTAAGATTTAAACCTTCGGTTGTTGTTATTAGCGGAGCATGAAAGGTTTTACTTGCATAACCATATCCGATAATCCCAACATTGAGTTTAATTGCCATAACCCTATCCTATTTTTATATGCTTTTTTATTAACAAAAATCACTTTCACTTTTGTAGCTAAATAAATAATAACAAAGTTTGTGATAATATCCTGTTTAGTTCTATACATACGAGTAGGAATAATTAATTAATGAAATTTGATCTCAAAGCAAACACGCAGAATAACCTTTCAGGAAAAGCGCCTATTACAGGGTGGCTGCTTGCGCCATTGGCTTATATGATCTTGTCAGTGATTGGTTCTGGGTTGATGTCTGTTTTGTATATTATTAAATATTTTTCAGACTTTTCGATCCTACACCAGCTTCCTTTTCATTTGATCTCAAGTTGGTATCTCTCCGCGTTAACAACATGGGTGATGTTTAGTTTTACGCTTTATCTACTAAGACAATTTTTTTATCGTGCTAAAAACTTTCCGCGTCTATTTATTTTTTGGTTGCTTATCAACTTACTATTAGCAATCAAGAGTTTTGGTTTTGCACCTGTTGACGACCAAACAGCATTACAATCCCTTCTATGGTCTGTTTTCTCGACTGTCTGCTTTGTGCCTTATATCAAGTACTCTAAACGTGTTCGTGAAACTTTCACACAAGTTCGATAACTTCACCCCTTTACCCTTGATATTATATACGCTTGTTTAGCCTCTTTATTTCAGGAGGCTTTTTGTTTCTCTGTTTAACAATTTTGGCATAACAATGACTGATTACTTGCTTCTATTCGTCGGCACCGTATTGGTGAATAACTTTGTACTCGTCAAATTCCTTGGTTTATGCCCATTTATGGGTGTATCAAAAAAATTAGAAACCGCTATTGGTATGGGATTTGCGACAACCTTTGTTATGACTCTCGCCTCGATTAGTTCTTGGCTGATGGATAATTTTATTTTAGTTCCTTTGGACTTACTTTATTTACGCACACTGAGCTTTATTTTAGTTATTGCAGTAGTTGTACAATTCACTGAAATGGTCGTAAGAAAAACAAGCCCGACACTCTATCGTTTATTAGGGATCTTCTTGCCTTTAATCACTACAAACTGCGCTGTATTAGGTGTGGCATTATTAAATATCAATCAAGCTCACACATTTATGCAATCTGCCGTTTATGGTTTTGGTGCAGCCGTCGGTTTTTCTCTTGTAATGGTATTATTTGCTGCAATTAGAGAACGCTTAGCCGTCGCCAATGTACCCGCACCATTTAAAGGTGCTTCAATTGGTTTAATTACCGCGGGTTTAATGTCTCTCGCCTTTATGGGTTTTAGTGGTTTGGTGAAACTGTAATGAATTCTTTATGGATAGCAATTGGCGTACTTGGTGCGCTAGGTCTTATCTTTGGGCTAATTTTGGGATATTCCGCACGCCGCTTTAAAGTGGAAGAAGATCCTATTGTCGAAAAAATTGACGCAATATTACCGCAAAGCCAATGCGGACAATGTGGTCATCCTGGGTGTCGTCCTTATGCAGATGCAGTCGCAAATAATGGTGAGATGATTAACCGTTGTGCACCGGGTGGCGAACAAGTGATGTTAAAAATAGCTGAATTGATGGGTGTTGATCCTCAACCACTTGATGGTGACGAAGAAGCATTAAATCCAATTAGAAAAGTCGCCTTAATTGATGAAGATAATTGCATAGGATGTACTAAGTGTATTCAAGCGTGCCCCGTTGATGCCATTGTGGGTGCCACACGTGCTATGCACACCGTTATTGAAGACTTATGTACTGGATGTGACTTATGTGTGCCTCCTTGCCCTACTGATTGTATAACTTTGGTTCCTGTCAAAGTCACAACCTCAAATTGGAAATGGGATTTAAATACAATCCCTGTAAAAAACATTCCAGCAGAGCCAGAAGAAACACCTGAAGATGAACCGTCATTAAAGACGGAGGATAACGCTCATGTTTAATCTCTTTTCACTATTTAAAAAAGATAAAATCTGGGATTTTAAAGGCGGCATTCATCCTCCTGAAATGAAATTACAGTCCAGTCGTACACCAATGCGTATCGCACAATTACCAGATGAAGTGATTATTCCTATTCATCAGCACTTAGGTGTACCGGGGCAACTTTGTGTCAGCGTAGGTGAGCATGTCTTAAAAGGCCAACCGTTAACAAAAGGGATTGGTAGAACATTACCTGTTCATGCATCTATCTCTGGTACAGTTACAACAATAGAACCTTTTCCAAGTACTCATCCTTCTGGATTACCTGAAATTGCAGTAAGAATTCAATCTGATGGTAAAGATGAATGGCGAAAAAAATCCCCTATCATCGATTATCAATTAGAAAGTAGAGATACATTACTTAACCGTATCCATGAAGCTGGTATTGCAGGATTAGGCGGTGCGGGATTCCCAACTGCATCAAAATTAAAAGGTGGTGGTGACCTCGTTAAAACACTCATCATCAATGCAGCTGAGTGTGAACCATATATCACAGCAGACGATCGCTTAATGCAAGAACATGCTGATGAAGTGATTGCTGGATGTCAGATCTTAATTCACCTTCTCTCTCCTGATGAAGTGTTAATTGGTATTGAAGATAATAAGCCTGAAGCCATTGAGTCATTAAAACACGCTTTAAGTGCTGTACCTGATGAGAAGCGTATTTTCATTCGTGTCATCCCAACTAAATACCCATCAGGTGGTGCTAAACAACTGACTAAGATCTTAACCGGTAAAGAAGTCCCATCAGGAGGACGTTCGTCTGATATTGGCGTCTTGATGCAAAACGTAGGTACGGTTGTTGCCATCAAACGTGCCATTATTGATGATGAGCCATTAATTGAACGTGTTGTCACAGTCACAGGTAATGGCGCTAAAACACCGGGTAACTTTTGGGCTCGTTTAGGCACACCTATTTATTCATTACTAAAACAAGCTGGTTTTGTTGCAGGCTCTGAGCAGATGGTAATTATGGGAGGGCCATTAATGGGATTTACCTTACCAGACTTAAATGCCCCTGTTGTTAAGATAACCAACTGCCTACTGATTCCTTCAGTCGAAGAGATGGATACAGATAACCTTGAAGAAGCCTGTATCCGTTGTGGTCATTGTGTTGATGCTTGTCCTAGTGGTTTATTACCTCAACAACTTTACTGGTTTAGTAAAGGTAAAGAGCATGAGAAAGCGCAACAACATAATTTATTTGATTGTATTGAATGCGGTGCTTGTGCGTTTGTTTGCCCTAGTAATATCCCGTTAGTTCAATACTATCGCCAAGAAAAAGCAGAAATACGTGAAATTGATGCAGAAGCAAAACGCGCGGCTGAGGCAAAAGCACGTTTTGAAGCGAAAAAAATACGTATGGAACGCGAAAAACTGGAACGTGAAGCCAGACATCAACGTGCCGTAGTTAAACTTGATGATGAAGAGCACGGTGAAGTTCAATCTGCACTTTCTCGCGTAAAAGCAAAACAAAGTATTGGCAAAATTATTTCTGTTAAAGCGGGTGAAGAGCCAGATAATACAGCCGCTATTGCTGCACGTAAAAAACGTAAAGAGGAAGTAAGAGCAAAACAAGCTGCTAAATTAGCACAGCAAAAAGCACTAGAAGCCTCGAGTGAGAATATAGCGAGTGAAAGCGAAGATGCTGATCCACGTAAAGCCGCCGTTGCTGCTGCATTAGCGCGTGTTAAAGCTAAAAAAGCACAACAAGCTTCTGAAACATCTTCAACTGTAGAAGCTCCTGTTCAAAATGCTGAAACAGAAGAAGTCGACCCACGCAAAGCCGCCGTTGCTGCCGCTATTGCCAGAGCTAAAGCTAAAAAAGCACAGCAAGCTTCTGAGACATCTTCAACTGTAGAAGCTCCTGTTCAAAATGCTGAAACAGAAGAAGTCGACCCACGCAAAGCCGCCGTTGCTGCCGCTATTGCCAGAGCTAAAGCTAAAAAAGCACAGCAAGCTTCTGAGACATCTTCAACTGTAGAAGCTCCTGTTCAAAATGCTGAAACAGAAGAATCCGACCCACGCAAAGCTGCTGTCGCTGCCGCTATTGCCAGAGTAAAAGCAAAGAAAGAAGCTCAGGCAAAAACAACAATTGATGAAACGCCTACGCAAAATGTTGAAGCGGAAGAATCCGACCCACGCAAAGCTGCTGTCGCTGCCGCTATTGCCAGAGTAAAAGCGAAAAAAGAAGCCGAACAACGTCGAGCTAAAGAAGAAGTTACCTTGGATTAATCACAGATGAAATTCAGACCAATACAAAATAACAATAGTAAATTAAAAATTGCGAGTTCACCTTTTACGCATAATCAACAGTCCACCAGCCAAGTTATGCTATGGGTAACATTAGCAACACTACCAGGGATCTTAAGCCAGATCTATTTTTTTGGCCTAGGAACCATTTATCAAATTGTGTTAGCGATTATCGTAGCGCTTGTGACTGAAACACTCTGCGTAAAACTCAAAAAAGAAGACCCTTTATTGTATCTGAAAGACAACTCAGCGCTACTAACAGGCGTATTACTCGCCATTAGTATTCCACCTCTAGCACCGTGGTGGATCATTGTCTTAGGTACTTTTGTTGCCATTGTTATCGCAAAACATATTTATGGTGGCTTAGGACAAAATCCATTTAATCCAGCAATGGTGGGTTATGTGGTTTTACTTATCTCATTCCCAGTACAAATGACATCATGGATGCCACCAGTTGAATTACAAACTGTCTCTTACAATGTAATGGATAGTTTAAGTATCTTCTTTACGGGACATACATCATCTGGCTTAACACTTGAAGATTTAAGACGCTCTGTTGATGGTATTACACAAGCAACGCCTCTTGATAGTTTTAAAACGGGCTTATTAACTCACTCAATTGATGAAGTGTTAGCGACACCTATTTTACAAGGTGAATTTGCGGGTATTGGCTGGCAATGGGTGAATGTAGCTTATTTAGCTGGTGGATTAATTTTGCTTTATAAACGTATTATTAGCTGGCATATCCCTGTTGCGATGATTTCTGTATTAGCACTATGCTCGGTTATTAGCTGGGGCATTGATCCTACACGTTACTCACAACCACTATTACAAATTTTCTCTGGAGCGACCATGCTAGGGGCATTTTTTATTGCCACTGATCCGGTTAGCGCCTCAACAACACCTAAAGGTCGTTTAATCTATGCAGGAATAATTGGTTTATTAGTTTGGGTTATCCGTGTTTATGGCGGGTATCCAGATGCCGTTGCTTTCTCTGTATTACTTGCCAATATCGCTGTACCTCTTATTGATAGCTATACACGCCCTCGTGTTTACGGACATTAATGCTAAGGAGAAAATGATGATCGAAATCTTAAAACGCCATGGACTCACATTAGCTATCTTTGCTGCTTGTACTACAGGCTTAACTGCCGTGGTCTATCACCTCACTGCAGATACCATTGCAGAGCAAGTTGCCTTAGAGAAACAAAAATTATTGGATCAAGTGATCCCCAAAGCGATGTATAACAATTCGCTTTCTGAAGATTGTTATCTTCTTACAGCACCAGAATTAGGTAATACCAAGCCCCATAAACTGTATGTTGCCCGTTTAGACGGTAAACCTGTTGCTGCCGCGTTAGAATCTACTGCACCCGATGGATATTCAGGCGCCATTGAGCTTCTTGTAGGTGCTGACTTTAAAGGGAATGTCCTTGGTGTGCGTGTTACTGCTCATAATGAAACACCGGGGCTAGGTGATAAAATTGAAACACGCATTTCGGATTGGATCACAACACTGAGTAATAGATTCATTTCCAGTGAAAACGATCCGCACTGGGCAGTAAAAAAAGATGGTGGCGATTTTGATCAATTTACGGGTGCGACGATCACCCCTCGTGCTGTCGTCAACTCATCAAAGCGTACTGCGTGGTTAATACAATCTTTACCAGAGAAACTGGATACACTCTCTGTCTGTGAGGCAAATTAATATGAACTCAATTAAAGAGCTCTTTTCTCAAGGGTTATGGAAAAATAACTCAGCTTTAGTGCAATTACTTGGGTTGTGCCCTTTACTGGCGGTTTCCTCAACAGCAACAAACGCCTTAGGCTTAGGTCTTGCGACAACATTAGTCCTATTTTGCACAAATGTGGCCGTTTCTAGCTTACGTCGTTGGGTTCCTTCTGAAATTCGTATCCCAATTTATGTTATGATAATTGCGTCAGTCGTCAGTGCTGTGCAATTACTGATCAACGCATACGCCTATGGCTTATATCAATCTTTAGGGATCTTCATTCCATTGATCGTCACTAACTGTATTGTTATTGGTCGTGCTGAAGCTTTTGCGGCTAAGAATGAAGTTTTTCCTTCTGCTATTGATGGTCTAGCGATGGGATTAGGTGCAACTGCGGCACTCTTTGTTTTAGGTGCCATACGTGAAGTATTAGGTAACGGTACATTATTTGACGGGGCTGATTTACTATTAGGTGAATGGGCTCAAGTATTAAGAGTTGAGATAGTGCATTTAGACTCACCCTTCTTACTTGCTATTTTGCCACCAGGTGCTTTTATCGGCTTAGGCTTTATGTTAGCAGCAAAATACCTAATTGATGAAAGACAGAAAAAGCGCAGCGCTTCGACAACTAAAACTTACGAAAAAGAACAAGGCTGTGGTAGTCATATCGTTAAAAATTAATTTGTGAGCATAATGAATCAAGCAAAACGTATTGAAATTCTAACTCGGTTGCGTGATGACAATCCGCAACCAACGACAGAGCTAAAATTTGACTCTCCGTTTGAACTATTGATCTCCGTATTACTCTCTGCACAAGCCACCGATGTGAGTGTTAATAAGGCAACAGCTAAGCTTTACCCTGTTGCCAATACACCGCAGGCGATACTAACTTTAGGCGTCGATGGTCTTAAGAAATACATTAAAACCATTGGTCTATATAATACTAAAGCTGAAAATGTGATTAAGACGTGCCAAATCTTAGTCGATAAATATAACAGCGAAGTTCCTGAAAACAGAGAAGCCCTAGAAGCCTTACCCGGCGTCGGTCGTAAAACAGCAAATGTCGTTTTAAACACAGCATTTGGTTGGCCAACAATCGCTGTCGATACGCATATCTTTAGAGTGAGTAATCGCACAGGTTTCGCCCCGGGTAAAAATGTCAATGAAGTCGAACAAAAACTGTTAAAGGTTGTTCCAGCCGAATTTAAAGTTGATTGCCACCATTGGCTTATTCTTCATGGTCGTTATACCTGTATTGCACGAAAACCACGGTGTGGCTCTTGTATTATTGAAGATCTTTGTGAATTTAAAGAAAAAACAGATCCTGAATAATTTTTTGCCGATTTGTCTGTTTTTCTGATGCAATATTGCTTGCGTCACTACACACAATCGAATAAAACTATTGCCCACTTTTTATTATTAAAACTGCCGACTTTCCGGAAAAATATGTTTCAAGACAATCCGCTGCTTGCACAGCTAAAACAGCAACTCCATGCCCAGACACCGCGCGTGGAAGGCCTTGTAAAGGGAACAGATAAAGGCTTTGGCTTCCTTGAAGTTGATGGTCAGAAAAGCTATTTTATTCCCCCTCCGCAAATGAAAAAAGTGATGCACGGCGACCGAGTTATTGCAGCCGTTCATACAAACGGCGATAAAGAGTCGGTTGAACCCGAAGAATTAGTCGAACCTTTCTTAACGCGTTTTGTCGGCCGTATTCAGAAAAAAGAAGGTGATAACCGTCTGTGGATAATTCCAGACCACCCTCTTTTAAAAGATACTATTCCTTGCCGTCCTGCCCAAGGTTTAACGCATAGCTTTGTTGATCAAGATTGGGCCGTTGCTGTAATGCGTCGTCATCCTCTTAATAAAGGTGATAAAGGTTTTCAGGCAGAAATAACCGACTATATCACGGATAAAGATGATCACTTTGCACCTTGGTGGGTAACCTTAATGCGTCATCAACTTGAACGTGATGCGCCTGAAATGGGTAACGAAGCGCTGACATTACATGATACTTTGCCTCGTGAAGACCTGACTTCTCTATCCTTTGTCACTATTGATAGTGCATCAACAGAAGATATGGATGACGCGCTCTTTATTCGTAAAGAAGAGAACGGTCAATTAACGCTATTTATCGCAATCGCCGATCCAACAGCTTATATCCTGCCAAATAGTGAATTAGATAAGATTGCAGCACAACGTGCGCTGACTAATTATCTACCGGGCTTTAATATCCCGATGCTACCTCGCGAATTGTCAGATAACATTTGTTCATTACGTCCCAATGAAAAACGCCCTGCATTAGTTTGCCAAGTCAGCATCACTGAAGATGGCGCTCTGCTTGAAGATATTCACTTTTACTCTGCATGGGTAGAATCAAAAGCTAAGCTGGTTTATGACAACATTTCAGATTGGTTAGAAAGTGAAAACTCACAATGGCAACCTGAAAATGAAATGGTTCATGAGCAAGTAATATTATTAAAAGAGATGTGTGAAAAACGTCATGAATGGCGTGAAAAACATGCTCTGGTCTTTAAAGAACGTCCTGATTACCGTTTTATTCTTGACGAAGGCGGCAATGTTTTAGATATCGTGGCAGAAAAACGCCGTATCGCAAACCGCATTGTTGAAGAAGCGATGATCACCGCCAATATCTGTGCTGCAAAAGTGCTGGCGAAAAACTTAGGCTTTGGCGTTTACAACGTTCATACAGGCTTTGATCCACTTTATATCGATCAAGTCGTACAAACCTTAAAAGATAACGGTATTGAAACGACATCTGAAAGTTTGTTAACGCTTGAAGGTTTCTGCCAATTGCGTCGTGAACTTGATAATCAGCCAAATCAATTCCTTGATAGCCGTATTCGTCGCTTCCAGAACTTTGCTGAAATCAAAGCAGAGCCAGGCCCTCACTTTGGCTTGGGGTTAGAAGCCTATGCGACATGGACATCACCAATTCGTAAATACAGTGATATTTTAAATCACCGTTTACTCAAAGCGATTATCAGCAAAGAAAGCGCTGAAAAACCGCAAGAAGAAGATGGCATTCGTATTGCAGAGCGTCGCCGTGCTAACCGAATGGCTGAACGTGATGTGGGTGATTGGTTATATGCACGTTTCTTAAAACCTTTTGCTGGCACTGAAACACCATTTAATGCAGAAATTATCGATATTACTCGTGGTGGTGTTCGTGTTCGCCTAGTTGAAAATGGTGCTGTAGCCTTTATTCCTGCACCATTCTTACATGCTGTACGTGATGAAATCCAATGTAGCCAAGAGACAGGTACTGTCATTGTGAAAGGCGAAACCGCGTATAAACTCAATGATGTCATTCCTGTTCGTATCGAAGATGTAAAACTAGAAACTCGTAATATCGTAGCTCGTCCTATCTAATAGGACTTAAATCGATATACAATAAGGCTGATAGCTCGTTTTGAGCTATCAGCTTTTTTTATGTCTCTCATTTTTAAATTAGTGATAAAAAGAGCATTAAAAAGAAAGGAAATATTTTTATGTTGCATGGGGATTTTCTCTTGCATTATAAATTTAATAGTTAATAAATGGATTAAATCAATGAAAGACAAAGTACAAATTAGTCGTTTTTTAAGTTATATCTTACGTCACGCCCCTGAAAGTATCGGTTTAACATTAGATGACCAAGGATGGGGAGAAATATCAAAATTAATCCCTTTAGCACAGAAAAATGGAACAGCGCTAACCCTTGAATTAATTAAAGACGTTGTAGAAACCAATGATAAAAAGCGTTTTGCTATCTCAGAAGACGGGCTTTTTATTCGCGCAGTTCAAGGCCACTCGCTTAAAACCACAATTGATTACCAAGCTATTACTCCCCCTAAAATACTTTTTCACGGTACAGCAACTCGCTTTATCGATAGTATTTTTAAGCAAGGTTTAATTCCTAATGGTCGTCAATATGTTCACCTTTCACAAGATTATAAAACAGCGGTGAATGTCGGTGATCGTCATGGAAAAGCTATTGTTTTAACTGTGGACAGTGAAAAAATGTTTAGTGAAGGTTTTGAGTTTTATCAGGCTGATAATGGGGTCTGGTTAACGCTTTCAGTACCGGTGAAATATCTAAAAATAGATGAGAAAGAATAAAATGAAATACAAAAAATAGGTGACATTGTCACCTATAATCTTGCTTATAGACTTCTCTGTTTGACTGATTATTAATCCGGATGTCCCGTAATTGTAATTTTAGTGCCTTTCTTATCTTCTTCTAGCAAAAACTCCGTAAAGCCACCTGAAAACTGTTGTTCTATCATCAATTTCTTTGGGCTTTCCCATTTATAATCAACAACAACATCATCTTTCGTATATTCTTTTTGGATGTTATTGTTCACCTTAATGGTTTTTACAAGATAATCCTCATCATGCTCACTGACATATTTTTTATAAGCATCTGCAATTGAAAAACCAGCATAAACACAATAGGTTAGCGCCCCACTTTCAAAAACCTCATCCATTGTTTGCTCTAGCGAAGAGCAATATTTATCATGAACAACCATGTTTTCAGTCTTGTTTTCTGCAAAAAGCGCAGAAGAATATAACAGTGCAACAATCATCAAATACGCTTTCATAAAATACCTTTAAAAAGACATCTCTTATGTGACAATAAAGAGTATGAAAATAAAAAATGCGCTAATCTCAATGGAAAATCAGCGCACTATGATTAATTTTGTTGCTATATAGCTAAATAAATCAGCCACCAGCGAGCTTAACTTTCATTCCTTTGGCTTCTAATAGCGATTTAATTAAATCACGTTTATCGCCTTGGATCTCAATTAAGCCGTCTTTTACACTGCCACCACAACCACATTTTTTCTTCAGTTCGGCCGCCAGTTTCGCTAACTCTGCATCATCCAGATCGATACCTGAAACAACGCAAACACCTTTGCCTTTACGTCCACTAGTTTGACGCTGAATACGCACAATACCATCACCGGTAGGACGGATCGGCTTTTGCTCTTCTTCTTTAATGCGACCCGCATCTGTGGAATAAACCAAACGAGAGTTATTATCCATGTTAAATTACATACCTTGTATAGAACGATTAATTTGTTGCAGTGTTTCAAGAGGGTTATCACTACGCGTGATAGGACGACCAATCACCATATAATCAACACCGGCTGCAATAGCTTGCTCTGGTGTCATTACGCGACGCTGATCGCCAACATCACTTCCTACTGGGCGAATACCCGGAGTGACTAATAAGAAATCATCACCACAAACTTGTTTAAAACGCGTTGCTTCATGCGCAGAGCAGACAACGCCATCAAGACCACAAGATTTTGTCAGTAACGCTAAACGTTCAGCTTGTTCTGCGGGCGTCAATGTTATTCCCAATTCAATTAAATCAGATTGGTCCATACTGGTAAGCACTGTCACTGCCGTTAAAAGAGGTGCATCTTTACCAAAGGCGGTAAGGCTTTCTTTGGCAGCACGCATCATACGACTTCCACCACTTGCATGTACATTGACCATCCATACACCTAAATCAGCAGCGGCGACGACAGCTCTTGCAACGGTATTGGGAATATCATGGAATTTCAAATCTAAGAAAATATCAAACCCTTCTTTTTGTAACTGAGTCACAAATTGAGGCCCAAAACGGGTAAACATCTCTTTACCAATTTTTAAACGACAAGATGAGGGATCGATACGTTGTGCAAAATCTAATGCACTTTTTTGGTCTTCATAGTCTAGTGCCACAATAACGGGCGCGCAGGTAAGCTCGGGCGATTTTTTATCACAATGAAATGACATTTTAGGGCCTTTATTTATAAAGAGACTATTAAAAAAGTGACATCGTCACTGACCATCTAAACCGCGAATAGGTTTAACGGTATCCCATGAACGACAGGATGGACAATGCCAATATAATGCATGAGAGGTAAAACCACATTTATGGCAACGATAATCTGGTTTTGTGCGAATTTGTTCACCAACCATATAACGCAATAAGATAAGGCTCTCTTTGGCACGTCCTTCTTCCGCTTCAGCTAAGTGGTAACGCATTAAACGATAGAACAGACGCATGGTTGGATGACGTTCTAATTGGCGATTAATGTATAACTGAGCCGCTTCAATACCTTCTTTAGCTTCAATAATGTCAGCAAGATAAAGTTCAGCAATCGCACCACAATTACTATCCACACATTGACGTAAATAAGTTTCCCAACGAGAAGTATCGCCTTGAGATTGGAAACATTCAAAAAGCATAGGTAAGGTTTCACTGACCATCTCTTTATCTTGCTCAATGACTTTCATTAAAACATCAATGGCTTTTTGTTTATCATCACGAGCAATATAGATACGACCATACATAATTGAAACACGGGCACAAAGTGGATCCATTTGCCCTGCTTTTTGCAACAAATTCAGTGCACTATCAAGATTATCACTGCTCATTTCTTGAAGTGCTAATTCACAATAAAAATGTGAAATTTGTTCTTTTAATTCATGCTGACCTAACTTCACCAATTTTTCAGCCGTTTCTATCGCTTTCCCCCAATCACTGGTTAACTGGTAAATAGCAAGCAAAGACTGTAGCGCACTTTGGCGAAATTCTTGTTCATCAATAAGTTGCTGAAACATATTTTCAGCACGATCGTAAACACCTGCCGCCACATAGTCGCGACCTAATTGTTGAACAGCAAGTAGGCGTTGATCAAAAGAAAGTGCAGCACTCTCCATTAACGATTGGTGGATACGAATAGCTCGTTCAACTTCACCACGAGAGCGGAAAAGATTACCTAAAGTAAGATGGGCCTCAAAAGCGGAGCTATCTTCTTTAAGCATTTCGAGGAAAAGATCAACCGCTTTATCTTGTTGATCAGAAAGTAAGAAGTTAACACCCGCCACATACTCACGTGACAGGCGATCGGCGTTCTGCTGTTTGTCCTGTTGAGCGCCACGACGCCCCATATACCAGCCGTAAGCCGCAGCGACAGGTAATAACAGAAACAGCAATTCTAGCATCAGCTATCGTCCTTATTTCGTAGCAGAAGCAACCGTTGGGCGACTTTCTTGGTTTTCTTGTTTTGTTTGAGCACTTTCAAGACGTTTAATTTTACGTTTTGCTCGGCCTAATGATAAGCGTGCACGTAGATAAAAAATACCACTTACAATCCAGCCAAGTACAAAGCCCACACCAAACAGGATCGCTAACAAGGTAGAAATACGATATTCATCTTGAGCAATAAGGTAATTAAATGTGACTACCTGATCGTTATTTGTGCCTAAAGTCATGGCAATCACCACAATGGCAAGAACAAGAATAACCAAAATAAAAAGTAGGACTTTTTTCACATTATTTCCTTTTTTATTCTCTTTTCTTTAGTAGACAGATAAAGGTAGCATTTTCACTGCGCACAAAGAAAGTGATTTCTTAGAATCATCTGATTTTCGTATATTTTTTCACATAATATCGAAAAAGACATTCTGTATCTAAAAAAATAAGGGCTATCGTCAGGGTTTGAGCAATAAACGTCGCTCAATCACCTTAAATGCACACCAAACCAGCACTGTACTGATAAGAATACCGACAATCACATCAGATGCCCAGTGCATTCCTAATACAATACGCCCTACCGTGACATCAATTCCCCATAATAACCCGAGTGACGCCAAAAAATAATGACGACGCAACATAAAAAGAGCAAAAACAAATAATGCGAGTGTGGCAGAAAATAAGCTATGACCCGATGGAAAAGCATAACCCGTTTCAGCTTTCCAATGTTTAAGTTGCCATTCAGGGATCACTGGTGAGTTGGCTAACCCATTTTGAAGTAATTGTTCTCGCTCTGGTCTTGAAACTTGATAAAAAACCTCAGAGCTAATGTGCAAATTTTCACTAACCCAAACAACATAAGGACGAGGCTCTTTTACTGTGTTTTTAACCGCAACCTTAATTAATTGTCCAATAGCCAATGTAACAATAATTATCACGGCTAATTGAATAAAATGGTTACGCTTTAATTTTAAAACCATAAAGAGCAACGTTAAGAAAGTAATAATAGTCACAGCCCCCCAAGGCCTTGCTGCACTATCTGCTATCCATAATGTACTTATACCACCTAAAGGATGGTCGGTAGGTTGCCATTCCCAACCCAATACCAATACAACACTCGGTATGATTAAGAGCAACATACTGCCTAATAGAATTAACTTTGTTATTTGCTTATTCAATATATTGCCCCTTGTTAAATACAAATATTATCTTCCGTTCACAGCTAAAGATTATCAGTATAAACGATGCAAGTTTAGCAATAAATCATTATGCAAGAAGGCGCAAAATCTGATAATTTGTAATGGTGTGAATTTATAAGTGTGTGTTACCCCATTTCCTTGCCTATCAGACATGGAAGCATTTCAGTGTTTTATTTCTCTTTGTTCTCGTTATAAAGTGTATAATCTTGAACGAGAGTTTCACCTGAAATTATGAGTCAAAAATAATGAAATTAAGACGTATCGCAGAAGCAAAACTACCTACTCCTTTTGGTGAGTTTTTAATGGTTGGTTTTGAAGAAATCGCAACAGGAAAGGATCATGTCGCCCTTGTTTACGGCGATATTTCAGGCTCTGAGCCCGTATTATCTCGTATTCATTCAGAGTGCTTAACGGGTGATGCTTTATTTAGCCTACGTTGTGATTGTGGTTTCCAGCTTGAAGCTGCGCTTTCACAAATCAGTAAAGCAGGTCGTGGCGTATTACTTTATCATCGCCAAGAAGGCCGAAATATTGGATTATTAAATAAAATACGCGCTTATGCATTGCAAGATAAAGGATTAGATACCGTTGAAGCGAACCTCGAGTTAGGTTTTAAAGCTGACGAACGCGATTTTACCCTTTGTGCTGACATGTATAACCTATTAGGTGTTCACGAAGTTCGGTTATTAACTAATAATCCGAAGAAAATTGAAATCATGAAAGCCGCAGGCATTAATGTTATCGAGCGAGTGCCATTAATCGTCGGACGTAATCCAAGTAATGCGCATTATCTTGATACTAAAGCCGATAAAATGGGTCATCTTCTATTTAAGAAAGCGCAATAATCAAGCAACAGTACAGTATTAATTATTTTCAAATCCGAGTCTGAGTTACTCGGATTTTTTATTTACTCCTCTTATTCTATTACCTTGTAAATTCATTCTTTATCTATTTTTCTCTACTTATATCTTGTTCTTTTTTACTGTTTTTTCATCATTAAATTATATCATGTGAAAATTTGTCATATACGATTTTATTGACTATCTATCTTATTCTAAGTTATTTATTAATAAATAAATTTTGATAGGAATGCATTATGCCATTACATTTTTCTGGTAGGATTTTCGGCGCATTATTATTAGCAGGAACGTTATTAACTGGCTGTGATAATAGTGATAAAACCAGCTATTCAATCAAAGTTGGTGTAATTAATGGTGCTGAACAAGATGTGGCTGAAATTGCAAAAAAAATCGCAAAAGAAAAATATGGCTTAGAGGTTGAATTGGTGAGTTTCAGTGGCTCTTTATTACCTAACGATCCCACAGCAAATAAAGAGCTTGATGCCAATGTTTTTCAACATCGCCCTTTTCTTGCCCAAGATAATCAATCTCGTGGTTACAATTTAGTCGCTGTTGGTAATACCTTTGTTTTTCCTATGGCTGGCTATTCAACAAAAATTAAGCATCCTTCGGAGTTAAAATCAGGCGATACCATTGCCGTTCCTAACGATCCCACGAATTTAGGTCGAGCACTACTGTTATTAGATAAAGAAAAGCTGATTACATTAAAACCAAACAGTGGTTTATTGCCTACGGCTATCGACATTATTGATAATCCGCTTAAGCTTAAAATTATGGAGTTAGAAGGCGCACAATTACCACGAGTTTTAAACGATCCTAAGGTGACTGTCGCTATTATCAGTACAACTTACATCCAACAAATTAATTTATCTCCAACCAAAGACAGTATTTTTATTGAAGATAAAAACTCGCCTTACACCAATATTATTGTGACAAGAGAAGATAATAAAGACGCTGATAATGTGCGGGATTTTATTAAGGCTTACCAATCACCCGAAGTTGCCATCGCTGCCGAAACCATTTTTAACGGCGGTGCGGTTCAGGGTTGGTGATAGAAGCTCTATTTAGCATCAGATCTTCTTTCAAAATACCAAGCATCATCTAAAACGATATCTATACGAGGAATATAACGCCCCATTATTTTTATAATGAGGCGTTATATTTATTACAACTAAACCTAATTAAAGCATATTACGAATAACATAATGCAATATGCCACCATGTTGGAAATAGGCTAATTCAGTTTGAGTATCAATACGGCAACGCGCCATAATGGTTTCAGTGTGATTATCTGCGAAAGTAATATTAACTGCTATATCTTGGCTCGGTGTTAATTCATTAAGCCCTGTGATCTCAATTTTCTCATCACCTTTTAAGCCCAATGTTTGGCGAGTTACCCCTTTAGGAAACTCTAAAGGTAGAACTCCCATACCGATTAAGTTAGAACGATGAATACGTTCAAAAGAGCCTGCAATAACGACTCGCACACCTAATAAACGCGTCCCCTTCGCTGCCCAGTCTCGGCTAGAGCCTGAACCATATTCACTACCTGCAATAATCGCCAATGGCGTATTTTCTTGTTGATAACGCATTGAGGCATCATAAATAGCCAGTGTTTCACCCGTTGGAATATGTTTGGTAAAACCACCTTCTACTCCCGGTACCATTTCGTTACGAATGCGAATATTAGCAAATGTACCTCGCATCATGACTTCATGATTACCGCGTCTTGAGCCATAAGAGTTAAAATCTTTCGGCTCGACACCATGTTCACGTAAATAACGTCCCGCTGGACTATCCGCCTTAATATTACCCGCAGGCGAGATATGATCAGTTGTCACCGAATCACCTAAAATAGCCAAAATACTGGCTTGATGAATATCTTTAATTGGCGCTGGTATTTTTGACATTCCTTCAAAGAAAGGAGGATGTCGAATATAGGTAGAATCGGGTTGCCAATCATAGACAGGTGTATCTTGTGTTTTTAGTGATTTCCATGTCTCATCACCTTCAAACACAGCGGAGTACTCTTTATGGAACATTTCTGTTTTAACTTTCTCAACAGCATCAGCAATCGCTTTACTATCAGGCCAAATATCTTTTAAATAAACGGGATTGCCCTGTTTATCTTTACCTAATGGCTCTTTAGTAAGATCTATGTTCATATTTCCTGATAAAGCATAAGCAACCACTAAAGGCGGTGATGCTAACCAGTTGGTTTTCACTAAGGGATGAATTCGACCTTCAAAGTTACGGTTACCAGATAATACAGCCGCAATAGTTAAATCATTATCCTTAATTGCACTTTCAATCGGTGCTAATAAAGGCCCTGAATTACCAATACATGTTGTGCAACCATATCCCACAAGGTTAAATCCTAACTCATCAAGATAAGGGGTTAATCCTGCAAGATTAAGATAATCCGTGACCACTTTAGAACCTGGAGCCAAAGAAGACTTAACCCAAGGTTTACGCTGCAATCCTTTTTCTACCGCATTTTTAGCCAGTAATCCGGCGGCCATTAAAACATTAGGGTTTGATGTATTAGTACATGATGTGATCGCCGCAATAACGACAGCACCATCAGTTAATTCAAACGCAGGATGATCATCAATTTTTACTTGAGGAAAGTGTGACAGTAGTTGCTTATTAGTTTCAAGCTCTACTGCCGCTTTAAATGCTTTTGGTACACTCGGTAGATTAACTCTATCTTGAGGACGTTTAGGCCCAGCAAGGCTTGCTTCAACGGTTCCCATATCTAGCGATAATGTTGACGTAAAGATAGGTTCATCGCCTGTATGTCGCCATAAACCCTGCTCTTTGCTATAAGCTTCAACTAGTGCAATCTCTTGTTCTTCACGACCTGTTAAACGCAAATAATCAAGAGTGATATCATCTATTGGGAAGAATCCACAGGTCGCACCATACTCTGGCGACATATTCGCTATTGTTGCACGATCAGCTAAAGGTAATGACGCTAGGCCATCTCCGTAGAATTCTACAAATTTACCCACCACACCATGAGCGCGTAACATTTGTGTAACGGTTAAAACTAGATCAGTTGCGGTGATCCCTTCACGTAATTTTCCTGTCAATTTAAAGCCAACAACATCAGGAATGAGCATGGAGATAGGTTGACCTAACATTGCGGCTTCCGCTTCAATGCCTCCTACACCCCAACCTAAAACACCAAGACCGTTGATCATTGTGGTGTGAGAATCCGTGCCAACTAAGGTATCTGGATAAGCCACATGACGTCCATTTTGTACTTCAGACCAAATAGCTTTACCTAAGTACTCAAGGTTTACCTGATGGCAAATTCCTGTACCTGGTGGCACGACACGAAAGCGTTCAAAGGATTGCTGTCCCCAACGTAAAAAAAGGTAACGTTCATAGTTACGCTCCATTTCAATTTCCACGTTTTCAGCAAACGCATTTTTACTGGCATATTCATCAACCATAACTGAGTGATCGATAACTAAATCAACAGGTGATAATGGATTGACTTTATCCACTTGCCCACCCAAAGATTTCACTGCTTCACGCATAGCGGCTAAATCAACGACCGCAGGTACACCGGTAAAATCTTGCATAAGCACCCTTGCAGGTCGATAAGCAATTTCACGTGATGCATGCGCTGTTTTTTGCCACTCAACTAACGCCTTAATGTCCTCTTCAACAACAGTTTCATTGTCGAGATAACGCACTAAGTTTTCTAGTAACACCTTCAGAGATTTAGGAAGACGGGTAATATCGCCTAATTGGCGGGCAACTTCTGAAAGACGGTAGTACTCATATTCTTGAGATCCGACTAAGAGCGTGGAATGGCTCTCTTTTTTCAAACGTAACGACATAGCTCCTCCTTCTTATTTTTATACTGACAGCATGTTTAAACTATCAAAATAGGTAAGGTTATTTATTAAACATATCATATAACATTGAATTTCGCTTAAAGATCACACGATTTGTTAACGCAATGTTATGACTGTCATGATGTTAATAAATTTTAGTCTCTAGATTTTCACTTAATTAGACTTTAATGGCGGAGGTATAACTGTGTAAGGATAATATTTATGAATAACAAACAATCTGATTTACTAAAAAATATTATGAATGCCGATCGCTATTTTGCGGAGCCTGTTACACCGCCTTTTCCGCAAACCTTATCGATGAATGCATTACATTCTCAAAACATAAAAGATACAGAAGGTTTAGTGCAGTTTATCATCGCATCACCAAAACCTTTTGAGCCTTCCGAAATAGAAAGAATGTCACAACTTAAAAATATTCAAATTGGACTTATTTCTATTATGGCAAACCATCTTGCTGCATTAAAAAAAGAAGATAATGAAGCCTATTATCGCCCTGAACATTGGTTAGATACCCTCAATCATTTACCCCTTCTAGGGCACAATAAAATCGAAACAAAAAAGCTTAATAAGCAAACCTTTGATTTTTCCGTTGCTCAAGCATTTATTCAGTTATTACTAGGCGCTGCAATTAATGCCACATCACCTGCACTTGGAGAGTTTATTGATTTTTTACGTACCCAAGGACAAAAAATAGAAGTCGGCTTACGAAAATCATTAGACAGCTATCAAACGATAACTATTGCGGGGATCACTGAGATACTCAATCATAATAATCATCTTATTTTTGTTCCAAAGCTGAAAATTTTGAGTCTACGTTTTTCTTATCAATCAGCGAAAATGCTACTCGCCAGTTGTATAGGTCGTAAATTTACCCTCTCTTTAGAGTACACGACCATTACTTCTGTATTTGATGCTAGCGCACTTGATGATCCACTGATTAATCAGCAATTTTATGATTTTTTAAATAAATATCGTCAGCTAAGTATTGCAAAATCCGATGCTTTTTTTAGTGGGGATTTTTATTTGAAATGAGTAATAGCAGAAATTAGGTTTATAAACACGCTTGAAGGCGGGGAACACCCGCCTTTCAGTATTACACTAAGGGTAATTCGATATCTTTAAATAACTCTTCAATCTCTTCGTTAGTTCGCAATGCAACCGCTTGTTCAATCAAATTACGCGTAAGATGAGGGGCAAAACGCCACATAAAATCATACATATAGCCGCGTAAGAAACCACTACGACGGAATGCAATTTTAGTAGTGCTATAACTAAACTTATCACGCATATCAATTGCGACTAAATCGCTATCGAGTACAGGATCAAATGCCATACTGGCAATCACACCAATACCTAAATGTAATCTTACATAAGTTTTAATAACATCCGCATCGGTTGCAGTGAAAACAATTTTAGGTTTTAACCCGACTTTACCGAAAGCATCATCAAGATCAGAACGACCAGTAAAACCTTGGGTATAGGTGACAATATCGTAGCCCGCAAGCTCTTTTAACGTCACTTCTCGTTTTTGTGCCAGTGGGTGATCTTTTGAAACCACCACAATACGGTTCCAGCGATAACAAGGTAACATCACTAAATCGTTATAAAGATGCAGTGATTCTGTCGCGATCGCAAAATCACTTTTACCTCTGCATACATCTTCAGCAATTTGTGTTGGCGACCCTTGGTTCATATGCAATGAAACATCAGGATAGCGCTCAATAAAACCTTTTATTACTGGAGGTAATACATAACGAGCTTGTGTATGCGTTGTTGCAATCGATAATGAGCCTCTATCTGGATAAGTGTGCTCACCTGCAGCAGACCGAATAGCTTCTGTTTTTGATAAGATTTCTCTAGATAGCCTTACAATTTCTTCACCCGCAGGTGTCACATGCGTTAGATGCTTACCACTACGAGAAAATATTTGTATACCTAACTCATCTTCTAACATGCGAATTTGTTTACTTATTCCCGGTTGAGATGTATACAAACGCTCTGCCGTGGTTGAAACATTTAAATCGTTATTCACCACTTCAACGATATAACGCAACTGTTGTAATTTCATGGAGAGGCTATCCCTTCAACAAAAGACTTATTATTCCGTTATTCTATTTATATTCATATAACTAAAAAGAATAATAAAGATGTAATATATAACCACTATATCACTTATTTCATTTCGGTCTAACGTAATTAATAGCGTTATTTAGATTTTGTTATATCTAATAGTTATAAGCTATAAACAAACATAAAAAAAGCTGACGTTCACAGTCAGCTTTTCTTTCATAATAATTGCATTAAATTATTTAATCACGCCACATGCCATTCTTGCACCACCACCGCCAAGAGCCTCGGGATCATCAGAATAGTTGTCGCCCCCAACATGCACCATGATAGCTTTGTCTTTCACTTGCTCAAGTTTGGTGAGTTTTGGCGCTAACACTGCGTAATCCGCAACACCTTTGTCATTCACGACTAATCCCGGTAAATCACCTAGATGCCCATTTTTATTATAAGGCCCCAAGTGAACACCAACTTTTTCAGGATCTAAATGGCCGCCAGCTTTTAAAGCAGGCACAGGTTTGCCATCTTTCATATCTGGTTCACAAGAACCATTAGCATGAATATGAAAACCATGAATACCCGGTGTTAATCCAGTGAGTTTTGGCGTAAATAACAGCCCATAATCAGTTTCAGTGATAGTGACAACACCAATATCGTTGCCAGCACCCGTTGGTAAGGCTTCATTTAACGTGACATCTAACGTTGCAGCGCTTGCTACAGAGGTGAAGAGTAAGCCAGATAGTAACAAAGGCATCAGTTTCATAGTATCTCCGTCTTATTATTAGCAAAGTAAAATATTAGACAAATAGAAATCAACCATTAATACTGTTTCAGTGTATTTAATTAGCATACCTTCTAAATACAAAAAAGCGACTAACTCTCATTAGTCGCTTTTTTATTTATCACGCAATGCCAATGTTATTTGTTTTTTTCAACCCATTTACCATCGACATAAAACGCAGACCAACCTGTTGCCTTGCCATCTTTCTCTGAAGAAACATATTGCTGTTTTGTTTTACGACTAAAACGCACAATCGTTGGGTTTCCTTCAGGATCAGCCACCGGAGCTTCTGCTAAATAACGCATTTTCTCTGCTAAACGGTCTTTAAAACGAACCAGTTCTTCTACTTTTGGTGCACGCGTTTCTCTTGATTTAGGGAACGTGTTTGCAGCCAAGAAGACACCAGCGGCACCGTCTCGTAAGACAAAGTAAGCATCTGATTTTTCACATAACAATTCAGGAAGTGGAACTGGATCTTCCTTCGGTGGTGCAATTTCACCGCTTTTTAAGATCTTACGGGTATTTTTACAATCATCATTAGTACAACCCATGTATTTACCAAAACGCCCCATTTTCAGGTGCATTTCAGAACCACATTTATCGCACTCAATAACTGGACCTTCATAACCTTTTAAACGGAATTCACCCTCTTCAACTTCATAACCATCACATGCAGGATTATTACCACAAACATGTAATTTACGATGAGTATCAATCAGGTAACTGTCCATTGCAGTACCACATTTCGGGCAACGACGACGAGCTCGTAATGCGTTGGTTTCTGCATCTTCCCCTTCAAGAATATTTAATAATTCATCTTCAGGAATAAGATTGATGGTTTGTTTGCAACGCTCTTTAGGCGGTAAAGCATAGCCTGAACATCCTAAGAATACGCCTGTTGTTGCCGTTCTAATTCCCATATGACGAGAACACGTTGGACATTCAATTGACGTAATAACCATTGGATTTGGTCGCATTCCGCCTTCTTCAGGATCTTTTTCAGCAACTTCTAATTGTTGACTAAAATCAGTGAAGAACGCATCTAATACCGCTTTCCAGTTTTCTTCATTATTAGCAACATGGTCGAGATGATCTTCCATTTGCGCAGTAAAATCGTAATTCATTAAATCGCTAAAATTCTCTTCTAAGCGATCTGTTACAATTTCACCCATTTTTTCTGCATAAAAACGACGGTTTTCAACTTTCACATAACCACGATCTTGAATAGTGGAGATGATAGATGCATACGTTGAAGGACGGCCGATACCGCGTTTTTCTAATTCTTTAACTAACGTTGCTTCGCTAAAACGAGCTGGGGGCTTAGTAAAGTGCTGAGTAGGTTCTAATTCAGCTAAAGCCAGTTTTGCCCCTACATCAACGGCTGGTAAGGTTTTATCTTCATCTTTATTACGCATAGCTGGCATGACTTTAGTCCAACCTGCAAAACGTAAAGTCCGACCTTTAGCACGTAGTTTATAATCACCTGATTCGACTGTTAATGTGGTCGAATCGTATTTTGCTGGTGTCATTTGACAAGCAACAAATTGATTCCAAATCAGCTGATATAGACGTTTAGCATCATTATCCATATCTTTTAAAGATTCAGCGATAACGTTGATATCAGAAGGACGAATAGCTTCGTGCGCTTCTTGAGAATTTTCTTTGCTCGAATAAACGTTTGGCTCTTTCGGCAAATACTTAGCGCCAAAATTCTCATTGATATAATCACGTGCCATTTGAATTGCATCCTGACTTAAGTTAGTTGAGTCAGTACGCATATAGGTTATATAACCTGCTTCATAAAGGCGCTGAGCTAGCATCATCGTCTTTTTCACACCAAAGCTTAAACGCGTACTTGCCGCTTGCTGTAAGGTTGATGTGATAAGTGGTGCGCTTGGCTTGCTGGATGTAGGTCTATCTTCACGATCTTTTACCGTGAAGGTCGCATTCTGTAATGCTTTAACCGCAACCTGTGTTTCATCAGATGAAACAGGGTTGAAGGCTTTATCATTATAATGCGTGACTTCCATACGCAATGGCTGTTCGTCAGGCGTTAACAGTGACGCGTGTAATTGCCAATATTCTTCAGGAACAAAGGCTTTAATTTCACGCTCACGTTCAACTAAAAGACGCACGGCAACTGATTGCACTCGACCTGCAGATAATCCACGAGCCACTTTTTTCCAAAGTAAAGGTGAAACCATATAGCCCACAACACGATCCATAAAGCGACGTGCTTGTTGCGCGTTAACGCGATCTATATTTAACTCACCCGGAGTTTGGAAAGCTTGTGTAATGGCATTTTTAGTGATTTCGTTAAAAACCACTCGACTAAACCGTTCATCATCACCGCCGATAACTTCGCGTAAATGCCACGCGATAGCTTCTCCTTCGCGGTCAAGGTCCGTTGCAAGATAGACATGATCAGCTTTCTCAGCTAATGCTTTTAGTTCAGCCACGACTTTTTCTTTGCCGGGTAGAATTTGATAATTCGCATTCCATCCATTATAGGGATCAACTCCCATACGGCTGACTAAGGCTGATTTCTCATCCTTTTTAACTTTTTTCGCGCCTTTCGTGGCGGATGAGTTTTCGCTCTTCTGGCTGCCAGAACCACTCTTTGGCAAATCACGAATGTGACCCACGCTAGATTTAACTACGTAGTCATTGCCAAGATATTTATTGATCGTTTTGGCTTTAGCCGGGGACTCCACGATAACAAGAGCTTTACCCATAATTACCTTTACCTAATTAAACTTTGTTATGACGGTATCGTTTAATACCCTCAACTAAAAAAATGTTTAAAATCTCTTTTTTATATTGCGTTAGTTTTGCAATATATCAACCTGTTTTTATTCAAAGCTTTTGCTCGAGCTCAAAACTCGTGGCTTTTTTTGAGGTATTTTAATCACCTCACCGCTTTGATCGGGTACAGGCAAATCATTGTTTGCTACATATAGAGTAGCTAAGCTTTTAAAAATGCCACACTCTACCTGATAAAAAGTGAGGCGCAACAAATTATTTTTCTAAGGAGCACATATTATGTCAACACAAACTACACCGATTACAACAGAGATGCTACTTGAAAAAGCGAATAAAATCATATGTGAACATGAAGATTATATACACGGTATGCGTGCTGATTCAGTTGAACAAAAAGGTAATGTCCTCGTATTTAAAGGTGAATTTTTTTTAGATGAACAAGGTTTACCTACTGCAAAAAGCACTGCAGCATTCAATATGTTTAAGCATTTAGCTCATGTGTTATCTGATAAATACCATTTAGAATAAATCATCCTTGTGATTATTTTTATTTAATCGCCAAAGTAATTTGATTTACTCTTTATTGATAACAAAAAAGAGACTTTTTTTGCCAGTTATTGCATTTATACAGACACCAATAACTGGCATAATTAAACAAAAATAAAGAATAAAAATTCAATTTAAACGTAATACGGATTTTCTATCACATCGCAACTCGTGATTACACTTACCTATCAATACAATCAGTAATATCAATTATTTTTATTTTCTATTTACGGCTATATTGAAGCCTCTTAGAAAGAGGAAATATTTACCCTGTTGTTGTTATAAGCAATATCAATTATTTCTTTGATTGCCAGTGAAATTTTCACTGGCTTTTTTTGTCTTATCGAAATACAAACCTTTAGAATATTTATTGAAAGATTTGGGAATAGTGATGGCAAGAAAAGATGATATCAGCAATCACCCGTATCGCTGATATCATTTATGGCGTATTTATTGGCTTATAGTAGCGGTTTCTTACTTCTTTGTACCCAACGCATCATCAGTTTATCAACGCTTTCCATTGCACCGCCTGTAACACGTTCGACCATTTTCTTCTTGGTAACATATTGGACAGAGAGAACTTCAAAATCATTAATATGATCGATCAACCAATCATCACTCACACCAACTTCATCAATTAAGCCTCTGTTTAGTGCTTCTGAGCCGTACCAATACTCACCGGTTGCAACACTATCGATATCAAGTTGAGGGCGATATTTATGCACAAATGATTTAAATAACAGATGTGTTTCATTTAAATCTTGCTTAAATTTCTCACGTCCTTCTTCGGTATTTTCGCCTAATAAGGTTAATGTGCGTTTATATTCGCCGGCAGTATGTAACTCAACATCAATATCATTTTTCTTGAGTAAACGGTGAATATTAGGAATTTGAGCCACAACACCAATCGAGCCAATAATCGCAAATGGTGCAGCAATAATTTTATCTGCTACACATGCCATCATATATCCTCCGCTGGCAGCCACTTTATCGACAACCGCAGTCAGTTTAATGCCCTTTTCTTTTAAACGCGTTAACTGAGCTGCTGCTAATCCATAACCATGAACCATGCCACCCGGACTTTCTAAACGCAGTAATACTTCATCACCCGATTGTGCAACAGAAAGAATGGCGCTGATTTCTTCACGTAATGCACCCACTTCGTGTGCATCCATACTACCGTTAAAATCAAGCACATATAAACAAGGTTTTACAACGCCTTTTTTACCTTCTTTCGCATTGTTTTTACTCTGTTTATTCTCTTTTTTCTGCTGTTTCTTAAATGCTTTATACCAGACTTTTAATTCAGCATCGTCCATTTTCGCTTGTTGCATAACGCGCTGTTTTTCTTCATAAGCTTCAGCAAGATCTGTGACTCTTAATGTCCCTTTACGATTTTGCTTTTTATTTCCAATCACGACGAAAAACAACACGATAGCGATAATCGCCACAACAACGGTGACAATTTCTGCTAAAAACAGTCCATATTGCAAAATATATTCCACAAAGACCTCTTTTTAAGGTTAATAACACTGACTCAAATCAATACACCTAGTTTAACGAAATTCTGCTTTAGCGCCAGCAACAAAGGCATGATTATGCTTAATACCATAAAGAAAATAGCCATAAATTGTAAACAAAAAGCCAGACTAAACTGGTCGCTAGACAAATAAGACGTTACACTTTATTTACTTTTTACTAGACAGGATATCAATATGTTGCAATATCAACCCGATCATAGCGTGCTAAAAGATAAAATTATTCTAGTAACAGGTGCTGGTGATGGCATAGGAAAAGAAGCTGCACTAACTTATGCTCAATACGGCGCAACACTTATCTTATTAGGCCGTACTCTATCAAAACTTGAGGATGTTCAAGAAGAGATAATCACATCAGGTGGCCAACAACCTATGTTATATCCACTTGATCTACTTACAGCGACAGAGAATGATTTTCAGCAATTTGCGGATACTCTCGTTAAACGCTTCCCTCATCTTGATGGTGTATTACAAAATGCTGGTTTATTAGGTGTTGTTGAGCCTATCATTAATCAACCAAGCAACCTTTGGCATGACGTTATGCAAGTCAACGTTAATGCGACATTTATGCTAACAAAAGCCCTATTGCCATTGATGCTTAAAGCGCCTCATGCGAGTCTTATCCTCACGACATCCAGTGTGGGTCGCCAAGGTCGTTATGGTTGGGGAGCTTACTCTGTATCAAAATTCGCAACAGAAGGCTTTATGCAGGTACTTAATGAAGAATATAACGAAAGTACTTTGCGTATTAACTGCATCAATCCTGGTGGTACTCGTACAGCAATGAGAGCGAGTGCATTCCCTGATGAAAATTCACAAAAGCTAAAAACACCTAAAGATTTGATGCCGTTATATCTCTATTTGATGAGTGATGACAGTATTGATGTGAAAGGACAATCTTTAGATGCACAACCTGGTCGTAAAGCTGGCCCTGCTGAATAACATAATTTAAGCTCGAGGTAGTTTAATGAATAATGCACAACACCAAAAACGCCAACAACGTTTAAAAGAAAAAGTAGATACCCGAATTGAGCAAGCTCAACGAGAACAAGGTATTGTGATGATTTTCACCGGTAATGGTAAAGGAAAAACAACCGCAGCTATGGGTACAGCAACCCGCGCAGTTGGTCATCAAAAAAAGGTTGGTGTTGTGCAATTTATTAAAGGAACCTGGGAAAACGGTGAACGTAACCTACTGGAACAATTCGGCGTACCTTTCTATGTAATGGAAACTGGATTTACTTGGGAAACGCAAGATAAAAGTGCAGATACAGTCGCTTGTTTAAATACTTGGCAATATGCACTCAAACTGCTTAATAATCCAGAATACGACCTCGTTATTCTTGATGAAATTACCTATATGATTAGTTTTAACTATTTGCCATTAGATGAGGTTATTTCAGCGATTAGTTCTCGCCCTTCTCATCAAAATATCATTATCACTGGAAGAGGTTGCCATAGAAAATTAATCGAGTTAGCAGATACTGTGACAGAAATGCGTCCTATTAAACATGCTTTTGATAGTGGGATAAAAGCACAAAAAGGCATAGATTGGTAATAATCCCTTACCACCTTTTCAATTATATAAAAATGAATAATTATTTATATTAAAGCTGGCTCACTTAATATACCAGCACCAAATATACGCCCTGTTTCATTTATCAGTTTAAAGTAAGCTTCTCTATCATCAAATATATCATTCTGTATTTGCTGATTATAAACCATAGCCATTGCCATTATATGAAAATGATATTCATTATAGTAATTTTGCTTTTCAGTCGGATCACGTGAAGCTAAATAGGAATTGGTTACTTTATAAATACTTTTAGCTTCTTTCAGCATTTCGCCATTATTAAACTCAATATGACTCAATGTCGGAATAAAATCATCTGTTCGCGTATTTTCATCATTTATCCAATTGTATTTATCTTTTTCTTTATGAGCTTCTAATAAATTATGTCCTGAATAAACATGAATACCATATGGCTTTCTTGATATAAAATCTTGAAATTCAGATTGGGAAAAACACTTAGTTAATACATTTACCACTCCCTTATTACTCCAATCAGGTAAATAAGTTGGGAGAGGTTCATTTAATGGAACTTCACAGCGGAAAACATTATTATCAATAAACATAGCATCAGAGCTATTAATAGCACCATGCACAAGCTGACCGTCAATCCAAACAGAACGCATTGTTAAGTATAAATACCCATCACCTTCTTTAGGAGAAAAAGTAGAAGTGAAACTATAGTAGATTTCCCTAGATGGATTTATTATTCCACCATGATTACCGGGATAAATCATAAAGGTTTTCTTTGTTCCATCAGCATCAACTAATACATGTTTTCCATTCTCTAATTTTATTTCTTTCACTTCACCGGTATTAAGCCAAAAAGAATTATTATCTATTTGAAAGACTAACGGTGTTGTTTTATTGTTACTAATATAGAACACGCCAGACTGTGAGTTTGAATTAGTCGTTGGCTCACAACCCATAGTAAGAGTAGTCGCACATAACATTGTTGTTAAATAAAAAGAACGATGCATATATCGCGTATACCTTATCGTAAAATATACAAATAAAATATTATTTTAATAAAAATGACTTCTCATCTAATTAATCTGTGCATCATAGTTTCATTTATGGAAAAAAGAAAGCTATCAAAAAAAAGAAGCACCCTATTCAATGAGTGCTTCTTTATAAAAAATGATATTTTAATTTAAAATAATAAATAATTATTCGCTAATTACTTTTTATTTCCTGTTGACTGGCGACGACTTGACGCTCTTTTAGCAGGTGATGTTGAAGTGCGTGCTGAAATCTTAGTATGACGCTTAACAGCACGACGGATCTGATTCGCTTTGATGCGACGCTGATCTTTTTCTACTGCAACTTTTGTTACTGTTTCGTCATTTAATTCAACTAGCTGACGTAAATAGTTAATTTGATCTAATCCAAGTTCAACCCAACCACCACGTGGTAAGCCTTTTGGTAAATCAATATCACCATAACGAACACGAATAAGTCGGCTAACTTGTACACCAACCGCTTCCCACATACGACGAACTTCGCGGTTGCGTCCTTCAGTAAGAGAAACGTTATACCATTGATTAATCCCTTCACCGCCACGATAAGAAACAGAGCGGAATGAAGCGGGGCCATCTTCTAATTGTACACCGCGCGTTAACTGGCGAATTTTGGCATCATCAATTTCACCAAAAACACGTACTGCGTATTCACGCTCAACTTCACGGCTAGGGTGCATTAAACGATTAGCTAATTCACCATCTGTTGTAAATAACAGTAATCCACTGGTATTTACATCAAGACGACCCACAGCAATCCAGCGAGCACTGTTAAGGCGAGGAAGGCGCTGGAAAACAGTTGGGCGACCTTGTGGATCACTGCGAGTACATAGTTCACCTTCAGGCTTGTAATAAGCAAGCACACGACAAACATCTTTTTGTGCTTCACGAATATTTAGAATACGGCCATCTAAGCGGATTTTTGCTGTAGTGGTGACATCAATACGATCACCTAATTTCGCTTTTGTACCATCAATGCTGATACGTCCTTCTTGAAGATAACCTTCAATTTCACGGCGAGAGCCATGACCAGAACGAGCAAGGATTTTTTGTAATTTTTCAGTGCGTTGCGATTTATCGCTCATGAAACAACCTCATGTGTCGCCTTCACAGGCGTCATAAAAATAGAATTAATTTTTAAAAATCAATTAAATAAAAATAACCCATGTTTATTAAAATAAGAAATAAACACAGGTTTATTGATTCAATAGTGAACAATGTTGATGATTTTTCACATCAACATTGCGATAATAAATAGTGCCGATAAAACGATGTTGGCAAAACTATAATGACAGCTTAACCGTTTGTCTGCTTATCAAGTTACTGTGCTTAGCGCTTAAAATGCGCGTTGGTATAACCGATATCAAAAACAGTCACCGTGATTTTTATCGCGATGTATAAATTTAACACAAGCGATAGATCCCTTCACCTTTTATCTCTTTATCTCGTGATAAATTTCTTCACTATCGAATCATTTACTCCCAATTTAGTATAATCAACCAAATTGCTTACTGAAATGGCGTAATATCACCCGTACCTTCACGTACGATAACAGGGGTATCTTCCGTTAAATCAATGACCGTTGTCGGTTTTTGTCCTAAATAACCACCGTGGATCACCAAATCAACTTGTTTACTTAATAAATCTTCGATTTCTTCCGGATCAGATTCTGCAAAATCATTGCCCGGTAAAATCAGGCTCGTTGACATTAATGGCTCACCAATATTTTCTAACAATGCCAATGCAATTGGGTTAGAAGGAACACGTAAGCCTATGGTTTTACGTTTATCATTCATCAAACGCTTTGGTACATCTTTAGTTGCTTTTAGGATAAAGGTGTAATTACCTGGGGTATTGTTTTTTATTAAGCGAAACACCACATTATCAACATAAGCGTAGTTAGCGATTTCAGACAAATCACGGCACATCAGTGTGAAATTGTGGTTTTTATCTAATTGGCGAATACGACAAATTCGCGTCATTGCATCTTTATTTTCTAAACAACAGCCAATAGCATAGCCAGAATCTGTTGGATAAATCACCACACCGCCTTTGCGTAAAATATCAGCACTTTGTTCAATTAAACGAGCCTGCGGATTATCAGGGTGAATATAAAAAAGTTGGCTCATACATCCCTCAACGAATTTCTAATGTTACTCTTGCCATAGCGACCAAACAGGTTCGACGCCACTGGGTAACCATAAATTACGCCCCAATTCTATCCACGAGCAAGGGCGATGAAAATCAGAACCTAACGAAGCTTTTAACCCATAAAGTTGCGCTAATGCTGCGTGTTGTTCCCGTTCTTGTGGTGGTTGTTGGCATTGTGCCACTTCGATTGCATCACCACCGATTTGTTTAAAATAAAGCGTTAATCGTTTTAACCATTTAGAGGATAGACCATATCGTCCCGGATGCGCTAATACTGCAACACCACCAGCTTCATGAATTGCCGTGACAGCGTCACCGATCGAACACCACTGTGGTGGTACATAACCGGTTTTACCTTTTGCTAAATACCGTTTAAATACTTTATTAACTGAGGCAACATGCCCTTCATTCACGAGAAAACGGGCAAAATGTCCTCTTGTCACTTGTCCACCATGCGCTAAGGCTTTTGCCCCTTCAAATGCATTTGCAATACCTGCTTTTTCTAATCTCTCACCAATCATTATCGCTCGAGTTTCGCGACATTGGCTTTGTGACGAAAGAAGTGCCTTGATTGCGTTATGGTTGATATCAATATTCAATCCAACAATATGGATTTCTATATTCTCCCACAAAGTCGATATTTCGACACCTGATATCAGGGTAAGAGGCAGATTTTTTTCTGCAATATAATCATTAGCAGGAGTAATCGCCGCCGTTGTATCGTGATCAGTTATCGCTAAGACATTAATTTGACGTTCTATCGCTCTATCAACCAATTCTTCTGGTGAAAGCTCGCCATCTGACGCGGTAGTGTGGCTGTGCAAATCATAAATCACTCTTAAATCAGATAGCACTTCTGTCATCGCTTCTCCCTTTTCATCTTAGCAAGGTAATAATTTTTAAAGAGTATGCCATAAAGTACTTGACGAACCTAACGCAATCCAGTTTACTAGTACACAACACGAGCTAGTCTATTAACTTATTATCTGTCGTTAGCTGTAAGGAGATGTTATGAATATCAATCAACGTCTTATCGCTCTTTGGTGGCGCAATACTCTTTTATGGGCGGTTTGATCTCCGGCTTTACGTCAGTGATATCTAAAACCCGCCTACGCGGGTTTTTTTATGCATTAAAAACAGTTAGTAAAAAATAACAAAGAGCGATAATAATGAATACATCACTTGCATTCTCATTTAAAACCAAGGCAACGCCACTGCCTTACCACAGTGAACCCGCTTTACTTTTCAATACATTATGTGAAAACAAACATCACACACTATTGTTAGAATCTGCACAAGTTGACACGAAAGCAAACTTAAAAAGTTTGTTAATTGTTGATAGCGCACTGCGTATCAGTGCAGTAAAAAATCAAGTCACTATTGATGCATTAAGCGTTAATGGACAAGCTTTATTGCCTGCATTAAAAATCGCACTAAAAGAAAAAGCTTTCTTAACACAAGAGAGCGATAAACAGTGTATTTTTACCTTTTCATCACCTGCACAAGATATTGATGAAGAAAGCAAATTAAAATCAGCCAGCGTATTTGATGCTTTACGCTTCTTTCTTGCTAATAAAGACACTAAAGATGCTAATGCTATTTTTGTTGGTGGTTTATTTGCTTACGATTTAGTCAGTGGATTTGAACCTATTCCTGAATTAGACACTGTTTTTTCATGCCCTGACTACTGCTTTTACTTAGCAGAACAATTAATTGTTATCGACCATCAGAATAAAGATAGTCAGTTAATCTCCATTGCTTTTACTGACGATAAAGCGGAGTGTCAACGCCTCACTTCGCGACAAACCGAGTTAATCTCGCTGACCAAACAACCATTAAAACACCCTATTCGCCGTGCTTTAACAGCAGCAGAATCAACAATACAAGGCAATATGGATGATAAAGGTTATGGCGATATCGTTGAAGCAATGAAAACCTATATTCGTCGTGGTGATATTTTCCAAGTTGTTCCATCACGTCGCTTTCAAGTTGCATGCCCTTCACCACTTGCCGCTTATCAAGTGTTGAAAGAGAAAAATCCAAGCCCTTATTTGTTCTATATGCAAGATGCCTTATTCACAGTATTTGGTGCATCACCAGAAAGTGCATTGAAATATCAAACAAGCGATCGACAAATTGAAATCTACCCAATTGCAGGAACTCGCCCAAGAGGACGTAATGCAGATGGTTCGATTAATGCAGATTTAGACAGTCGAATTGAACTTGAAATGCGCACTGATACGAAAGAGCTTTCTGAACATTTAATGTTAGTCGATTTAGCGCGTAATGATTTGGCACGTATTTGCCAAGCAGGCAGCCGTTATGTCGCGGAATTAACAAAAGTTGACCGTTATGCTTTTGTAATGCACTTAGTTTCAAGAGTCGTAGGAAAACTACGTGATGACTTAGATATTTTCCATGCTTATCAAGCCTGTATGAATATGGGAACGTTATCAGGCGCACCCAAAGTCAGTGCAATGCAATTAATTGCCCGTTATGAAAAAACAAAACGTGGTAGCTACGGTGGTGCCATCGGCTATTTTACCGGCGCAGGTGATTTTGATACTTGCATAGTTATTCGCTCTGCTTATGTTGAAAATAATATTGCAACTATTCAAGTCGGTGCTGGAATTGTGCTTGATTCAGATCCTCAAATGGAAGCTGAAGAAACACGTAATAAATCACAAGCGGTAGTCAACGCTATTTTACAAGCTCATACAGATACACAACTGCAGGAGGCTTGCTAATGGCAACTATCTTACTGCTCGATAACATCGACTCATTTACTTATAACCTTGTAGATCAATTACGTAGCCTTGGCAATAACGTTGTGATTTATCGCAATAGCGTCACTGCCGATTTTATTGAACAAAAACTACGTGAGCTCGATAACCCAATTTTACTGTTATCTCCGGGACCAGGAGCACCTTCACAAGCAGGTTGTATGCCTGAACTGTTAAAACGTGTATTAGGTACATTACCTGTGATTGGTATTTGCTTAGGTCATCAAGCCATTATTGAGGCTTACGGTGGCAAAGTTTCTTCATGTGGAGAGATTTTACACGGCAAAGCGACATTAGCTGAGCACGATAACAGCGAAATGTTTGTGAATTTACCTAACCCGTTACCCGTTGCTCGTTATCATTCGCTTTCAGGAGAACAAGTTCCAGAACAACTCATTATTAATGCTTGGTGCGATAACACTGTTATGGCGGTGCGTCACCGTCAACATAAAACGTGTGGTTTTCAGTTTCACCCAGAATCAATTTTAACCACAAAAGGCGCACAACTTTTAGAACAAACAATCGCATGGGCATTAACTCCTAAAGGAGACGCATAAAATGGAAACTATCTTCAATAAATTATTTAGCGCACAACAGTTAACATTAGAAGAAAGCCAAACACTGTTTAGCGCCATTATTCGCGGTGAGTTAACGGAATCACAATTAGCGGCCGTTTTGATCAGCATGAAAATGCGCGGTGAACATCCTCAAGAAATCGCTGGCGCAGCGCGTGCATTACTTGAAAATGCACAACCATTTCCTCGCCCTGACTACACTTTTTGCGATATTGTCGGCACTGGGGGAGATGGTGCCAATAGTATTAATATTTCAACAGCAAGCGCATTTGTTGCAGCTGAAGTAGGTATCAAAGTGGCGAAACACGGTAATCGTAGCGTATCTAGTCGCTCCGGCTCTTCTGATTTATTAGCGGCATTTGGTATCCCTTTAGACAGAAGTGCTGATGATGCACGCCAATTATTGGATGAAGTGGGTTTATGCTTTTTATTTGCACCTCAATATCACAGTGGTTTTCGTTTTGCAGCCCCTGTTCGCCAACAACTGAAAACACGCACATTATTTAATGTATTAGGCCCTCTAATTAACCCTGCTCGCCCACCATTAGCATTAATTGGTGTATATAGCCCAGAGTTATTGATGCCTATTGCAGATACATTAAAAGTTTTAGGTTATGAGCGTGCTGCCGTTGTTCACAGTGGCGGAATGGATGAAGTTTCATTACATGCGCCTACTCAAGTCGCTGAATTACATAATGGTGAAATTACACGTTATGAACTCACACCAAGTGATTTTGGTCTTCGCCCTTGTGCCATTACTGATCTAGAAGGTGGTACACCTGAAGTAAACCGTCAATTATTAGCAGATTTACTACAAGGTGAAGGAAAAAGAGCACATACCGAATCTGTCGCAGCTAATGTCGCTTTATTAATGCGTTTACATGGGCAAGAGGATTTAAAAATGAATACTGAAGTTGCTATGCACGCCATTTATAGCGGTAAAGCAATAGATCGTGTAACTGCATTAGCAGCAAGAGGATAAGAGCATGACTGTATTAAACGCCATTGTAAAAGATAAAGCTGAATATCTGATTGTACGTAAAGCAAACCAACCGCTATCAGAATTTGTGCACCAAATAGAGCCATCAACACGTTCGTTTTATCAGGCATTAACTCAGCCTAATACTGTTTTTATCTTAGAGTGTAAAAAAGCATCACCATCAAAAGGCTTAATCCGTGCTGATTTTGATCCCGCGACGATTGCAAAAATTTATCAGCCTTATGCTGCTGCAATTTCTGTATTAACTGATGAAAAATATTTTCAAGGGAGCTTCGATTATTTACGCCAAGTCAGTCAAACTGTTCATCAGCCCGTTTTGTGCAAAGACTTTATTATTGATGAATACCAAATCTATTTAGCGCGTTTTTATCAAGCAGATGCCATTTTATTAATGCTTTCTGTCTTAGATGATGAGCAATATCGTGCGCTATCAGCCGTTGCTCATCAATTAAATATGGGTGTATTAACCGAAGTAAGCACAGAAGAAGAGCGCCAACGTGCCATCAATCTTAATGCCAAAGTTATTGGTATTAATAATCGTGATTTGCGTGATCTCTCTATCGATTTAGCTCGTACCCAGCAGTTAAGCCAAGGATTGCCCCAAGATGCAATCGTGATCAGTGAGTCAGGTATTCATACCCACCAGCAGGTTCAAGAGTTAAGCCAATATGCTAATGGTTTTCTGGTAGGCAGTGCTTTAATGTCACAAGACAATATCGACCAAGCGGTGAGAGCACTAGTTTTGGGAAAGCATAAAGTGTGCGGGTTAACTCGTACACAAGATGTAAAAGCGGTTTATCAAGCTGGTGCTTATTATGCAGGGCTGATTTTCGCAGAGAAATCCCCGCGTAAGGTGACATTGTCACAAGCACAAAAGTTAATAACACAAGCTCCCTTAGCGTTTGTGGGTGTGTTTCAAAATCAACCTATTGAGCTTATTTGTGACTATGCCGAAAAACTTAATTTATCTGCCATTCAATTACATGGACAAGAAGATGCGCAATTTATTGAGCAACTTCATCAGAAAATCCAACCTAATTGTGAAATTTGGCAAGCGATAAATATGGCAAACCATACTGATATTCACCCCGCTGCTCTCGTTAATAAATATGTACTTGATAACGGAACGGGTGGTACAGGAACAACATTTAATTGGCAAAAAATTCCTAATACATTACGTGAAAAAGCATTACTTGCAGGTGGTCTTAACAGTGAAAATTGTTTAGATGCGGTTAAAACAGGCTGTATCGGGCTTGATTTTAACTCTGGAGTAGAATCAGCTCCTGGCATAAAAGATAAACAACGTCTGAATCAAGTATTTGCACAATTACAGCTAAACTAAATTTCACAAAGATAAAATTTTAAACAGGATGACATCACAATGAGAAAACTTAACCCCTACTTTGGCGAATTCGGTGGCCAATATATACCTGAAATCTTAATTCCAGCATTGGATCAACTCGAACAAGCTTTTATTGATGCGCAAAACGATCCGTCATTTCAGCAAGAATTCCAAGATTTATTAAAAAATTATGCGGGCAGACCAACGGCATTAACGCTTTGCCGTAATTTAACAGAAGGCACTCGAACTCGTTTATATCTAAAACGTGAAGATTTACTACACGGTGGTGCTCATAAAACTAACCAAGTATTAGGTCAAGCCTTGCTAGCAAAACGTATGGGTAAAACTGAAATTATTGCAGAAACGGGAGCTGGTCAACATGGTGTTGCAACCGCTTTAGCCTGCGCACTGCTTAATATGAAGTGCCGTATCTATATGGGTGCGAAAGACGTCGAACGTCAATCACCTAACGTATTTCGTATGCGCTTAATGGGTGCTGAGGTTATTCCTGTTCACAGTGGTTCATCTACCTTAAAAGATGCCTGTAATGAGGCATTACGTGACTGGTCTGGTTGTTACGATCGCGCGCACTACTTATTAGGAACGGCCGCAGGCCCTCATCCTTATCCAACAATTGTCCGTGAGTTTCAACGTATGATTGGTGATGAAGCCAAAGCACAAATTCTAGAGCGTGAAGGTCGTCTACCAGATGCGGTTATCGCTTGTATTGGCGGTGGCTCTAATGCTATCGGTTTATTTGCTTCCTTTATTCCTGAAACTGCAGTGCAATTGATTGGTGTTGAACCTGCAGGTAAAGGTATTGAAACTGGTGAACATGGCGCACCACTGAAACATGGTAAATTAGGGATCTATTTTGGTATGAAATCCCCAATTATGCAGACAGATGAAGGACAAATTGAAGAGTCATATTCAATTTCAGCAGGTCTTGATTTCCCATCTGTCGGGCCTCAGCACGCACATTTAAATAGCATTGGTCGTGCTGATTATGTTTCTGTTACCGATGATGAAGCCATTGAAGCATTCAAAACACTTTCTCGCCGTGAAGGGATCATTCCAGCTCTAGAATCTTCTCATGCATTGGCTTATGCACTGAAATTAATTGCACAAAATCCTGACAAAGAACAGTTATTAATCGTGAACTTATCCGGTCGTGGCGATAAAGATATTTTTACTGTAAACGATATTTTAGCAGCAAGAGGAGAAATCTAATGAGCCGTTATCAAGTATGCTTTGAAACACTAGCACAAAAACAGCAAGGCGCATTCGTTCCTTTTATCACATTAGGTGATCCTTCTCCTGAGTTGTCATTACAAATAATTGATGCGTTAATTGAAGGTGGTGCAGATGCATTAGAGATTGGTATTCCCTTTTCCGACCCACTAGCTGATGGCCCTACAATTCAAGGCGCTAATTTACGAGCACTAAATGTAGGTGTAACCCCTACTGACTGCTTTGCACTTTTAGCAAGTGTACGTAAAAAACATCCTAATATTCCTATTGGCCTATTAGTTTATGCCAACCTCGTTTTTAGTAATGGCATTGATAATTTTTATGGTAAATGCGAGCAAGCAGGTGTGGATTCCGTCTTAATTGGTGATGTACCTCTGCGTGAATCAAAAGAGTTCCGTGAAGCAGCACAACGCGCCAATATCAGCCCTATTTTTATTTGCCCACCTAATGCTGATGATGAACTTTTACAAGAATTAGCGGCATCAGGTAAAGGTTATACCTATTTACTATCAAGAGCCGGTGTAACAGGTACAGATAAACGTGCAGAACAATCGCTGACACATATTACTGACAAACTAAAAACCTATAATGCCCCTCCAGCATTACAAGGATTTGGAATTTCAGAGCCTAAACAAGTTAAAGAAGCGATTGCCAATGGTGCAGCTGGCGCAATTTCAGGCTCAGCGGTTGTGCAAATTATTGAGAAAAACCTACATCAACCAAATGTCATGCTTAAAGCACTCACTCAGTTTGTTAAAGAAATGAAAGCGGCAACTATTGCCTAACCTTCCTATTTGATCCGCCTTAGAAGAATAGCCGGCTATTTTTCTAAGCGGATTACTCTGAAATCCACACTGATTAACTCACGCTTTTTATTACCTATTTTTCCGCTTAACCCGCATAAAATGGCGCAATATTCCCTCTTCTCTTATTTCAAGAGACTTGAAATGTATTGATAAAAATTTGGCAAAACTCTGTTTTTTGCACATACTTCATAAAGCGCTTTATATTTTCTCTTCAGAAATTCTCAATCAATAATGTGATTAAAAGGAGTTTTATGATGAAACTATGGGCAAAAATATCCGCTGTTATGGCGGCGTTACTTATGGCGTTTACCTTATCTGCATGTTCACCTACTGCAACATCAGAAGGTACAGGGGGTTATTTTGATGACTCCGTGATCACCACCAAAGTTAAGACTGCACTAATAGGTGAAAAAAATCTTAACTCAACACAAATTAGCGTCGAGACATTTAAAGGTAAAGTTCAACTCAGTGGTTTTGTCTCTTCTCAAGCGGATGCTAATCGTGCCATTGAAACAACACGCAAAGTTACAGGTGTAAAAGGCGTTATCAACTCAATGGTTATTCGCTGATCCTCTCTTTATTCTAGTCTTCCTTTAGCCTTACTTTTTAGACCATCTTTTCGGTGGTCTTTTTTTGCCAAGTATTTCACTTTCAGCATTTGCTTTTATCATAAAGCAGATCAATTTTTATAAAAAACGCCAATGGATTAAAAAAAGGTTATTTTTACCTAGCCTCAATAACCGTTCACAAAAAGAGCAACTCAAAAGAATAATTAATCATTTACTGATTGAAATTTGATCTTCATTTTTTTATAAACATGCCCTATCTTAAACCTCTTTTATTCTTCTTTTACTTCTTTCTATCTCTTGATAGATAAAGCACTTTTACTAAAATCAAATTAAAGATGTATTTTAAATACACCTATTTAATGCTCTCCTTTATTTATTAAAAGCTCGTTATTTTTTAATAAATAAAAATACGCTTTTTTATCTTATATAGAAGGCGCAAAATAAAAGATATATATTAAATGCATCTTTATTGCAATTCTAATATTAAATGTTTTATTTAAAATGCATCTTTTTTTATTTATCTTTATTTTTAATTACCCATAAATAGTGTATTCAACAATAAACTAGAGACTTTATATAATCTAAAAATGAAAGGCTTTATTCGAATTTAAAAAGCAAAAAAAAGCGAAGATAATCTTCGCTTTTTATTAAGAGATATTCTTTTAAAGAAAGAATAATTAGAAACGGTAACCTACACCAAACATAAATACAAATGGGTCTAGGCGTGTGCTGATTGATTGTCTGTCTTCACCAGCTTTAAATTTAACATCAGTTTCGATATTCATCCACCAAACAGACGCATTCAGCATCCAGTTTTTATCAAGGTTATAATCTAAACCTGCTTGTGCTGCAAAGCCCCATGAATCCTTGAGATCTAAGTCAGATAAACCAGCGCCTTTACCCGCTGAATTAAATTTCTCATCAAAGAATGTAGTAAAGTTAAGACCTGCACCTAAATAAGGACGTAGTTTATCTTCACCATTACCGAAGTAATATTGTGCCATTAATGTTGGTGGCAAATGTTTAACAGTCGCAATCTCACCAAAGTTTGTTAATGATACTTTGTGCTCAAAAGGAGTAGCTGCTAATAACTCAACACCAATATTATCAGTGATCATATACCCAAAGGTTAAACCTAATTGGGTATTATTATTAGCTTCAAAGTGTCCAATACCTAATACATTATCAGAGCCTGCATTTGGACGAACAGTTGCAGTACCAGCACGGAATAAAAAATCACCCGCTTGGTGAGCGAAAGAAATAGAAGGCGCAAGAGTTGCAGCCGCTAAAATAAGCGCAGAAAGTTTTTTCATTATTTAACCCATTCCTGTAATAAGTAAAATCTCCGCTAAAAATATAACCATTTATTGATAATTATGATCTAATACCGATCACAACTTTGGAATTATTTTTGCAGAAAGTGTTATTTCTCTTTTTATTATTTATCAATGCGATTATTTATAATTGATCCACATCAAATTACCTATTAATACAATTTTTTCTTATAATTAAATTTATTCTTAGTAATACTTTTTGAATAAAAAATATCCTAAAAAGATGAATTTAAAAATAAAGTTATTCTTATGTTAATATTATGTTTGTTTTATTTTAAATGCTGAGCATATTCTGATTATTAACACCAAGAAAAAAACCAAATAAGAGAAGTAAGAGAAAATATCCCTTTTTGCTGTTGTTGAAGGTACAATAGCGCGCATTGACACAGTCTATTTTTATAGGAGCAGTTTCATGCCTACCACGGCACGCACAATCTACCGAGACAGTCTGAATTTTTATAAGAATGAACGACGTAGTATTGTTACCCTTTCCGCTATCCTTGCTGTTGTGTTAGCGATAGTTCATGTCTTAATTGGCCCTAATCCTCAAGAATACCAATTGATGATTGAATTTGTGGCTAATTTTAAAAATACACAGCTTTCTTCTACTTCTCCTGCTGAATTAGAAGCAATGTCAAACAGTGTCGTGGGTATTGCCAAAAAAGTTTTATCACTGTATGCATTTGAAACACTACAGCAGAGCATCTTGGTACTAACCTTATTGATGTTCGCTATGGCAATCTCTGCAGGCCACAACGTCACCCTTGGTCAAACATTTAACGCATGTTTACCTCGCTTACCAAAAATGTTTTTACTGATTGTTCTGTGCTCTATTTTGATTAGCGCAGGTTTTATGGTGATGATTATTCCTGGCATCATTTTGCTAATCGGTTTTGCATTAGCGCCCGTTGTCTTAGTGCGCCAACAAAATATGGGAAGTGCAATACGTTTAGGTTGGAAGATTGGGTTTAGTGAGTCTGGCTCACTTATTCCTGCTTTAGGTATTTGGATCTTATTGCAGTTTGGTATTGGTTTTGTGAGTAATCTTACAATTCAACTACCTGATCTTATCCATAACTTCTTATTCTATTTTCTGAAAAATATGGCTTCAGCGTGGATGATTATTTACCTATTTCGTTTGTTTATGTTGGTTGAGAACAAATACATAACGCAACAGACGCGCTAGTCTATTCAAAACATAGCTATCCATAAAATTTACCGATAAAAAATCCCGTGTATAAGTGAACGTCTTATCACGGGATTTTACTTTTTACTACTACTCGTAAAACTTAGCCAAAATACTTAAGGTGTTGATGTATGACTTTCTATCGGCACTTCTAATATCGCATCTTCGTTATTCTCTGTTTCTTGGCTTTCAGCTTCTTGCTTTAATGCCTCTTTTCTTGCTTCTTTCTGTTTTTCTTTGATCTGCTGTCGGCTTTGATAAAGCCGGATCACAAAATAGAGATCGGGAGCGATAATTAAGTCATCTTCATTTAGCGAAATTCTGTTACGCTCAATCCAGCGATTTAGTTCGGTTCTGCGCCCTGCTAAAACCAATTTCACGCCTTTTATTCGCAATTCCCGTATTAGTTCATCAATAGCAGCAAACACGCTGACATCGTCATAGGTAAAGCTTACAGCCGCATCTACGGCTAACCATGCTGGTCGTTGAGGCGCGCTATCAACAAGTTGAAGTACCCGTTTTTTAAAATACCCCACATTAAAATAAGTCAGTGGTGAATTAAAACGATACATCATCAAGCCATCGATAGGTTCAATACCATTATCCTTATTCATTGAGTGAACCATACCCTGTTCATCAACACCCAACAATTGATCGCTCGGACGAAAAACAATACGTAAAAACTGCAACAAACCTAATAAAACCGCAAAGCCGATACCGTTAATTAGTCCTGCCAATAACACAGCTAATAATGTAAATGATGCCAATGTGAATGCTTGTTTATTACGTTTGCGATAAGACCAAATATGACGAATACTCAACAATGACCATGAAGAGACGATCAACACAATTCCTAGCGAAGATAATGGAATATAAGCGAGAAAATCAGTCATAAATAATAGCACTAGCAAAATTACCAGTGCTGCGATAATAGAAACTAATTGTGTTTTGCCACCAACAGAATCATTGACTGCGGTACGGCTACTTGCTGCACTTACAGCAAATCCTTGAGAAAGCGCTGCCGCAATATTCGCAATACCTAATGCTTTTAATTCTTGATCCGCATCAACATCATAACCATTTTTGCTAGCAAAACTGCGGGCTGTCATCATAAAACTCACAAAGCTAATGACAGCCAAGTTTATGGATGGAACCAATAACTCTCGTAATACACCAGGATGAAATCCACTCATTGATACAACGGGTAGAAAGAGATCAACATTTCCCGCTTCTTTATTCACAATAGCAATACCATAGCTGGCTAAATCAAATTGCCAGCTAAGGTAAGTCATCACAACCATAGCAATTAATGGTGCCGGCCATCGGCTACGAAAATAGCGAATACCCAATAATAAGGCGAGTGTTATCCCAGACATCAATACCGTGGGTAAATGTGCATCCATTAATCGAAATGGGACTTCAATTAGTTTTTCGATTAAATGATCTGGGGAAGTGTCAAAACCAAATACTTTACTAATTTGTCCCACCATAATAGTGATCGCAACACCATTTAATAGCCCTTGAAGGATCGGACGAGATAGAAAATCAGTAAAAGCCCCCAATCGAAAGTGGCTGGCTAAAATACACCAAAAACCCGTCATTGCTGTCATGATAATTGCTAGTTGCCATCGTGTATTTTCATCACCAGCAGATAATGGAATAACGACCGCAGCAATAACGGCGCACGTTGCAGCATCAGGCCCTGTAATTAATTGACGAGAAGTACCAAATAATGCATAAATAATCATAGGGAAAATACAGGCATATAATCCAACAATAGCATTAATGCCTAATAATTCGGTGTAAGCAATGGCAACTGGTAGCGCGACAGCAGCAACAGAAAGCCCTGCTTTTAAGTCATAGCCAAAATATTCACGCTTATAGCTAAATAATAAGCCTAGTCCTGGCATCCATTTTATTATTCTTTTTCCGTTCATTGATTTCCTCTTATCAGAAATACTTTTTTATTTATGCATTCATCAAAAAGTGGCGCGTGATAATGATGAGTTAATGAATCATATACTAGTGTAATATTTAAATCCTCTTTCATAACTCAAGCTTGTGTTTTAATTTTACATAAATGCAATTACGTTGATTTTTCATTGAGTTATTACAGATAAAAATAGCGTTTTTTGTATAAATTAACACTCTGTCGTTAAAGATATGCAATTGTTTACCCATTTTCTGTCGCTTTGCATTAGAATAGCCAAGTTTATGAATTTAATTACCATAGGTTCCTATCTGTTATGAAAAATGGCTGGCTTAAGCAATTACTTGATTTTGCTCCACTATTAGTGTTTTTTATCTTCTATAAATGGCAAGATATTTTCTATGCTTCAGGTGCATTAATTATCGCGACGTGGGTCTCAGTCGGCTTGACATGGCTTATTTTCCATAAAGTTGAGAAAGCACCACTCATTACCGCCATTGTGGTTACTATTTTTGGCTCATTAACCATCTTCTTTCATTCTGCCGATTTTATTAAATGGAAAGTGACGGCTATTTATGCCATTTTTGCCATCGTTTTAATTGGTATGCAGTTATTTACGCCCAAAACGCTAATGGAAAGAATGTTAGGCAAAGAGCTTGCAATTCCACCTGCAAATTGGAAGAAACTCAATATTGCATGGGTAATTTTCTTTTTTGCTTGTGCTCTTGGTAATATTTATGTGGCATTTTCTTTGGCAGAAGAGACTTGGGTTAATTTTAAAGTCTTTGGCTTAACTATTTTGACCTTTGTCTTTACTATCGCCAGTGTGGTTTATATCTGGAATAACCGTTTACCAGAAGAACAAACTGAAAATGAAACCACAGAAAATAGTGAACACGAATTATCAGATGATATGACAAAACAAGTATCTAAATCGACATCACACGATGCTCATTCAAAATCTGAATAATCATTTTTATTTTATTGGGAGATGTGTGCTCTAAATAACTCAAGTGCAGCTAGGCGGCAAGCGAATGAGACGCTAGGAGCTGTGACTAGTGTGAGTGAGTGTGGCCAACAACGCTACAGCTTAAAGTATGACGAGTAGACATCTCTTTGGTTTTAACATTATTTACAGATACTTTATACCCATGACTGAACAACAATCTTTGCCTAATGGTGAGCTCGTTTTACGTACTCTAGCCATGCCTGCTGATACTAATGCCAATGGTGATATTTTCGGTGGCTGGTTAATGTCCCAAATGGACATCGGTGGTGCAATTTTAGCGAAAGAAATTGCGTTAGGTCGTGTCGTTACTGTAAGCGTAACAGGCATTACCTTTCTTAAACCTGTCGCTGTTGGCGATGTCGTTTGTTGCTATGCACGTTGCTTAAAAACAGGTAACTCTTCAATTACTGTTAATATTGAAGTCTGGGTTAAGAAAGTCGCCACAGAACCTGTCGGCCAACGCTATCGTGCAACAGAGGCTGTATTTACCTACGTTGCCGTTGATGAGAACAATTCAGCTCGTCGCTTACCTGAAGGTAAAGCACATTTCACTCTAACAAGTACAATGGAATAAAACGACATTAAGACAATTCGATTACGACGAATAGCGTGAAAGCATTAAAAGTTGAAACTAAAAAAGGCACTTATTAAAGTGCCTTTTATTTATCTGGTATCAAATAGTGATATCGATCTGTTTAAGCGCTAGTTTTATAAAAATTAGCTTGCTGAGATCCCTGTCATTTTGAATTCAATCAGAACCACTTTTCCTTTATAAGGAATTTTTTCATAACGCCACTGTCGCATTGCTCTTTTTACTTCTCGCTCAAACACGTTTTTAGGATCAGCTGAAATAATTTCTACATTATCGACTCTTCCATCGGCATCAACATCAAAACGAACTTTGATTGTACCTTCCATACCTACTGCTCGTGCTCGTGATGGATATTCAGGTAAACCTTGGCGTACTGCATTAGGTACTTTACCTTCCCCACTACTTGCCACTGCAACCGGTTTTTCATCGCCTTTATCACTTGGCTTTGCCGTCGGATTAAGATTTTTGAGATCATTACCTTTATTAACAACTAAAGGTTGTGGTCGCTCAACAGGCGGTTTCGGTTTGTCTACTGGTTTTGGCTTAGGCTTCGGTTTTGGTTCTGGTTTTTTCTCTATTGGTTTTTCGATAATAGGTTTTACGTCAGGAATAGGTTCTGGCTCGGGTTCAGGCTCAACAACCGGCTCAGGTTCTGGAGGAGTAACTTCTTCAACCACAGGTTCTGGTTCGCCAGCAGGCTCATCTGCTGCAAATGCCAACATCTGTATAGAGATAGGCTCAGGTGTAACTGGCTTATCTTCTACAACATATAACATCGCAGCCGCAACAAGTGAGGCATGTAGACAAAGTGATATGAGTACCCAAAGCTTCCAACGCATAACTGATCTTATTTCACCTAAAGAAAAAATATGCCCCTAGTTTAAATGCAAATAGCAATCATATTCAATAACGTTTAGCAAAATGATTGATATTAGCCACTAAAAAGTGAAATTATGAGTTCCATTCTATGTGTTGTACAAATAAAAGTGCTCTATGTTTTCTAGAAGTATCAAGTTTACGCAGTTTATAAATTCGGAAATTACGACGAGATTGCCCTTCTAACCATCGACGTCGTTTACGTATAGCTTGTCTCATCATTCGCCAACGAGCTACTTCAGTCCTACTGTGTCTCATACTATCAGCACCTATTTTTTTCGAATAAGTGGACTATTATAAGACGTTCATTTTGTGATCCAAGGGGGGATTTATGGTTTGCTTAAATTTCATCCATTATTTGAGCATTTCTCACAAAGATAAAATGAATAAAGAGTTGTATCTTATTGCTTATTTAATGCTTATCTCTTAAGAAAGAGATTTGACAGAGATAATAATCCTGATTTAATAACAACATTCGGCAAATAACAAAAATAATGAACTATTTTTATTAAATTGCCTTTAGCTTATCCATGCAATTCATTTTCAACGGAAAATAGCTCTACTATGACAACATTTTATACTGTATTAAGTTGGCTAACCTTTTTCTTCTATTGGCTATTAATTGCGGGGGTCACATTTCGTGTCCTAATGCACCGACGACCTGTTACATCAACAATGACATGGCTATTGATCATTTACATCCTGCCATTAGTCGGGGTTATTGCGTATTTTGCTTTTGGTGAATTACATCTAGGAAAACGACGTGTTGAACATGCTAAGCAGATGTGGCCTTCAGTTGTTGCATGGCTTGAAGACTTGAAAAAATGTAAGCATATCTTTGCTACAAGTACGAGCGATGTGGCAACGCCTCTTTTCCAATTAACCTCTAAACGCCAAGGTATTAAAGGTGTTAAAGGTAACAAAATTGAACTTTTAACCACCTGTGAAGATTCGCTCAATTCAATTACACGCGATATTAATAATGCCCGTGACAATATTGAAATGGTTTTCTATATTTGGCAATCAGGTGGTTTAGTTGATGAAGTAACCGACGCCTTAATTAGAGCAGCTAAGCGTGGTGTAAAATGCCGAGTCATGGTTGACTCTGCGGGTAGTTGGAATTTCTTCCGTACTAACGGCCCAGATGTAATGAGAGCTGCGGGTATTGAATTTGTTGAATCATTACATGTTAATTTATTCCGTTTCTTCTTACGCCGCATGGATTTGCGTCAACATCGAAAAATCGTATTGATTGATAACTATATTTCCTACACAGGAAGTATGAATATGGTTGATCCTCGTTATTTCAAGCAAGATTCTGGTGTAGGTCAATGGATTGATATCATGGTCAGAATGGAAGGCCCTGTTTCGACCACATTAGGAATGATTTATGCCTTTGACTGGGAAATGGAAACTGGTGAGCGCCATTTACCCCCTCCTCCTGATGATAATATTATGCCTTGTGAACAAGAAAGCGGCCATACAACACAAGTCATCGCCTCAGGCCCAGGTTTTCCTGATGAGCTAATTCAACAGTCACTTATTACAGCCATTTACTCTGCGAGAAAAGAATTAGTACTGACAACACCTTATTTTGTACCTAGCGATGATCTTGCCCATGCAATATCAACCGCTGCGATGCGAGGTGTTAATGTAAGTATTATCGTTCCTCGTAGCAATGACTCATTTCTTGTACGTTGGGCAAGCCGTTCATTCTTTACTGAAATGCTCGAATCTGGTGTGAAAATATTCCAATTTGAAGATGGTTTATTACATACCAAAAGCGTGATGGTTGATGGACAACTCAGTATGGTGGGTTCAGTTAACCTTGATATGCGTAGCTTGTGGTTAAATTTTGAAATTACCGTTGTCATTGATGATGAAGGTTTTGGCTGTGATTTAAGCATTGTTCAATATGATTATATTGCTCGCTCGACAGAATTAACTATGGATGAATGGGAAAAACGACCATTCTTAAATCGTGTATTAGAGCGTATCTGCTATTTCTTTAGTCCTCTGCTATAACAGAAATGTTATAATCAAGAGACTACTAAAAAAACGGGTAACAGATAACCGTGCTAAATTAGTAAAAATGCGATACAAATAACGCGATAATTATTGGAATAATAGACAGGCATTACCATGAATGAACCAACTTTAATCAGTGAAGACGACGCTTTAGAACAAGCTTATGATCTATTCTTAGCCCAAGCAGCGGATAATTTAGATGTTGCAGATCAATTATTGTTTAACCTGCAATTTGAAGAAAGAGGCGCAGCTGAAGTGGTTCCATTAGGTAATGATTGGCAATTTATTGTTGGCCTGCCTGTCACATCAGCCCGTTTTAGCGAAGTAATTATTGGTCTTGCTCCAGACGATGATTCCGATATTGATGATATTTTTGGTCGTGTCCTAATTAGCCGCGATCCATTACAACCTATGTTCCATATTATTTGGAAATCATAATCACTTTTATCTTCACCTGCTTATATTTTAGCGGGTGATTTTTTATTTCAGAGAGAAATAAAATAAGTAAAAGTAACTTTATTATTGATGCTATTTTTGCCTTAGCTTTCTTTGGTGCATTTTACTGGTATGTCTGCGTAGCTATTATTATAGTAATGCTTTACGCCACAATAAAAACACAAAAAACGTTATTTCGTATCTTATTTATACTTATTGCTTTAATTTTTGCTTATTTACCCTTTATGCAATATCTTTGGTAAAAATTAAACCTAAAAAATTAAAAGCGCTCTATCGGCGCTTTTCTCTTTTATCATTATTTAATGATATATAATTTGCATAGATAATACTCATTACTGACGCAAACTCACAGCAATACGATTAAAGGCATTCATTAACCCAATTGCCAATGTCAGATCACTCATTTCTATGTCTGTAAAATATGCTTTAACCTGCAGATAAATATTATCATCTGTATTTTTCGCTGAAATATTACTGACTGCCTCTGCCCATAATAATGCAGCTTGCTCTCTATCAGTAAAACGTTCACTCACTTGCCAACCATTTAGTGCATCTAACTTATTTTGATCAACATCATGATTACGTAATGAGTTGTTATGCATCTCCAAACAAAAAGCGCAGCCATTAATTTGAGACACTCTTAAATAGACAAGTTCAATCAACGTTATATCCAATGAACTACCTTCTAGTGCGGTTTTACATTGAATTAAACCAGCATAAGCTTGAGGGCTGAGTTTTGGGTAAGATAAGCGAAGCTTTGACATAATTTCCTCACAATTTACAATAAAGGTAAACCTACAAAAAAACTGTATATAAAAACAGTGGTAATATATTCAATTTATAGAGATGGGTTTATCAATTTTGTGGTATTTGCTTTTAGAGGCAATGATCTTCGGTATAAGTGACTTAATTTACTACTTATTCTTTGTTAGATTATTGTCACTTATTACGCGTAATAACTGTTACTCAAAGCATTTGGATGAATGAGCAATAGTTAAAAACATTGTGCCTTCTCTTGTGAGTGTGCTTTCTTTCTTTATGGGGGGTGATTTGACCATTCTATCTATTTCCGTTGAGGAAAATTTATCACTCGTTTCATTATAAAAACACAAACATTGATCTTTACTCACGTTACTATAGACATTTAATGTATCCATACAATATTCAATAACTTTATTTTCTTGTGATTCAGAGCAAGCTGGTAGTAAAAATAAAGATAAAATAACAATTAAGGTTTTGTTCATAACTATGCCACTGTTGTGTTAAATTTATTTAATTATGAAAAAATTATTTCATTAAAGCAGAGGAATTATTACGACATAAATCAAATTTAAGTGGATAATTGTTATTTATATAAGATAAAAGAGAGGTTTTTTTATTCCCCTCCCTATTTTGTATCTTTAATATTTTTTATTTAGTATTTGTACTTATTTTTATTTAATTTTAAATGTAACAATGGGAAAGGATTGCCTTGTCCATCTAATTCAGAACGTCCTATTTGCTCAAACCCAATATAAAAATAAAAACCAATTGCTTGAGGATTCTGTTCATTTACATCTAATTCATCAATATGCAGTGTATTTATTGCGAAAGTTGTAAGCAATTTACCACAGCCATGCCCCCTAGAATTCGCATCGACAAAAAGCATCTCTAACTTATTTTCTGCTGTACCTAAGATCCCGTGAATAACATTATTATCGTCTATCGCAATATAGGTATTAAGCATAGGAAAATACTGTTCTACAATATCTTTTTTGAGAGACAAAATGATATCTTCAGATAGAAATGTATGTGTGGCTCTAACTGATGATTCCCAAACTGCAATCATTTCATCATAGTGCAAAGGCTCTGCTTTTATTATAGTTAACATACTTCTCTCTCCATAAAATACTGCATCTTAGAGATCCATTATTAACAGTCAAGCCACCCAAAGAAAAAACACACATATTGTGTATATTAAATAAGTTTTGATAAAACAAAATCCCTAATATAGCGATAAGTATTTACATTCATATAAAACAAAAAAGGCCACATAACGTGACCTTTTTAAAATATTATTTATCAGATTAATACTAGAAACGGTAACCAACACCTAATATCCAAGTACCAAATTTTGCATCATCTATTTTTGAATATTCATAAGATGCATCAATGGCCACGTTTGGAATTGGATTGATTTGTAAACCTAATCCATAAGCCATAGACGATTTACTTAACTTATCATTGTCATTATCATAGAAAAAATTATCTTCTTGATTAATATGACCAAGGCCAATTAAACCATACGCACTAAAATAGTCATTAAAACGGTAGCTAGGACCCGCTGTTAATGAAACATAATCAATTTCAGTTGAACCAATTTTTCCCCAGCGGCCATAATAATTATAAGTTAATTTTGTATACGTTAGTGATCCAATAACTCCCCAGTTATTATCAAATTCATGATTATATTTAAAGTTAATTCCTTTAAGATCATCATCCATTTTATCATCAACTTTAATTGAAGTCTGGGCATAACCCACAGATAAAGTATTATCTAATGCTGCTTGTGCATTAAAAGAAAGTGTAGAAATAGCTAACAGTGAAGTTGAAATAAATAAATTACGACGCATCTTTATTCTCTATATAAAAACAAAAGGATAGACAAATGGAACTAAATTATAATTTAGCTCTCTTGTTAAATTGAGTGTAACACTCAATAAAATTTATTTATGAATAATACATTAACAATAATATTTTATAAAGAAAATCTTATGATTAAAGTTATAATTAAAACACCATTTCTCTCAACAACAAACTTACCTTATTTTTCACTATTATTAAGTAAATATTAAGATCATAACATTATGAAAAAAAGACTAATTTTAATCTTCATCAGTTTTAATTTTCTTAAAACCACTATTGTCGTTCTATTTATGCTTAATCATTAGGATAAAAAAAACTCACTAAGTCAAATTAACTTATCTTAGTCTATAAAATGTTAATTAATATTTAATCTAAAATTTAAAACAGTATGGAAATAAGTTATTTTATTAATTTTAATACGTATAAAAAAACCACTTATAAAGTGGCTTTCTTTTTTATTTATTATTAGAAAGTTGCATTTTTAACCAAAAGCTTTGCTGACATAAATTAAAAAATTCTTTTCTATAAGGAGAGATAGGTTTGTTATTCGATTCGACAATTTCCCAAGTGATCCAATGTTCAGGACATTGAGCGTCATTATCATAATGTTCTGTTTCTATCTCTTCTGTACATTTCAAAACGATACCATCAGGAAATAACCAAGTATGGGTTGCCCTGGTTATTTCCGTTAACTCATCACTAAAAATACAGCGACAATGATGTTTTAACCAATATCCCCAACTGTATAAATTGTTAGGCGCCAAGACTTTGCTTAAAACACCAATATCGAAATCAATTTTGCTAACAATAGGATATAATGTACCTAGCATTACTCTTGTTTTATCTAATTGCTGATTTTCAAATTTATCTATTTTATTTTTTAAAATCAAACAAATATCCAAGTCTGATTTTTCTGCTATTGCACATCCATTAGCAACACTCCCATAAACATAAATGCTGTGTAAATTCTCTTTTAATAATTGGGAAAGGTGCTCAGCAACATCTGTAATGACAGGTTGAAATAGTGTTTGAAAACCTGTTGTAGGTGGTAAGCTTATTTTATTTACTTGAGAAAAAACCATAATTTTCCTTTGTAAGGTTTTATTTTTCTATTTGAACCCCTATCATTTTTTTAATCGTGAACCAATTTTGGAAACAAAGGTGAAACAGTTCAGTAATCTGTTGAAGTGGTAAAGAGGTACCGTTTTAGCCAGAAAGCAGTAAGCATCAAACATTTATCTTCTGTATGAATGAAAATATGCGTTTAAATAATGTGGATTCTCTTTATATAATAGCAATTCATTAAGTAATGCAGAGAAAGTGAGATTTGGGGGGTTAACATGTGGCTTGAACAATTTGGTGTACTCAATATTTGGACATACCTTGCAGGCATGTTTTTTATTATTCTTGTTCCTGGCCCCAATACACTCTATGTGCTAAAAACAAGCGCATCAGGCGGTGTTCGTGATGGATATCGTGCTGCATTTGGTGTTTTCTTAGGTGATGCTATTTTAATTTTTCTCGCCTTTATTGGTGTTGCATCTGTAATAAAAGCCTCTCCTTTACTCTTTACTATTGTTCGCTTTTTAGGTGCTTTTTACCTTCTCTATTTGGGAATAAAAATTATTCATGCAACTTTTTTCTCCAAAAAAGTACATTCAGAACAAACAACAACTGTACAGAAACACGTTTTTAGAAAAGCACTTACATTAAGTATGACTAATCCTAAAGCGATTTTATTTTATATCTCATTTTTTGTTCAGTTTATCGATTTTAATTATGCACATACGGGATTATCTTATTTAATCCTGGCTTCCATGCTTGAAGCCTTTAGCTTTATCTATCTCTCTTTTCTGATATTTGGTGGTGTCGCCCTTGCTCGCTTCTTCGGCTCACGTAAAAATATCGCTAAACTAGGTAATGGTGTTATTGGGCTTTTCTTTATGGGATTTGCGACTAAATTAGCGACATTAACATCATAAGTTTTAATAACAGATACTAATTAGAGAAATGGCAATCGAAATAAGATTGCCATTTTTTATCTACGATCATTTACGTATATTTATAAAATTACATTCCTATTATCTTATTAAATAGTATTTATTCTCATTTGAATTTAGTTTAAATAAGTGTTTTTTATTTTATTGTTATTATTTAACCTAATTTATTCGATATAAATTTGATTAATATTACTAAAATAACTTACCTATCGATATATTATAAAGTATATAGCTCTATAAATAGGTATTGAGATGAATAGCCAAATTGTTATTGACTCTAAAAAATGTATTGGCTGTAAAACATGTGAAGTTGTTTGTTCAGTCGGTCATACATCAGAAAAAAATGGAAATGATTTTCTCAATAAAAAGAATTTTCATCCAAGGATCCGCATTATTAAATTAATGCATCAGTTTACAGCTTCTGTTTGCCATCAGTGTGAAGATGCACCTTGTGCCCAAACTTGCCAGACAAAAGCATTAGTGCGTGGTGAAAACTTTGTCGAAACGCACCCTGAAAATTGCATTGGGTGTAGAGCTTGTCTTTTAGCTTGCCCATTTGGAGTCATTGAGCTTGAGAAAAAAGCACATTCAGCGCCTACCTCTTGTTTAGATCTTGGCCAGCAATTTCAAATTGATATCGTTAAATGTGATTTATGCAATCATAGAGAGCAGGGCCCTGCTTGTGTTGAGTTTTGTCCTCAAGACGCCTTAATCTTTGTTTCTGATAATGAATTGTCACAATTAACTGCTCAACGCAGAAAAAACTCTATTTTACATGAGTTACCAACGACGTCTTACTAAGGTTTATTCCTATAATAATCGCTACGTGGCACAAAAAATTTAATAGCCTTATTCAGTTTATATAAGGCTATTACTTCTTACTTTTTACCACCTTGAAAGCGCTTAACTGTAGTTATCTATATCGAAACCACCCTACCATCTGGTATCATTGTCGACTTATCAATTTTCTTGCCATAAATAACTTTGTTTTTCACACAACTTATCATTTGAGCCTATAAGATATTTTATTGATTTATCATGTTGTTAAGGTATCAAAACAGCGAAGAACAAAGCCTTGGTTAGCAAGTTACAGAATAATCAGCAACGATATAGAACCGTAAAAAATGAGCATCCCAAAAGAGCAGTATAATTTCAACAAACTACAAAAACGCTTACGCCGCGATGTTGGGCAAGCTATCGCTGACTTTAATATGATTGAAGATGGCGATAAAATCATGGTCTGCCTTTCTGGTGGTAAAGATAGCTACACGCTACTTTCTATCTTAATGAATCTGCAAAAAAGTGCGCCAATTAACTTTTCACTTATTGCAGTCAATTTAGACCAAAAACAACCTGGATTCCCTGAGCATATTCTACCTGAGTATTTAAATGAGCTTGGTGTGGAATATAAAATTGTTGAAGAGAATACCTATGGGATCGTTAAAGATATTATTCCTGAAGGTAAAACAACCTGCTCTTTATGCTCACGTTTACGTCGTGGTATTTTATATCGCACAGCAACAGAAGTTGGTGCAACTAAAATTGCTTTAGGTCACCATCGTGATGATATTTTAGAAACATTATTTTTAAATATGTTCTATGGTGGCAAGCTTAAAGGTATGCCACCTAAATTAATGAGTGATGATGGCAAACAAATCGTTATTCGTCCTCTAGCTTACGCTCGTGAGAAAGATATTGAGCGTTTTGCACAAGCTAAGCAATTCCCAATTATTCCATGCAATCTTTGTGGCTCACAGCCTAACCTTCAGCGCCAAGTAATTAAAGAGATGCTAAGAGATTGGGATAAACGTTATCCTGGTCGTATTGAAACTATGTTTAGAGCAACTCAAAATATTGTCCCTTCACATTTATGTGATACTCAATTATTTGATTTTGTTAACATCAAGCATGGTGATGAAGTCATTAATGGTGGCGACTTAGCTTTTGATAAAGACGATATTCCAACCGTTCCAGTGATGTTCCAAGAAGAAGATGACGAACGTCCTGACTTTAGCCAAAACAAACTCGATATTGTTGAAGTGAAATAATGCACTATCTCCTAAGCCTTACATTCAGGGCTTAGGATTTTTATGACTAAATAATAGCCAACAATAAATTTAAGCAAAAAAAACCGATGTTAATAAACATCGGTGTAATAATGGTCAATTATTCTGTATTAAGAACTCAATATGAGAAAAACTACAATTATGGAGCACAACGTTCATCGCTCAACGTTGTATTCACCTGCGAGAGTTATAATGCCAGATGTTCTATTTTAAAAAATTGATATATCTCAAACAGGGTTAGAGAATTCTTTTTTAAATCCATTTAGTTACGATTAATTTGCTGAAAATTTACAACCACCTACTACGCTTTAACCACCAAGTAACAATCACAATCAAAACAAAGAGAGATAAACAAAAGATGGTAAAACCATAAGGAAACTCATTTCCGGGTATTCCGCCTAAATTGACACCAAATAGCCCTGTTAGAAATGTTGTTGGTAAAAATAACATCGCCATTAGCGACATCGTATAAGTACGTCTATTCATCGCATCAGCCATCATTGATGTTATTTCATCAGCAATCACCGCGGTACGAGAAATACTACTATCCAAATCCTCTAAACGTCGAGAAAGCCTTTCTGAAATTTCTAACATCGTAACTCTATCGCTATCACTCATCCACGGTAATTTTTCAATAGAAAGTCTTGAGAATACGTCTCTCTGAGGCGCCATATAGCGACGTAAAACTATTAACTGCTTTCTTAATAATGCGAGTTCACCTCTCGCGGGTATTTGTTGATCAAGGATCATATCTTCCAATTCAATTAATTGGTCATGCAAAGTCTCAACAAATTCGCCTATTTCATCAGTCACAGCATCAGCCATCGTAATTAGCCAATCGCCACTATTTTCAGGCCCATTACCTAGTTCTAAAGTATGAATAACAGAATCTACAGAATTAACTCGGCGGTGACGGCTTGAAACGATAGTTTGACTGTTAATATAAATTCTAAAAGCAACAAGCTCATCTGGTCGATCATTAGGATTATTATTAATTGTTTGCAGATTGATAACGATACCTTCACCAATGCGTTGTGCTTTTGGTCTGACGTTCTCTGCAAGCAATATATCTTTAGCAATTGGTGGAAGTAATTCTGTCTCTTGTATCCATTGAGCACTTTGTGGTTTACGGTAATCTAAGTGCACCCAGTATGGTTTTTCATTTGTTGCAACAGTCTCTGCTGTGATTTCTGTTACTCCTCCATGCCCATTAAGTTGTGCTATGTAAATAGCATCTGAATCTTGTATAACAGAGTCATTAATTGTTTTCACTTAGCTTCCTCCATAACTTTTGCTTTTTAAAGGTAATACTTAAACTCAATGCTCAATTGTCAAATATGATTGATCTACCTTCATTTTATAACGTTATGTTTTGAGTTGTTATTCTATACTTTTTTCTAGTTATCTGTATATCAACCCTATTTTTGTTTAATTCATCTAAAACTTCTATTTATCTTCATCACTTTAGGATTATTACACTAAATTAAATACTGATAGTTACGTTAGGATATTAATACTTAGAATAACAGCAGGTAACTTATTTTGTTTACAGGAAAAAAATTACCTGCTGTAATTTATAATAATTATCTGTCTGGTGTATACTAAATATTCTTTAATACATTTATTGCACCCTAAAAATAAGGTCATCAATATGAAAAAATTTATCGCTATTCCTTTATTTTTGCTTTTAGCTGGATGCAATGATGCAACTTCAACTAAAAGTGCAAATACAACACCTACTACGGGAACAACAAAAACGCTTCTAGTAGATTCACAACTGTATGATTGTGTTGGTGTCGCACCAATGAAGTGTATGAAAGTGAAAGAGTTACCTTCTGGCGAATGGTCTTTGTTCTATCAAAATATTGATGGTTTTGAATATAAAGCAGGAACTGAATACACATTAAAAGTTAATGTTACAGATATTCCTAACCCTCCAGCAGATGCACCAAGTGTGAAATATACACTGATTGAAGTTGTAGATAAGAAATAAAACACCACTCTAAAATCTAGCTCACAATAGGTATTAAAACTTATTGTGAGTATTTTCACCTATCACACTCAATTTCTGCTACCTACCATTAAAATAATAACACATCGTTATATTACCACTTGAAATTATCAATAAATTTTATATTAATTAATAATTGGCTATTTATAATAATTTTATTTTTATTGAGTTTAAAAATAAGCAAACAAACTTTTTTTAAGAGTAATTTCAATCAATTAATATTGAAATTCAACATTTATTTTACTAAAAATAGCGTTCTACACATCAACATAGAAACCCTACAATGAATAAATTAGCCCTTACTTTAATTAGCTTTGCTTTATCTTATTCTTCTACATTACATGCCAATGATAAAACACATACCCTCTCTGCTGGTTATATTTACGGCAAAATAAAAGGTGACACCGCAAAAGGAGAGATAATCAGTTATCGATATGAAACAGAAAATACTTGGGGAATATTAATTTCTCTACTGCGTTTAAATACAAATCATAAAGAATATTTTATTGATCCACGCTTTACCACACCGTCAACAATAAAATACCGAACCAAAACCACAGGCCTATTAATCGGCCCAACTTATAGAATAACACCTGAAATTTCTGTTTATGCTCAAATGGGTCCTAATAAATTAAAATATCAGGAAGACAAACATCACTCTAAAATAAATACAACAGACTCTCATATTGTAAATACAACAAGTGTAATTGGTCAAATTGGCATCGATTATAATCCTGTTAAGGATATCTCGTTTAGCTTGGGCTATCTTTACTCTGATACCACAGCAAATAAGCGACATCTTGAATTAAGTGTTTTACAATTATCTCTAGGATTCCGTTTTTAAACGACTTTCTAATAATTATTGACAATCCATAATTTAATTTAATTATAAAGAAAAATGAATGGATAATTCTACTTTTAAATTACTCAAACACCATAATAAATATATTAGGCTTTATTACAATTAAGTATTTATATCTATAAATAAAACAAAACATAATATTTAACATCAAGCACATTGCACAATTGGTCAAAACAATACCATAAAAATGTATTAACATATCACTTGCAATGTTTATTCCTTTTGAGTCTCCTTCTGTTTTTATAGCAGAGGGATTTTTTTTGTTATAATATTTTATTAATTACTGTAACAGTTAGATACAATAAAAAGCGTGCAAAGAAAGCCTTAAGAATATAATTTATATCCAGACAATAAATCACCCTGCTTTATTTTGCTACGCCCCTTTTTTTAAAGGGGTTCTTTTTTATTGACACTCTCTACTATTTTCTCATACTTCTTTAGTTTTCTTATTATTGATACATGCAAACGTATAAATCACAACTTCTTTACATTCTATTTGTATATAAAAATAAAAAAACACCCCAAAATAGATATTAACTTTGAGGCATAATTTAAACTTTTAATTTAGTTTCTATGTTAGTGCTTTAGAATATAAAGCGTATGGCTATATGCAACATCTTCTGGATTCTTAATTGGATAACCTTTTAGCCATGGCTTTATTAATCGCCCATTTGTATATTGATAAATAGGTGCTATTGGTGCATCTTCAGCAATTATTTGTTCAGCACGGTTATACAAACTATTTCGCTCATTTGTATCAATAGCCATACTAGATAATGCTAACACTTCATCATATTGCTTATTCTGATATTTAGAAATATTACCGGTGTGTTTAGAACCTAATAGGCTTAAAAAAGTAGAAGGCTCATTATAGTCACCAATCCATGATGCCCTTATAACATCAAAATCCCCCGAATTTCGGCTATCAATATATGTTTTCCATTCCTGATTACGTAATTCGACTTTCACTCCTAATTTTTTCTTCCACATAGAAGCAACTGCAATAGCAATTTTCTGATGATTCTCTGAATTATTGTATAACAATGAGAGTGTTAATGGATTATGAGGGCCATATCCAGCAGCCGCTAACAAGATCTTAGCCTGACTGTCTAATTCATCTTGATTGTATTCATCATAAATTGTAGGTTCTGGGGTAAAGCCCGCCGTTACATCAGGTGTGAAACGGTTTGCTGATTTCTCCCCTGTTCCTAATACTTTATCAGTGATAATTTTTCTATCTATCGCCATCGCTAATGCTTTACGTACACGAATATCTTTTGTTGGCCCTGATTGAGTATTAAAAGCATAATAATAAGTTCCTAACTGGTCAGGAATATAAACCTCATTAGGAATATCTTTCATTAATTTATGGTATAAATTTTTCGGGAACGACTCTGTAATATCAATATCACCAGCTAAATAACGTTTAGTCGCATGTGATTCATGATTAATAGGCACAAAAGTGACTTTAGTTAATACTGTATTTTTATGATCCCAATAATAAGGATTTGGCGTTAATACAATCTTCTCATTAACGACTCTGTCTTTTAAAACAAAAGCCCCATTTCCGACTAAATTGCCAACTTTAACCCACTCGGCACCATATTTTTCAATACTATGACGAGGTACAGGATATAACGAAAAATTAGTCGTCAAATTTGGAAAATAAGAAACTGGTCGTTCTAACGTGACTTTTAGTGTTTTTTCATCAATCGCTTCTACACCTAATGATGTTGGTTTTAATTCTCCATCAATAATTTTTTGTGCATTTTCAATCGATGCGAGTGAGGCATACCATGCAAAAGGTGAAAGATTTTTAGGATCAACCAACCTTTGCCAACTATAGACAAAATCTGTTGCTGTTACTTTTTCACCATTGGACCATTTTGCATTATCACGTAAAGTGAAGATCCACACGCGATTATCTTCTGTGCGCCAACTCTGAGCAACTCCCGGAATGGGTCGTCCATACTCATCTTCTATCGTCAACCCTTCAAACAAATCACGTTGCACTTGAGCTTCTGTTAATCCTACTGCATTAATAGGATCAAGTGATGCAGGCTCATCTTTCAAATGTCGAACCACTTCTTGCTTTTTATCGAGTATCGTTCCTACGGGGACTACTGCCGCATTTACCTGCGATGTGAGCAATCCTTGAACGACAAGTGCACATGAGATGACGAATATTTTGCGCATGTCTGTTTCGTCCTGTAATCTGTATGAGAATGAACAGCACAATTATAAGAGCCTGATAAAAAGGCACAATCACTGATTACAAATATTTTATAAATTTTTATGTTTTTAGTGATGACTATGCCAATAGTGGCAAATTTTAATAATGGTTAAGCATTAACGAGAATTATCGTTAATAATGAGTATTAATAACAGTTAGTCTGACAACTAATAAAGGAGAACAACAATGGCACATCAAGTTACTTTACAAGGAAATGCAGTGGCACTAACGGGTAATTTCCCAGCAGTAGGTCAAAAAGCTGCAGATTTCTCTCTTGTTGGTAAAGATCTTAATGATGTTTCTTTAGCGAATTTTGCAGGTAAACGTAAAGTTCTAAACATTTTCCCAAGTGTAGATACTGGTGTTTGTGCTGCAAGCGTTCGCCAATTTAATAAAGTTGCAAATGAATTAAATAACACCGTTGTTTTATGTATTTCAGCTGATTTACCTTTTGCTCAAGCACGTTTTTGTGGTGCAGAAGGCTTAGACAACGTTGTGACTTTATCTACAATGCGTGGTGCTGAATTCAAAGAAAACTACGGCGTTGCAATTGCATCAGGCCCATTAGCTGGCTTAACGAGCCGTGCAGTAATTGTTTTAGATGAAAATAACACTGTTATCTACACCCAGTTGGTTGATGAAATCACAACTGAACCAAATTATGATGATGCATTAAACGCATTAAAATAATACTGATAAAAAAATAGACGGGCATTATGCTCGTCTATTTTTATTATGCACAAAATCTTACTACTCAATTAATCTTCAGACTTCTCACCCTTTTTACTCGTAAGATTATATTCTCTTAGCTTATTCGCAATAGCAGTATGAGAAATGCCTAAGCGTTTTGCTAATTTACGTGTACTTGGATAATCACGGTATAAACGCGTTAAAATAGAAGCTTCAAAGCGTTTTGTCATTTCATCTAACGAGCCTTCTAATAAGTTCTCATCAAATAATGTTTCATCCGTATGCTCAGGTAACGTAATATCTTGAACACGTAATGTATTTCCGACTAACTGTGCCATTGCTTGGTAAACAATATTCCGTAATTGACGAATATTACCCGGCCAAGAATATTGCATTAAATAATTTGAGAAATCGGTAGAAATAGATGGTACTCCCATCTTTTGTTCTTGGCAGTACTGATTAATAAAATGAGTTGCCAACGGAATTATATCGTCCTTTCTTTCTCTTAATGGCGGTAATGTTAGTGTTAATACGTTCAATCGGTAATAGAGATCTTCTCTAAACAATCCCTTTTGTACTAATTCCCATAAGTTTTTCTGAGTAGCACAAATAATACGCACATCGACATTAACTTCTTCTTCTTCGCCCACTCTGCGGAACGTTCCGTCATTTAAAAAGCGTAGAAGTTTGATCTGCATTTGCGGTGACATTTCACCGATTTCATCAAGTAAAACAGTGCCACCATTAGCTTGCTCAAAAAAGCCCTTTTTTCCTTCAATAGCATTAGGATAAGCACCTGCTGCATAGCCAAATAACTCACTTTCAACAACATCATCAGGCATTGACGCACAATTTAAGCCAAGAAATGGATACCTTAAACGGTTACTTAGTAAATGGCAGGCTTTTGCCAATAAATCCTTTCCTGTACCTGTTTCACCCACTAATAACAATGGATCATTCATTATTGCCATTTTCTTTGCACGAATAATAAGCTGCTTCATTTTAGGTGTTACGGCAATAATTTGGTCAAACCCACTTTGATCATTAGCCACTAATTTAGGATGATCATAAATAATTTCATGATATTTCAGTAAAACAAAAGCTCCAACACAATGATTATATTGGTTATCATCCGTAAGTTTAATTGGGACTATTTCCATTTCAAAATTCTGTTTTTTCACAGTAATAGGCACCATTTGGATAAAGTGCTCTTTTTGTTCTAAAAAACGATGAATATTAAAATTTGGAATAAATTGATTAAATGTTTTCTCAGAATGGTCATCTGGAGATAAACCAAAAAGCAGTCTTGTTGCAGGATTGAGTAACTTGACCTTGCCTTTGGTATCAATAGAAAAAACAGGAACAGGGACAGACTCTAATAGTGTCCAAATTGCACGATGTTCTTGCTCTGATGGCATAAATGCAACAGTACGCACATCAATAACACCATTTATTCGACGTATTTCCGCCATCAACGGTTGAAAAATATCAAAATCAATCTGTGAAAAATTCAGGTAAATAAGACCTATTGGGAATATTTCAATTCCACGCAAATCAATATTTTTTAATACTAGCAGATCTAATAATTCACGGGTTAACCCGATGCGATCTTCACAAGTGACCTCTAAACGCATTATAAACCTTCTTAATACTGAGTGACCCTGAACTAATTCTAGATATTATACATAAATATCAACGAAATAAAGAGGCTTGTCAGCAAAGGTTGACACTACTAGCATTTATTTTTACACAACTAAATTAATCTCCTGATTTTTAACCAAGATTATTTATGCTTTAAAAAAGCCGAATAACGAAAATGAAGAGGGTTTTATTATTTTTTTTAGTTCAAAATCGATAAGATATTCGACATCCTTTACCAAAGGGCTTAATTCTCGACGGATTACCTTTTTGATAGTTTTACATCCATTATCAAAACAAAAAAGGAGATAATCTAATGCATTTATTGCCTTTTCTCTCTTATCCGACTCACTCAGATATTCAAAAAATTGGGATGTCTCTTTTATTTGAAATGACTTAGGTTGATTTTGGTATTGTCTCTTTTTAATCTCGCTAATCGTCTCACTAAGAATAGGGATTAAAATGCTGAGCTGGTTATCGATATTTGAGACATTAAATGCCGAACTCAAATAGAGTTGACGCCTTTGTTTAGAAAGTTTTTTTATTACTGACATTTGTATTTCTTTCATATTTTAACCTAGTTAGAAGGATTATTTATTAGCCACTTTTCTATTTTTTATAAATAAAAAACCTCTCTATTTATTAAATAGCAAGTCGCTTACAAATTAGACACTTGAAAATATATTGAGAAAATAGCTCTGTGGTACGTCTTTGTGGTGATATTTAACGCTATTTATCATACTAAACTCAATACTATTTTCTTTCGAAAAAGGAATATTATGATTAAAATTACAAATATTTCACTACAGGAACACACATTAACATTTAAATACAATTAGTTAAAAATCATCTTTTTTTACATAAGAACTTATTCTTCTTAAAATTCTTTATCACAATAGTTTCTTATTAAAATAATAACATCATTACCAATAAAATAATAAAAACACTTTATATTATTTAACGCCTTATTTTAAAATAATATCTTATGACTTCCTTCATTATGGTTATTTTATATAAACAATACTTTTGCTAATTTTTATACAAAAAAACCGCAGAAAGGTTTCTACGGTTTTTATTTAAAATTGCTAAAAGGTAAGAATAATAATTTATTCCTTTTTCTTGCCACCAATTGTAGTTTTTAATTTTCCTATTAGCTCTTTTCTAAAATCGCCTAACTTAGGTTTATTATCATCAATCCACGGTAAAGGACGGCATAGTTCCATTGCTTTTATTCCTAAGCGTGCCGTTAGTAAACCGGCTCCAATACCTTGAGCAGCCCTTGTTGATAATCGAGCTGCAAGATCTTGTGAAAGCCAGTCCATTCCGACTTCTCTAACCAGTTCTGTCGCACCCGCAAATGCAATATTAACCAGAACAAGGCGAAAGAGTTTTAAACGACTATAGTAGCCTAATTCGATACCGTAAATTTCCGCTATGCGATTAATTAAACGGATATTACGCCAACCAATAAAGGCCATATCAACCATCGCTAGTGGACTAACCGCGATCATTAAGGTTGATTCAGCGGCAGAACGGCTAATTTCGGCCCTTGCTTGTTTATCTAAAATAGGTTGAACAAGTTGGCTATAAAGTTCTAATACCTCTTTATCATTATGTGTGTCATGTAATGCACTTTGCCAACGAATTAATGCTGGATGTTGAGAGCCAATACCCGCTTGTTTAGCGAGCTTTTCGCAAAATGGTCGACCGTTCCCCATCGCATGGCTATAAAGTAATTCTTTTGCTTTATCTCTTTCATCTGCGCGTTGACGTAAACGATAAATACGACGCCACTCTGTTATAACTGATCCTATTCCAGCAACAACAATTAACCCGCCTGCACTGGCTGCACCCAACGCAATCCAGTCAGAATTTGTCCATGAGTCATAAATCCATTGTCCAGTTTGAGCAATAACACTAACCCCTAAAATGGTACTCGCAATCGTTAATAACCGTTTCCAGACACTTTTTTTCGGTTTTAAAATTGATTGAACATCACCTTCTAATTGCCCTTCATTCTCTTCATCTAATTGTGGATCAATAGGTAAAAATTGCTCATTTTCATTAAAGCCAACACCTTTTTTCAAGATGACTTCTTCTTGAAGTATGGGCTCTTTAAAATCAATTCGCGATTTTAATGGCTCATTCATTTTAATTTATCCCCTAACAAAAATTCCATTGCACTATCCATACGAATATGAGGAACCGCACTATCTCTTGATATTTGCTGTGGTCTAAAAGATTCGAAACTAAAACCTTGTTTTTCCCAAAATGCTTTTTCAGGTAATCGCTTAGGAACCTCACCAGGGAAATACACCAACGGTTTGTTATCGCTTAAGCGGAAACCTTTTAATGCTGGAATTTTTTCACCGTGATGATCAACGATCCCACTTTCAGTCGCTGCAATAGAAGCAAGCCCCATGCAATCAATGCTGATCCCTTCAAAAATAGCATTTTGTTTAGCATCTTGAATAAGCTGTTGGAGCAATGACACTAAATTTTCATGTTGATCAACAGTGATATGGTCAGCTTTTGTGGCTGCAAATAAAAGTTTATCGATACAAGGTGAAAATAAGCGTCTAAGTAAGGTTCTTTTTCCATAATGAAAACTGCGCATTAATTGTGTTAATGCTTGGCGCATATCATTAAAAACATCCGCTCCCTGATTTAAAGGTTGTAGGCAATCAACCAAAACAATTTGTCTATCAAATCCTTGGAAATGATCACGATAAAAGCCTTTTACCACATGCTGTCCATAATATTCATAACGCTGTTTAAGCATGCCAATATTAGTACGTTTATCTGCGTTCTTTAATTTAGCAATATCATATTTTTGTAAATCAGCCCAAGGGAAAAATTGCAAAACAGGTGCTCCCGCTAATTCACCCGGTAATACAAAGCGTCCTGGTTGAATAAAATGAAGCCCTTCTTTTTTACATGCTAATAAATAATCAGTGTAAGCAGAGGCAATATCAGCTAATAACGTTTCATCAGCTGGTGCAAAGGGATCACACTTTTTAAGAAGTAATTGCCAATTTTGTTCTGGTGATGTTCTTTGGCGATTGACCTTATTTATTTGATCTGACCATTCAAAATAGTCTTGTTCGAGCATAGGTAAATCTAATAACCATTCGCCGGGATAATCAACAATTTCTAAATAAAGTGAAGATGTCTCTTTTATAAAACGTGTTAAAGATTCATTAGAACGATAACGAAGCTGTAAACGAATTTCACTAACCCCTTTAGTAGGAACAGGCCAACTTGGAGGCGTATGATAAAGCGACTCCATACCTTCATCATAAGTAAAACGGGGAATATTTAAATTATGTTGAGGAATACGCTTTACACCTAGTAGCTGCTTATTTCGTGCTGCCGAAAATAGCGGTAAACGCGCCCCAGTGTGCACATTAATAAGTTGATTAACTAACGAGGTAATAAATGCTGTTTTACCACTTCGACTTAATCCCGTTACGGCCAAACGAAGATGTCTATCAACACCGCGATTAATAAAAGCTGTAAGTTCATTTTGTAGGCGTTTCATGTTTCTCCCAAGACACTTGACGCGATAGCTTATTTAAACCTGCCTTAATAACAGGTTCAGCTATCAATAGAACCAGCCAACGTAGCGGTTTGCTACTTACTCTTTTTAATATACCGCCTGTAATTGCTGCTGGCCCAAATAAAGTGAATAACATTAACCCAAATGTTAACCCTTTTTTGGCTAATTGGGTGAGTTTATTTGTTTTTAAAGAAACGAATACTTGATTAGAATTCACAATACGCTCCTCAATCAAAAATTTTACTCTCTCATAATATAAGCGTTGAAAAGACAAACGACTTGAAAGAAAGACGCTCCATTTTAGGAGCGTCTTATGTGATTAAATGGCAAAAATATTACAAATCTCGAAAGCGTTTATTTAACTGATAAGTAGAAGAAGTAATGTAACGTTCCATTTGTTGTAAACGTTTTTCACCTTGCATCAATTGATTATCAACTCCGCTTAAAATTTCTTTTAAGCTCTCTTGCTGATTTTCACCTTGCTGGTAATTAGCAGGAGCGGGCTCCATAAAGAAACTTAAGACAAGATAAGCAATAATAGTTAAACCGAAAAAGCCAGCAAACAGCGCAATCACCGCAATAACCCTGACAAGTAAAACAGGAATATTAAAATAATGGGCTAGGCCTGCGCATACGCCACGGATCACGCCCTCTTGTGGCAAGCGATACAATTGTTTGCTCTGCATCGTCATTATGATTGCCTCCAGTTAGGATGTTCTGCATCAAGTATTTGTTCTAATGTCTTAATGCGCTCCTGCATTTGCTGAGCCTTATCCACCAGCGCGCTCAGTCGCTGCATTTCTTGTTGGGTTAGCTGAACATTACCTCCACCTTTCTGACTGTTGTAATGCAACCACAGCCAGATAGGGAGAATAAACAAAATAAAAATGGTCAGTGGTATTCCCAGAAATATATAGCCCATTACATATCCTTTATAAGATGGTTATTACGCTTGCTGTTACTCTTTGTTGATATTGATTTTAGCTTTTAATGCCGCTAATTGCGCGCTAATTTCGTCATCAGCTTTTAATTCAGCAAACTGTTGGTCTAATGATTTCTCTTTACCTAACCCGTAACTTTGAGCTTCACCTTCCATATGATCAATGCGGCGTTCAAATTGCTCAAAACGCGCCATTGCTGCATCCATTTTGCCACTGTCTAATTGACGACGAACTTGGCGAGATGAGTTTGCTGCTTGATGACGCACAACTAAAGACTGCTGTTTTGCGCGTGTTTCAGTCAGTTTATTTTCTAACTCGCTAATTTCACCTTTTAAACGAGTTAACGTTTCATCAATAATAATGAGTTCGTGTTTCAATGTGTCATTAACTGATGCTACACGTTGTTTTTCGATTAATGCCGCACGAGCTAAATCTTCTTTTTCCTTAATAAGAGCCAACTCTGCTTTATCCTGCCAGTCTTTCATCTGTTTTTCAGCTTGTTCGATACGGCGTTCTAGTCCTTTCTTTTCAGCTAAAGTACGTGCAGAAGTTGTGCGAATTTCAACTAACATATCTTCCATTTCTTGGATCATTAAGCGGATCATTTTCTCAGGATCTTCCGCTTTATCTAATAAAGAAGCGATGTTGGCATTAATAATGTCAGCAAAACGTGAAAATATACCCATGATGTCATCCTTAATAGCTATGCTAATTAGTAACGTTGAATTATTTCAATAATGGCGCACTGTCGTAACGCCCTGCTTACTTTAATTAATACAATTTGCGTGCCAACTTTTGAAATTCACTTAAACTATTAGTAATTAGCGATTTATATTATTCGCCTATTTTTCGAACACCTGATAAACTGGCAAAAAATACCTCAATATGGTGAATTTAACCAATGAATGAGAATTTAGAGACAATAATCGGCGTTGATAATCAATTTATTGATGTATTAGAACAAACTTCAGCACTTGCTCAATTAAAAAAACCTGTATTAATTATTGGTGAAAGAGGTACAGGTAAAGAGTTGATCGCTCATCGATTACACTATCTTGCTCCTTGGTGGCAAGGGCCTTTTATTTCAATCAACTGCTCTGCACTCAATGATAATTTACTTGATTCTGAACTATTTGGTCATGAAGCCGGTGCTTTTACGGGCGCTAAAAATCGTCATCAAGGCCGTTTTGAGCGTGCTGATGGCGGTTCTCTTTTTCTTGATGAACTGGCGACAGCGCCTATGCTTGTACAAGAAAAGCTCTTGCGCGTCATTGAGTATGGTCATTTAGAGCGTGTTGGAGGCAGTCAATCTCTACATGTTGATGTTAGGCTTATTTGCGCGACAAATGCAGATTTACCCGCAATGGCAGAGGAAGGTAAATTTCGAGCCGATTTACTCGATAGATTGGCGTTTGATGTGATTAGGCTCCCGCCATTAAGAGAGCGACGAGCAGATATTATGTTGCTTGCTGAAAATTTTGCTATCTCAATGTGTCAAGAGTTAGGTTTACCCTTCTTTCCTGGTTTTAGTGATAATGCGTGCCAAGTACTTTTGGATTATTCGTGGCCAGGTAATATTCGTGAGCTAAAAAATGTTGTTGAACGTTCAGTTTATCGTCATGGAACCAGTGATAATGTACTCAATAATATTATTATTGATCCCTTTGCTGGACTTCAAACACCAAAAACACCCATATTAAAAAACTCATCTAAAGAAAATTTTTCAATACCTACATTACCGTTGAATTTACGCCAATGGCAAAATGATGTAGAAAAAAAATTAGTAAATGAAGCATTAAAAGAATGTTTATATAACCAGAAAGAGGCGGCTGAAAAATTATCACTAAGCTACGATCAATTTAGAGGGTTAATTAAAAAGCATCAAATAATAACTTAATATATTGATAAATTTAGTTTTTTAAATCACTAGAGAATCTAGTAAACAGTAGACAAAAAAAAAGCCAGCACCCGAGCTGGCTAGTAAAAAAATACTGGAAGCAATGTGAGCAATGTCGTGCCCTTGACGGAAAACCTCTTACCGACAAAGGACAATACGGATGATAATCTTTATCATTAGCGTTTGTAAAGCATTTTATTGAGAATTTTTCTCACTTTGTTTTTTTTGACTATTTGGGGATAGAAAGTTTTTTAAGTTACAATAGCAAAATCGTTTCTCTAAAAGACATTATTTATGCGCCCTATTTTATTTATTGGTACTTTGCTACTCACCTTTACAAGTGCAACTTGTATCGCGGATGTAGCACCCAAAACACAAGCGCCATCTATAACGCTTGAGCCAACTCCAATTAATCAAAATGGCTTTGTTTATTGTGTTGATGGCAGTGTAAATACCTTTAATCCACAATTATCAAGTAGTGGATTAATTATTGATCCTCTAGCTGCACAGCTCTATGACCGTCTTTTAGATGTTGACCCTTACACTTATCGTTTGATCCCTGAAATCGCAGCTCGATGGGAAGCATTAGATAACGGCGCGACCTACCGCTTTTATTTACGTAAAAATGTCTCTTTTCAACAAACATCTTGGTTTACACCAACACGAAAACTTACCGCTGATGATGTTATTTTTAGTTTTGAAAGGATGATTAATCCACAAAATCCTTTCAATCAAGTTAATGGCGGTAAATATCCCTATTTTGACAGCTTAAGTTTTGCCAATAATATCAAATCGATAAAAAGACTAGGCCAATATACGGTAGAATTTAGTTTAAAAGAGCCTGACGCTTCTTTTCTATGGCATTTAGCAACACATTACGCCCCTATTCTTTCTGCTGAATACGCGCAGAATTTAGAAAAATCAGGCGATCAATCGCTGCTTGATTGGAAACCAGTAGGAACAGGTCCTTTCTTTTTAGATGAATATCAGCCGGGACAATTTGTTCGTTTGTTTAGAAATAAAGATTACTGGAAAGGCCAACCAAAGATGCAACAGATTGTTATTGATATGGGTGCAGGTGGTACAGGCCGTATATCTAAATTACTCACGGGTGAATGTGATGTTCTAGCCTATCCAGCGGCAAGCCAATTAAAAGTCTTACGTGACGACCCGCGACTAAGATTAACGTTGCGTTCTGGTATGAATATCGCTTATTTAGCCTTTAACACCAGTAAACCACCACTCAATGATCTTAAAGTTCGTCAAGCTATTGCTTATGCCATTAATAATGAACGTTTAATGGAGTCTATTTATTATGGTACGGCTGAAACGGCAGCATCAGTACTTCCTCGTGCATCTTGGGCTTATGATAACCGAGCAAAAATTACAGAGTATAATCCTGAGAAATCGAAACAAATCCTTAAAGAACTAGGCCTTGATGGGCTGAAATTAAATCTTTGGGTACCTAGCGCTTCGCAATCTTATAACCCAAGCCCATTAAAAATGGCTGAACTTATTCAAGCAGACTTAGCGCAAGTTGGTATTCAAATGAATATTCGGCCTATTGAAGGTCGATATCAAGAAACGAGTATGATGGATCGCACCCATGATATGACCCTATCTGGTTGGTCAACTGACAGTAACGATCCCGATAGTTTTTTCCGTCCTCTCTTTAGCTGTGCAGCCATTGGCTCACAAACTAACTTGAGTCATTGGTGTTTACCTAGTTTTGATGATATTTTGAAAAAAGCGCTTTATAGTCAGCAACTTGCTTCAAGAATGGATTATTATCATGAAGCTCAGGATGTTCTTGCTCAAGAGTTACCGGTATTACCTTTAGCTAATTCTTTACGTATGCAAGCATATCGTTATGATATTAAAGGATTGGTATTAAGTACCTTTGGTAATGCGTCTTTTGCTGGTGTTTATCGAGAGGCAGAAGTAAACGAACAAAATCACAAGAAAGAGGCTATAGAATAATCCATGATTATTTATTCAATACGTCGATTACTTTTATTACTTGTGACTCTGTTCTTTTTGTCGCTAGTGAGCTTTAGCCTCAGCTATTACACGCCCAATGCCCCGTTAAGTGGTGCATCACTCACCGATGCCTACTTTTTTTATGCCCATAATATGATCCACTTTGATTTTGGTATTTCCTCTATCAATGGTGAACCTATAAAAGCACAATTAGTGGAAGCACTTCCAGCAACCATGGAGCTTTGCACATTAGCCTTTCTTTTTGCCCTTATTGTAGGTATTCCTGCTGGTATTATTGCTGGGGTTTGGCGTAATAAATCCGCTGATATTATTATCAGTAACTTCGCGCTCTTAGGTTTTTCTGTCCCTGTATTTGGGCTTGCATTGCTGTTAACTCTATTCTTTTCATTAAAATTAGGTTGGCTACCTGTTTCAGGTCGTATTGATTTGCTTTATAACTTGCAACCTATTACTGGCATTGCATTAGTGGATGCATGGTTATCTGATTCACCTTATCGCCAACAAATGATCATTAATGTATTACAACATCTAATTTTACCCGTAATAACGCTGGCTATTGCACCAACCACTGAAGTTATTCGATTAATGCGAAACAGTACGGAAGAAATTATGTCAGAAAACTACGTGAAGGCAGCCGCGACTCGAGGTCTCTCACGTTTTACAATTATTCGTCGCCATATTCTTCATAATGCTTTACCCCCTATCATCCCTAAATTAGGCTTACAGTTCTCTACCATGCTTACACTCACTATGGTGACAGAAATTGTATTTAACTGGCCAGGGCTTGGTCGTTGGTTAGTCACAGCAATCCGCCAACAAGATTATTCTGCTATTTCAGCTGGTGTAATGTTGGTGGGTTCAATGGTCATTATCGTCAACGTCTTATCCGATATTGTGGGCGCAATGAGCAACCCGATGAAACACAAGGTGGGATATGCCTTTAGATAGCCAATTTTATAAAGAGAAAAAAACACCCACACCTGCAGCGGTGATTTGGCAATGTTTTTCTAAAGACGTTATCTCAATGGTAGGATTTTATGGCGTTCTTTTTCTCTTAGTGCTCAGTATTATAGGCCCTTATATTGCGCCTTATGCGCTTGATCAACAGTTTTTTGGTCATCAACTAACGCCACCGTCTTGGTATCAAAACGGCAATGTCTCCTATTTTTTTGGTACAGATGATTTAGGGCGCGATGTATTTAGCCGAATTTTAATTGGTACAAGCATGACCTTTGGTGGCGCATTTATTGTCACTTTTGCAGCAACACTAATGGGATTAATTATCGGCTGTTTTGCAGGCATGACCCATGGCTTAAAATCCGCCATTCTTAATCATATATTAGACACTTTATTATCAATTCCATCCCTGCTACTTGCTATTATTGTTGTAGCTTTTGTAGGAACAAGTCTTGGTCATGCCATGATAGCGATTTGGTTGGCGCTGTTACCTCGTTTAGTCAGAATGATTTACTCTGCTGTTAATGATGAATTAAACAAAGAGTATGTGATTGCTTCTCGACTTGATGGTGCATCAAACATTTCCATTTTATGGTACACCGTACTACCTAATATCACGCCTGTATTAGTTTCTGAATTAACACGCGCATTCTCAATTGCTATTCTTGATATTACAGCATTAGGTTTTCTCAATTTAGGTGCTCAACTTCCTTCACCCGAATGGGGAGCGATGTTAGGCGATTCCTTAGAGTTAATTTATGTTGCTCCTTGGACAGTTTTAATTCCGGGCGCCACTATTATGATAAGCGTTTTACTGGTGAACCTTTTAGGTGATGGTTTACAGCGTGCAATAAATGAGGGAGTTGAATAATGCCTTTATTGGATATACGCAATTTAACCATTGAATTTATGACTCCCGATGGCCCAGTAAAAGCGGTAGATCGTGTTTCTATTACCTTAAATGAAGGTGAAGTGAGAGGCCTTGTTGGCGAATCGGGATCAGGTAAAAGCTTAATTGCAAAAGCAATTTGTGGCGTTACGAAAGATAATATCAACGTGACAGCCGATCGTTTCCGTTTTGATGATATCGACTTACTTAAATTATCACCCAGAGCACGGCGTCGTGTCATTGGCCATAATGTATCAATGATTTTCCAAGAGCCACAATCTTGTCTTGATCCTGCCACAAAAATTGAGCAGCAGCTTATACAGGCAATTCCTGGCTGGACTTTTAAAGGACATTGGTGGCAACGATTTCATTGGCGAAAACGCCGCGCAATTGAATTATTGCACCGTGTGGGTATTAAAGATCATAAAGACATTATGCGCAGCTACCCTTATGAATTAACTGAGGGTGAATGCCAAAAAGTGATGATTGCTATTGCTATTGCAAATCAACCTCGATTACTGATTGCGGATGAACCTACTAATGCAATGGAACCCGCAACACAGACCCAAATCTTTCGTTTACTGACTCGACTCAATCAAAATAACAATATGACCATTTTGTTGATTAGCCATGATTTGCAATGGATGAGTAAATTGGCGAATAAAATTACGGTTATGTATTGTGGGCAAACTGTCGAAACAGCATCCCCTGACGAGTTGTTAATAACACCTTATCATCCTTATACTCAAGCGTTGATCCGCTCTATTCCTGACTTTACCAACTCATTGGCACATAAGAGCCGTTTAAATACATTACCCGGTGCAATCCCCTCACTTGAGCATTTACCTGTGGGTTGCCGTTTAGGGCCTCGTTGCCCTTATGCACAGCGACAATGTATTGAAGCACCTCGGTTACGTTTATTTAAAAACCATGCCGTGGCTTGTCATTTTCCATTAAATGTGGAGCCAACTGATGTTCGATAAACTGCTTGAGGTAAAAAACCTATCAAAGACATTTCGTTATCGTACTGGATTATTTCGGCGTCAACAGTTAGAAGCCGTAAAGCCTATAAGTTTTACGCTAGAACCCAAGCAAACTTTAGCCATTATTGGCGCTAATGGTTCAGGAAAATCTACACTCGCGAGAATGCTATCAGGTGTAACTGAGCCTACGGGTGGTGATATCTTTATTAATGGACATCAACTAACTTTTGGTGATTACCCTTATCGTAGTCAGCGAATTAGAATGATATTTCAAGATCCCACTAACTCATTAAACCCACGCCAGCGTATCGGTCAAACATTAGAAATCCCTTTACGCCTGAATACAGACTTAAGTGCAATTGAGCGTGAGAAACGAATTTATCAAACATTACGCCAAGTGGGCCTTTTACCTGAACATGCAAACTATTATCCTCATATGTTTGCATCAGGCCAGCGCCAACGAATTGCGCTTGCACGAGCATTAATATTACAACCTCAAGTTATTATTGCCGATGAAGCTATAGCTTCGCTGGATATGTCTTTGCGCTCACAAATTATAAATTTGATGTTAGAACTGCAAGAGACTCATAATATTGCCTATATTTATGTGACACAAAACTTAGGCATGACAAAACATATTAGCGATAAAATTATTGTGATGGATAATGGTGAAGTCGTTGAACGTGGCAATACAGCAGAAGTTCTTGCATCGCCATTACATGAAGTCACACGAAGATTAGTCGCTAGTCACTTTGGTGAAGCCTTAACAGCAGAAGCTTGGCGCCAAGATTTAATTTAAGTATAAACAATATAGGCATAATGTTGATTGCACATTATTTCACCCTTTTCCCTTAACTCCTCGGAGGTGCTAGGGAAATTAAACAAATTTACAAATGTCGTGGTAGAATCAGCCACGTTTATTAACAATAAGCGTGATAACCTAACAGATAAATAAAACTGTGAATGATGTTATTATCGCGATTTACGAAAAAACAAGGATACAGCTATGGGCTTTATGACCGGCAAACGCATTCTTATTACTGGTGTTGCTAGTAAATTATCAATTGCTTATGGTATTGCCAAAGCTATGCGTGACCAAGGTGCAGAACTTGCATTTACTTACCAAAATGAAAAACTGAGACCACGCGTTGAAGAATTTGCAGCATCATTAGACTCAAATATCGTATTAGAGTGTGATGTGTCAAAAGACGAAAGCATCGATACTATGTATGCAGAACTTGCAAAAGTTTGGCCAAAATATGATGGTTTTGTTCACTCTATCGGTTTTGCTCCTGCTGACCAATTAGATGGCGACTACGTTAATGCAGTAACTCGTGAAGGCTTTAAAATTGCTCACGACATCAGTGCATACAGCTTCGTTGCTATGGCGAAAGCAAGCCGTGAAATGCTAAATCCAAACTCAGCTCTGTTAACTCTGACTTATTTAGGTGCTGAACGTGCAATCCCTAACTATAACGTTATGGGGCTGGCGAAAGCTTCTTTAGAAGCTAACGTTCGTTATATGGCAAATGCTATGGGTCCTGAAGGTATTCGTGTTAACGGTATCTCTGCTGGCCCAATCCGTACATTAGCGGCATCTGGTATCAAAGATTTCCGTAAAATGTTAAGCCATTGCGAGTCAGTCACTCCTCTGCGTCGCACTGTAACAACCGAAGATGTAGGTAATACAGCAGCATTCTTATGCTCTGACTTATCTGGTGGTATTACAGGTGAAATCGTTCACGTAGATGGTGGTTTCAGCATCGCTGCTATGAATGAATTAGAACTGAAATAATTCTATTCTATGAATAATAAAAACCAGCCTCATTGTTAAGGCTGGTTTTTTTATGTTGTTCTACTATTTTTACTCTTCTTAACTCCATTAACTATCGAATTTTTATCTAATATCTCCCTTATCCCTTTTATTTTTAATAATGCTACGTATTAGATAGATTTCACTTTTGTTTTTTAGCTTATTCCTATAATCTTTTTGTATATTAGCGATAAGATAATAATCTATTAATAAAAGGATTTAATGTATGAAGAAATTTAAATTTCTGTTTTATATTTTTGCTCTTATTGGTGCGATTATTTTTGTTGTAGCTTTATTTGTTATTAAATCTGAATTAAATGTAGTAAGGAATGGAATAGAAACAACTGGTGTTGTTATTGACCAAAATGTGAGTAAATCTTCTGATGGTAACTATTTTTATCACCCTATTATTCAATTCTATACTGAAGATAATAGAGAAATAACGTTTCGTTCACCAGAAGGTGGCAGTCAATCCCGCTTTTATCTTGGTGAAAAAATTAATGTTATTTATCTCCCAAGTGATCCACAAAGAGCGACTATTAACAACTTTTTAGGCTTATATGGTGCTGGGACTATATTAAGTATTTTCGGATTGGTATTTGCATCAATAGGGCTTATCCCCTTGTATTTTATCAGAAGAAGAGCTACAAGGGATCAACGATTAAAACGTGATGGAATGCCTATTAATGTGAAAATTTCTGAAATTATTATTAATAGTAATATCAGTTTTAATCACCGCTCTCCCTATCAAATTATTGCTGATTATCATGATACATTAAACAATCGATTGATTCGTTACAAGAGTGGTTATATCTTCTTTGATCCCACACCTTATATTAATAGAGAGCTTGTTACAGTCTATGTTGATAAAAAGAATCCCAAAATTTATTACCTTGATATTTCATTCTTACCTTCGTTTGAAGAGTCATAATAAAATACTCCTTATATGTTATTAATATAAGGAGTATTTATTTCGTATATTTTCATCAATTAACAGCCTTGTTCACAGATTTACAAAAGCCTTTTTTATTCGCATCATTTGAGTTTGCTAATTTCTTAGAACCTTTTATCATCTTATATTAATGAAGATATTCTGATATCTGTAAGTTAATTCACCACCTTATTGATAGGGAGCTATTCAACATGAAATTGTACTACACGCCAGGTAGTTGCTCGCTTTCCCCTCATATCGTTTTACGTGAAACAGGTTTAGATTTTTCAATAGAGCGTATCGATTTACAGGCTAAGAAGACAGAGTCGGGGAAAGACTTTCTAACCATCAATCCAAAAGGCCAAGTCCCTGTTCTTCAATTAGATAATGGTGATATTTTGACTGAAGGTGTTGCAATTGTTCAATATCTTGCAGACTTAAAACCTGATAGAAATTTAATTGCACCACCAAAATCACTAGAACGTTACCATCAAATTGAGTGGTTAAACTTTCTCGCAAGTGAAGTACATAAAGGCTATGGCCCGCTATTTTCACCAGATACACCTGAAAGCTATATACCTGTCGTTAAAACTAAATTAAAAAGTAAATTCACTTATATTAATGATGTATTGAGCAAACAAAAATGTGCATGTGGTGAGCATTTTACGGTTATTGATGCCTATTTATTCACATTAAGCCAATGGGCGCCACATGTTGGTTTAGATTTAACTGATTTAACACATCTACAAAACTACCTAAAACGTATTGCACAACGCCCTAATGTACACAGTGCACTAGTAACTGAAGGGTTAATTAAAGAGTAACTTTTGATTTAAATAGCTCAAGTTATATAAAATAATTTGAGCTATTTTTTTAAGCTTGTTATAGCACTATTAATCTAATTGTGTTGCACAGAATCTATGTGTTGGATGCACCATTTGATCTTGAGCAGCAACTAGTTGCAGTTCATACTCATTCATCTCTTTTGTTTTTAGCATCACTTCATAAACTGCTGCGGCAACGTGCTCTAATGCGGTTTGTAATTCAACACCTTTGAGTAAATCCACCAGCATTAAACCACTGGTTAAATCACCAACACCCACAGGTTGACGCTCACCAAAATCGACTAATGGACGGCTAACATGCCAGCTGTGTTCCGCGGTTACTAACAGCATTTCAAAGCGATCATGACGATATCCAGCACGTGATAAGTGTTTTACTAATACAACTTTAGGGCCTTGTTTACACAATTCACGAGCAGCATTTACGCACTCATCAACATTATGAAGGACTTTGCCACCACTTAATGTTTCAAGCTCTAATAAGTTAGGTGCAATAATATCACTGATAGGTAATGCTTCTTCACACAGTACACCTGAAACAGCAGGAGGGACAATACACCCTTTTTCAGGATGTCCCATTACAGGATCACAGAAATACCATGCGTTAGGATTCGCTTGTTTCACTTTTTTCACAATATCAACAATACGCAAACCTTGTTCAGCCGATCCTAAATAACCACTTAACACTGCATCACATTGTGAGAGTTTACCGATTGCGGCAATACCATCAACAATCTCAGTAATGTGCTCTGCTGACATAACACACCCAGTCCATTTTTCTGGATATTGCGTGTGATTTGAAAATTGCACTGTATTTAGAGGCCAAACATTCACCCCCATACGACGCATTGGGAACTCAGAGGCGCTGTTACCTGCGTGACCGAAAACAACATGTGACTGAATAGAGAGTATATTTTTCATGACATAAACCGATTATTGTGAATACACACAACACCCAAGCTTTATCATCATAGGCGAGGTATATACGTTTATTTATTGTTATTAAGAAAAAGGGCAACTCACCGGCTGCCCTTTACTGTCAATTATTTCCAGATAACGAGGCAGTAATGTTTTTTACCGCGACGTAAAATGGAGTAATGACCAAATAAGAAATCTTTTTCTTCAAAGACGTATTCAGGATTGTCCTGTTTTTCGCCATTAATTGAAACTGCGTTAGAGCCAATCATTGTACGAGCCTGACCACGAGAAGGAACTAATTCTGCGTTAACCAGCGCTTGTTGCAAATCACTACCTTTTTCTAACTCAATAGTTGGCATACCGTCTTGTGCTAATTGCTCAAGGTCAGCTTGTGTTAAGTCTGTAATTGCACCAGAGAATAAGCTTTCAGTAATACGTTTAGCGGCGATTAAACCCTCTTCACCATGAACTAAACCAGTAACCAATTCTGCTAATACACGCTGAGCACGAGGCGCTTGACCGCTATTTTTATCTTCCTCTTCAAGTGCATTAATTTCTTCAATACTCATAAATGTGAAGAATTTCAAGAAGCGATAAACGTCAGCATCCGCTGTATTGATCCAGAACTGGTAGAATTTGTATGGGCTGGTTTTCTTAGGATCTAACCAAACCGCACCGCCTTCTGTCTTACCAAATTTAGTTCCATCAGATTTAGTAATTAATGGTACGGTCATACCAAATACTTGTTTCTGATTGAAACGACGGGTTAAATCGATACCTGAAGTGATATTACCCCACTGATCAGAGCCACCGATTTGTAATTCAACACCCAAATGCGTATTTAATGACGCAAAGTCATAAGCTTGTAATAGGTTATAGGCGAATTCAGTAAAAGAGATACCCACATCGTCACGGTTTAAACGCTGTTTAACCGCTTCTTTGTTGATCATTTGGTTCACAGAGAAGTGTTTACCGATATCACGCAGGAATGTCAGCACATCCATTTGACCGAACCAGTCATAGTTGTTTGCTAATTCCGCACTGTTTTCACCACTGTTGAAATCTAAGAAAGGTGACACCTGCTTACGAATTTTTTCTACCCATTCGTGAACAGTATCTTGGGTATTCAGTTTGCGCTCGGTGGCTTTAAAACTAGGATCACCAATTAGACCCGTTGCACCACCCACCAACGCCACAGGCTTATGCCCGGCTAGTTGGAATCGTTTTAAACACAGCAAAGGAACCAAATGCCCCAAATGCAGGCTATCAGCGGTAGGATCGAAGCCACAATAGAGAGCGACAGGACCTTGCTCCAAACGCTCTACTAAAGCTGCCTCATCCGTGACCTGAGCGATTAGCCCACGCTCCTGCAATTGTGTGATTAGGTTCTTGCTAGACATCAATGACTCCATCGGTTTATTGTTTTTTGTCTATTTAAAATATAAGTGAAACATAAGTGGTATAGCATAAAGCGCCACTACATTAAGTACCAGTAGAAAAAGACTTTTTGAGGCAAATTTATTAACACACTATTAAGGTGCTAATCGCTCAATGTCCCATCCTTGTGGTGATTTTTGGTAGATAAAGCGATCGTGCAGACGATTTTCTCGACCTTGCCAAAATTCAACAGAATCAAATGTCACACGATATCCACCCCAGAAACTCGGTAACGGCACTTCTCCATTTTGGAATTTCTGTTTTAATTCCAAGAACTTACTTTCCAACACACCTCTTGCGGAAATGCGAGAAGACTGTTGAGAAGCCCAGGCCGCAATTTGGCTATCTTTAGGGCGGCTATGGAAATATTTAATCACTTCAATAGGAGAAAGTTTTTCTGCTTTCCCTAAAAAACAAACTTGTCTTTCTAAGGGATACCAAGGAAATAATAAACTAACTCGTTGATTGTGCTCTAAATGACTCGCCTTACGACTACCCAAATTGGTATAAAAAACTAAGCCATGTTCATCGAAGTGTTTTAATAACACGATACGTTGGTAAGGTTGCCCACTTTCATCAACTGTTGCGACACACATTGCAGTAGGATCACTCAAACGCGCTTCGCAAGCCTGCTTTAGCCACTTTTCAAACAAAACTAACGGCTGTTCAGTTAATTCATGACGTCGTAGTCCACCGTTCATATATTCACGGCGTAAATCTGCGACGTCAATAAAATCAAGTTCTGTCATTTTTCACTCTCTCTTTTGAGAAACTGCATTCAGCATATCACGCTTAACGAGGATTTGTAGGGTAAATCGCCCCTAAAACGGTTTCTCTTGATGCCCCTGTTACAGAAGGTAAATTCCCTGATTCATTTGCAATAGTACGCGCGGCTAACCAAGCAAATGCCAACGCTTCCATGTCATCACCACTTAAACCATATTTATCCGTTGTCGCGACTTCTGTACCCGGTAATAGTGAAGCTAAACGATGCATAATTTGCCCATTACGCGCCCCACCACCACAAACGAGTAAACGTTCACATCCACCGTTTAGTTGGATCTGTTGCACAATACTTATTGCAGTTAATTCGACTAAAGTTGCCTGTACATCTTCAGGAAAAACATTAGGTACTCTTGCTAAATGGTAATTTAACCATTGTGTATTGAAATATTCTCGCCCTGTACTTTTAGGTGCTGAACGCGAAAAGTAAGGATCCGAAAGCATATCTTTCAATAAAATTGGGTTTACAGTGCCAGTAGCAGCCCATTTACCATTATCATCATAAGATGTTTGGTTATGGATCCAATTCCAGCTATCTAATAGCATATTTCCAGGACCTGTATCGTAGCCCTTAACTGCAACACCAGGTAATAACAATGAAATATTGGCGATACCACCGATATTTAAAATAATACGTTTTTCAACAGAATGTCCTAATACAGCAAGATGAAAAGCAGGTACTAAAGGTGCACCTTGCCCGCCGTAAGCAATATCTCTGCGACGAAAATCACCAACCGTCGTAATTCCTGTTAATGCAGCAACACGATTGTTGTCACCAATTTGCATAGTAAATGGCATATCACTTTCTGGCTCATGCCAAATGGTTTGTCCATGGCACCCTATCGCCGTAATATCACTCGCACTAAGTTTTACTTTTGCAAGTAACTCTATAATTGCTTGCGTATAAAGCTCGCCCAATTGGGCATCTAATAGGCCGATTTCATGCAAGGTAGTAGGTTGCCCTTGGCAAACAGCTAAAATTCGTTGGCGTAGATTCTGTGGGTAAGGCAGAAAGTGATTTTCTTGTTGTGCAACGAACTTATTATTGATTGCAGCTAATACAACATCAACACCATCTAAACTAGTGCCAGACATCACACCAATGTACCGCCCTGCTATCATGTTCTTTTCCTTATAATCAAGATGATGCAAATTTTTAACATATAATGTTATATTCTCTTTTTTCAGAAATCTCTTCTGTTTTTACTATCGGCCTTTACTATATAGTAAGCTATATATTATTAAAATCAGTGTCGACAAACGCAAAAAACGAGCTATAACTGATACTAGATAACATTGGTATAATCTGAGCAACTCGCCTCAGGTTTTCTTTAGGAGTAACTATGTTTAAGCATTTACTTATTGGTCTTTTTACAATGACTGTACTTACTGGTTGTGTGAATACAAATTCACTGTCCGGTGATACTTACACCGCAAGCCAAGCAAAACAAGCTCAAAATATTACTTATGGTACAGTGGTTTCTGTGCGTGCAGTGAATATTCAAGCGGGTAGCGATGAGAATATTTTAGGTGCGATTGGTGGTGCCGTTCTCGGTGGTATGTTAGGTAACACTGTGGGTGGTGGTACAGGCCGTAACCTTGCAACAGCCGCTGGTGCAATTGCTGGTGGTATGGCAGGACAACAAGCACAAGGCGCATTAAACACTACTAAGGGTGTTCAAATTGAAGTTCGTTTAGATAGCGGTAGAACTGTCGCTATCGTTCAAAAAGCAGATAATACTGTTTACAGCCAAGGTCAACGTGTTGCCGTTATCGGTAACGGAAATAACTTAACTGTTTCTCCTCGCTAATAATTAGCAACAAAAAACAGGCAACATTAAAGTTGCCTGTTTTATTTTATGACTTAATAATAAGTAACCGAAAGAGAGCGCGAATATATAATCTAGTTATCACAATTCAAACTATATAATGATTTACGTTATATACTCGTCATATTTCAAGTTCAGTGTTGTAGACATCGTTTACTCACACCAGTTACATATTTTATATGTCCTAGTGACTCATTCACTTGTTATCTAGCTGAGCACTGAATTATTTAGAGTATAGTTACCATCATGTAATTAATATCATTTAAATAGAATATATATTAAATTTGAAATTATTAGTCATTTAGCCTATTTATATTTTTTTCTAATTTTTTGATTGTACCTATTAACCTTTCGATTTCTTCTAGTTGGATACCACCCAATATCTCTCGTCTCGTTTTTTCTATTACTGTGTAAACCTCATTAATAAAAGGCTCAGATTCTTTTGTTAATTTTATACGTTTTGCTCTGCGATCATTTGCACATGTATGCCGACATATCAGTTTTTTTTCTTCCAGTTGATCTAAGGTTCTCACTAAAGATGGTTGCTCGATTCCTATTGCTTTTGCCAATTGGATTTGTGACTGCTCTGGAGGTAATTGGCTGATATTATACAAAGTAACCCAATGGGTTTGGGTTAATTTTAACGGTTTGAGACGATGATCAATTAAAGCACGCCATAATCGAACTAAACGCGCTAAATCAGCTCCTAATGTTGATTCCACTTATCTCTCCTTAATTAGCATTTTCAGTCAACTTATTACAAAGTTTAGATATTCATTTTTAATGCAATTTTTACCTATTCTTTTTAATTAAAATATTACCTTTAATAACTAATATAGTTATAATCCTATTTATTAGATAAGTAATTATTTTCCAGATGTAATTAAATCATTTCTTTCTAGCAACGAAAGTCCATAAAGAATAACCTTGTTATAAAAACTAATCTATATTTTTTTACATAATAATTATTATTATTTTAAACTCAACACTAAAAAACAATAAAAATAGCATTATTATCAAATGGTTAATAAACAAACAACCAGAGTAACACTTTAAAGTTATAACTTTATATTAATAAAGAAAAAATAATAAACTACATAACTACAATAAATAAAAACAATGAATTAAAAAGATAGTTAATTATTATTTTAATATTAAAAAATAAGTGGAACATTTAAAATAAATTGAGTTGTTCATTCTCTTTTTCAATTGAAGAACCCACTCTTTTTAATGTTCTTAAATAACGTTGCTGACAAAGTCGTAATATATTTCTTTTCTCATGTTGATTCATTTTTGACCAATTAAACCGCTCTTGACGGCTACGATAACACCCCATGCAATATCCTTGTGCATTCATTTCGCAACGTCCAATACAAGGACTAGGAATATCAAAAAATTCTAATTGTTCTTGCAATTGATTTTCCCTCCCTATTGTTTGTTACAATAGAGTATAGTTAATAGAGATATTATCTGCACAACATGATTTATTGAACTGTTAAAGGCGTAGTAAAATTGAACTTTAGGGCTTTAACGCGTTATAGTACTCCGCCATCAGTTTATCTGTAGGGTTTAATCATTAGAAAAACACAAGAGGTTTATATGCGAGTACTTCATACCATGATCCGAGTGGGCGATTTGCAACGTTCTATCGACTTTTATACCAAGGTTTTAGGTATGCAACTTCTACGCACTAGCGAGAATGAGGAATATAAATACTCGTTAGCTTTTGTTGGTTATGGTGATGAAAGCACCGGTGCGGTTATCGAATTAACCTATAACTGGGGTGTAAACAGCTACGAAATGGGAACTGCTTTTGGGCATGTAGCATTAGGAGTTGATGATGTTGCTGCAACCTGCGAAACCATTCGCCAAGCTGGCGGTAATGTTACCCGTGATGCAGGCCCAGTAAAAGGCGGATCAACAATTATTGCTTTTGTTGAAGATCCTGATGGATACAAAATCGAGCTCATCGAAAACAAAAGTGCAAGTCACGCTCTAGGTAAATAATTTTTATTAAAACCAGAAAGATAACATGCTTATCTTTCTGGCCTTACTGATTATCAATTTCCGATACTCTATTTTTTGTCGGATAAGTACAATTTAATGCCTGATATAAATAATCCCAATAAGCTTTGTAACCGTTTTCGGGGTTACTACCCTGTTGTCATTGATGTTGAAACAGGTGGATTTAATGCGAAAACAGACGGTTTACTTGAAATTGCCGCTATTACATTAAAAATGGATGAACAAGGTTGGCTAAAACCAGACAACACTTTACATTTTCATGTTGAACCCTTTGAAGGGGCTAATCTTGAACCAGCAGCCTTAGAATTTACAGGTATTGATCCGACCAATCCTTTACGTGGTGCAGTCAGTGAATATGAAGCCTTTCATGCCATTTTTAAAATGGTACGTAAAGGAATGAAGGATGCAGATTGTAATCGCGCCATTATTGTGGCTCACAATGCAAATTTTGATCACAGCTTTGTAATGGCTGCCGCTGAGCGAGCTGGATTAAAACGCAATCCTTTTCATCCATTTGCCACCTTTGATACAGCAGCTTTAAGCGGATTGGTATTAGGGCAGACAATTTTAGCTAAAGCCTGCATCACTGCTGGTATTCCCTTTGATAGCAAATTAGCGCATGGCGCGTTATACGATACAAATCGCACATCATTACTTTTTTGTGAATTAGTTAACCGCTGGAAAAAGCTTGGTGGATGGCCATTACCTACACCTTAAAGTCATGGTGTCTCTGGTACATTTATGAATAACAGAAAAAAGCCAGTTCAAAGATGAACTGGCTTTTTTACTGAAGATCTCACTATTTTTATACGTTTCAATACCGAAACGATAAAAATTAATTACTGTGCTTCTTCTTCACCACGATATTTATCAGCAGTCTCTTTTAATAACTTTTGTAATTCACCGCGCTGATACATTTCTAAAATAATGTCACATCCACCGACTAATTCACCATCTACCCATAATTGTGGGAAGGTTGGCCAGTGTGCATATTTTGGTAATTCTGCACGAATATCTGGGTTTTGCAGGATATCAACATACGCAAAACGCTCACCACAAGCAGAGATAGCTTGAACTGCCTGAGCAGAAAAACCACAACTTGGTAATTTTGGTGAACCTTTCATGTATAAAATAATTGGGTTTTCGTTGATCTGGCGTTCAATTTTTTCAATAGTCGTCATTTGTAAGTCCTTACAGCCTTTTATATTCGATATGCTTTATAGGGGAAAACATGAAAGAAGAATACCACTTTATATTAGAAACCTCTATATAAGTTTAGTTATCTATATAAAACAATAAGTTGGTACTAAATTACAGTACTATTGGTGAGAAAACACACAATAAAACATAAAAAATAAATCAATACGTTACAGATGCTTATGAGTGTGTTTTATCTTATTATTTCATCTCTTACTACTGACATAATCACTGACCAAAATGTTAGGAGAAATAAAAAGCCTCAATTAAGAGGCTGAGAGCATTTCAATTAAGAAAATCGTCAATGCTCGAATCGATTGGTTCAATTGAAATGACTTATTACTGTATGGTTCCGTTCTCTAAAAGGATCAAACAGCCCAGTGTATAAGTAATATCGCTTATTTCACCTTTTATTTTTGCAGTTTGTCCTTTCTTAATTTTAAGAACATTATCTTCTTCACTTGGTTTTAAAGTATATGAAGCACTGGCTTTATTATTAAATGAAATAGCAACAACTTTAGGTGGTGTTGGTTTATAGAGGTCGTATCTGACTACTTCTTCTAAACTTGCAATAGTGGTCACTCTTCCTTCTAAAATAACCCACTTCCCTCTCCATTTTTTCTTCGCCGCAATCTCATTATCACTAAAGTCCTTACATATTCCCGCATAAGTCGCTTCAGTTACTGGAGATTCCATTGATGGAACGATTTGATTTACAGCACTATTAACTGAACGAATAGCCTCGTTTATTTTACACCCTGATAATAATGTGATTATAGATAGTAATAACACCGTCTTCTTCATACAAATTCCTTTATAAAGTCAAAAAAAGATAGATAAAATATAAATCCAATAAGATAAAAATCTATTTTAATTAAATAAAACAACGCCCTCGCCAACATTATGTATAAATGTATGACTATTTCTAAATCGCTTAATATTTTGATCTGACAGTATAGATTATAAAAAATAGCACTATAACTTTTCGTTAAATTATTTTAAATAAGAAAAATCTTGCCACCCTAGACTTCCATAAATAAATAAAAATAAGCCAGTCAAATTCCGATTGGTTTTACCTATAAAATTAATATTATTATTTTAGTTTGTAGTTTAAAAATATAATTTATTATAAAACTCAAGATTAAATATTTAACATATCTCTTTATTGGAATTATATTTAGCTATATATCCTTTAATATTAAAGAGGTAACAAGAGAAGAAATAACAATTTTCATATCAAAATAAACACATTAAATTTCATAATCTATACATTAAGATAAAACACTACCTTCTTAAAAAGATATAATGTATATAAATGGGTTTATTATAAATCCTGATGAGTATTAACTATGGACATGATTTTGCTGTTTCTTTTAGTGGGATGTATCACTGGCTTTTTTGCTGGGCTACTTGGCATAGGAGGCGGTGCAATCATTGTTCCGGTGGTTATGTATGTAGTCAGTCAACAAGCTATCCCAACAGATATGGTAATGAAAATTGCCTTATCTACCTCATTCTCTGTCATTATATTTTCCACGGCATCTTCAGCATATTCTCATAACAAACATAAAGCCATTTTATGGCAGCAATTCCCTCTATTATCTCTCGGCACCATCATTGGTATGCTTGTGGGGACATTTCTGGTACAAAAAATGTCAAACACGATATTACAAATCGTGTTCTGTATTTTCATGGTATATACCATCTATGGTTTATTAACTAAAAAGAAAGAAGCGGAACGCATTGAAAATGTGAAAGATCCTATTGTTTCAAAATCAGCGTTAACAAGTGGTGGTTCTTTAATTGGTTTTATATCCAGTTTTATCGGTATTGCTGGTGGTACTATCACCATTCCTCTTTTAAGTCACTGGGGATTTAATACACGTAAATGTATTGCAACCTCTTCAATGATTGGTGTCATCATTGCTTCTATAGGCACAATCATGGGTATTATCTATGGTTGGAATCAAACAAATATTGATGACTATTATTTCGGCTTTATCTATTTACCTGCCTTTATCGGAATAAGCATTACCAGCGTACTCTTCGCACCTGTAGGTGTAAAAGTTGCTTATCGCCTACCAATTCCTAGAGTTCGCCAAATATTTGCATTATTCCTATTCTTAGTTGTAGTGAAAATGATGTATACACTTATTACAGGATAAGAACGTGATCTGAAAGTTGTATTCCATTAAATTATTCTATACAAACAAGCAATACTAAAATCTAACATTTATAATAATTTTAGATTTTAGTAAGTTAGAGTATTTATAGATAAGATAAAATGGACGAGTCTTATTAGGCAATCTTCACTTAATTAAAATAAATATATTTAAGTATCACGGATAACTTTATTCTTTTCTCACTTTGACTTGTAAAGCAAAAACAGGATCCGTTGTACCACACATAGTACGCCCTACCGTGGCTTTTAATTTTATCCGTACATTGCCACTTTTAGGTGCTGTTCCTTGTAAACGAGCAAAAATGATAGGACGCTCTTCTTGATGCATGACATGCTTTTGCCAATCTTCATGTGTAATAAGAGAAAACCACTCCCCATCTTTATTTTTTACCATTAATGTAACAGTAACCCATTCAGGACTTTCCACAATATAATATGGAGCTAAACCAGAAAATACACCAAGTTCAATCTGTTGATCATAATTTTGATTAATAACAGCTTCTGGCATATAGATTTTTTCTTGTGATTCTGACGGTGTAAATAAAATACTGGTACTGCATGCAATACCATAGAACATGCTACAGCCATTTAGCACGCTACAAAAAATAAGCAAAAATAAACTTTGAACTAAACTTTTTATAGAAAAACACTTAAAAATAATACTTCCATGCATGCTTTATCACTCCATTGAAAAAACTTAAACCATTGTCGAAAAATTTAAATCAATCCTTATATCATCACAAATATCATTTTTATTGTTTAGCATTAAATACCGCTCCTTGCTGCCAATCAAGGACTAAAACTCCCATTTTATTTGCTAATTTAATAACTACAGGGAGAGCCTCATCTACTTTGGAGTAAACAAAACCAATAATTGGGATTTTGGTCATAAAGTTATTAATTAAAGGCCCATCACACCACACACTATCATCTATTTCATCATCAGGTAATTCGCAAAGGCACGGATATAGATGAGAAATTTCTTGATAAAAACACAACATTGATGGGCTTAATTCCTGAATATCTTCATCTTCATATTTTTCGAAGCACTCACACGCTTTTTCAAAATCATTCGGAATGGGAAAATCAAATAGTGCAATATTATAACTCATTTTAACTCCTACACTCTATTTGTATAATTTCAATATAAAATACGGTTGCTACAATAAATATACAAATTTCATTAAATCACATAAATAGAATAAAATTCATACTCCCCTTCATTTTTACATCTCTTCTTACAAATGCGCTTTTGCTACTTTACGTGCAGACAAGAGGGATATACTCTTATGAATATAATTAATCTATATGGCTTATAACTATAGATAAAAGATATTTAGCTGTTATTTCAGCAGATTTTTGTTAAAATAATTAGCAAAATAGTAACAACTTAGTGATTCATTTGCCTCATTCCATCAATTCAAATGCTTTTGATTGAATGATTTCAGGCACAAAACCCGAAATAGATAGTTTAAAGGAGTACGCAATGTCTTTCGAATTACCAAAATTACCTTATGCGTTAGATGCTCTTGAGCCACACATCTCTAAAGAAACTTTAGAATATCACTACGGCAAACACCACCAGACCTATGTAACCAATTTAAATAATCTGGTTAAAGGTACTGATTTAGAAAGCAAATCTTTAGAAGAAATCATCAAATCTACTGATGGCGGTATCTTTAATAATGCTGCTCAAGTATGGAACCACACTTTCTACTGGAACTGCTTAGCACCAAATGCAGGTGGCGCACCAACAGGTAAAATTGCTGATGCTATCAACAAAGCATTTGGCTCTTTTGAAGAGTTCAAAAAGCAATTTAATGATGCTGCAGCTAAAAACTTCGGTTCAGGTTGGACTTGGTTAGTTAAAAAAGCGGACGGTTCAGTTGCAATTGTTAACACCTCTAATGCTGCAACTCCAGTTTCAGGAGCAGACAAACCACTGTTAACAGTAGACGTATGGGAACATGCTTACTACATCGACTACCGCAATGCGCGCGTTAAATATTTAGAAGAGTTCTGGGCACTGGTTAACTGGTCATTTGTTGAAGCTAATCTTGCTTAATTGAGCTTGATAATCAAAGGTGAGTGATTGAGATTCATTTTTGGTGACAAAATAACAAAGGGCCTTGAGCCCTTTGTTATATTCAGATATTCGATAATCTACAATTTAAATTGATCGGATATTCTATAAAGCAGTGATTAGAACAACATAGTCGAAAATAAAACAATCATAACAAGCGCTGCTACTGCTGTACTCAAACCAAATTTCAGATCCGTATCCATCTATTTCTCCCTCAAAATGATTATAATACACATTTTTAACCATAACCTTGTCATGGTTAATTATTATCACATATCAAAATTTGCTAAAATAGCGACCAGTGCACAATTTATAACATTGATTAATACTTTCACTTTTGAGCTAGATCATACAAAATTCACAGCTAATCGCTAAATTATTGCCAGTGTTTGCCCTATGTATGACTATACTGGCAGTTAAACCATAAAATTAGATAAAAGAGACCAATGAAGGTCAGGAGTTTTCCACACCATGGCAACAATAAAAGACGTGGCAAAACGCGCAGGCGTATCAACCACGACTGTTTCTCATGTGATCAACAAAACACGTTTTGTTGCTGAGAACACACGGGCAGCAGTTTGGGCCGCTATAAAAGAATTAAATTATTCACCTAGTGCCGTTGCGCGTAGTTTAAAAGTCAATCACACAAAATCTATTGGCCTGTTAGCCACGTCCAGTGAAGCTCCTTACTTTGCTGAAGTGATTGAAGCTGTTGAAAATAGTTGTTATAGCAAAGGCTACACACTGATTTTATGTAATTCACATAATAACCTCGATAAACAAAAAGCCTATTTAGCGATGCTGGCACAAAAACGTGTTGATGGATTATTAGTCATGTGTTCTGAATATCCCGATCACCTTCTTACTCTTTTAGAGGGCTATCGTAATATTCCAATGGTTGTCATGGATTGGGGCAAAGCGCGTGGTGACTTTACAGATACCATTATTGATAACGCTTTCCATGGTGGTTATATTGCGGGTCGTTACCTTATTGAGCGAGGTCATCGTGATATTGGTATTATCCCAGGCCCATTAGAACGCAATACAGGTGGTGGCCGCTTACAAGGTTTCTTAAAAGCCATGGAAGAAGCCAAAATCACAGTTAAAGACGAGTGGATTGTACAAGGCGACTTTGAGCCAGAATCTGGCTATAAAGCCATGTACCAAATGCTAAACCAAAAACATCGACCGACTGCTGTCTTTTGTGGTGGTGATGTGATGGCAATGGGTGCAATTTGCGCTGCGGATGAACTTGGCCTGCGTGTTCCTTTAGATATTTCTATTGTTGGCTATGACAATATTCGTAATGCACGTTATTTTACACCTGCACTAACAACCGTCCACCAGCCAAAAGAACGTCTAGGTCAAATGGCATTATCGATGCTACTTGATCGTATCGTCAATAAACGCGAAGACGCCCAAACAATCGAAGTTCATCCACGATTAGTTGAGCGCCGGTCAGTTGCTGACGGTCCTTTTATCGACTATCGTCGCTAATTCATATTTATTTAGCTATCGGATTTCTAGCGAAGCCATTCCTCATTTAAGGTTTGGCTATCTCCAAGATAATCTAACAACCATGTCAAAGCGGGTGATTCACTTTTATCGACCCAAGTCAGGCAGCATGGGCTGTCTGGCAATGGTTGTGCCAGTTGTAAAGTTACCAACTTACCTTGTTCAATTAAAGGTTCAGCACGGTGCCAAGGCACCATTCCAACGCATAATCCCGCTAACAAGCACTCAAGCCCCATATCCCATGTCGGAACAACCATTCTACGCTGATTATTGAGTGCCCACGTGTCACGTTTTGGTAAACTGCGTGAGGTATCCTCTAAACATAAACTTGGATAAGGTCGCATTTCATCATCCGTTAATGGATGCAGTGCTTTCGCTAAAGGGTGATCAACATGGCAAACACAGCGCCAAGGCATAAATCCCATATCTCTAAAACTATAACGCTCACCGATTGGTGAGGCTCTTGTTGCACCAATGGCTAAATCAACACGACCATTAACTAAGGAGTCCCATACGCCATTAAACACTTCAGGGTAGACATACAGTTCTATATCCGGAAAATGGCGGTAGAAATCGAGAATAAGTTGTTGTGTTCTTTCAGGTTTAACAATGCCATCAACTGCTATACTAAATTGACCGCGCCATCCATTAGAAACTTGTTGACAAAGATGCCGAGTGTCATTCATTTTTTTGATAACAGATCGTGCTTCTTTGATGAAAATTTTACCTGCGTCGGTTAATTCTACATCACGATGACGGCGCTCAAACAAAGGAACGGCAAGCCATTCCTCTAATTGCCGAACAGTGTAACTAACGGCGGATGGCACTCTGTGCAATTCTTGAGCAGCCGAGCTAAAACTTCCTGTTCTTGCGACTGCATCAACAACTTCTAAAGAGTATTCTGACCACATAGAGTTTATTCCTTTGAAAATTTTTCACAGCATTAACCAAATATTCCCGTTTCACAAGTAAAATAGGTCTTAGTTACAATACATAAAATGTTCTACATCACATAGCATAGAAAATAAAATGAATTCTAAAACATCCACACAATCAAAAACACCTATGAGCTTTATGGTGTACCTAGCCGGTTTGAGTATGCTAGGTTACTTAGCTATTGATATGTACTTACCTGCATTTGGTATGATGCAACGTGAGCTCTCTATCAGCGAAGGTGCTATTAGTAATAGCTTAAGTATCTTTTTATTTGGTTTTGCTGTTGCTCAGTTACTTTGGGGACCACTTTCTGACAAAGTCGGTCGTAAACCTATTCTTCTTATTGGTTTAAGCCTTTTCTCTTTAGGCTGCCTTGGTATGCTATGGGTTGAAAGTGCAACTGGCTTACTTGCTATGCGCTTCCTACAAGCTTTCGGCGTCTGCTCTGCTGCTGTTATTTGGCAAGCTCTTGTCATCGACCGTTTTGATGAATCTCGCGCTCAGCACGTTTTTGCTTTAATTATGCCACTGGTTGCATTATCACCAGCACTTGCACCTTTAATCGGTGCATCGTTATTAAATCACGGTGGCTGGCGTATGATTTTTATGCTGTTAATGGCCGTAACGTTAGTTCTCATGTTACCGACACTAATGCTAAAAAATATTAAACAAAAATCAGTTATAGATGCAAACCAATCTTCTGCATCATTTATAACTTTACTAAAATCCCCTCTCTACACTGGTAACGTATTAGTTTATGCTTCTTGTAGTGCAGGTTTCTTTGCTTGGTTAGCAGGCTCCCCAATCATTCTTGAAAAGATGGGCTACTCTCCACAGGATATCGGTTTAAGTTATATTCCACAAACTATTGCCTTTATGGTCGGTGGTTATGGTTGTCGTATTTTACTGTCAAAAATGACAGGTAAAACACTGCTACCGCTGTTATTAATTGGTTATGCTGTCAGTATGACTGCGTTATACCTTGTAGCTAAATTTACGGAACCAACATTGACAACTATTTTAATTCCGTTCTGTATTATGGCTGCAATGAATGGTGCATCTTATCCAATAGCAGTCTCTAATGCTTTATCTGCTTATCCTGAAATTAGTGGTAAAGCAGCTGCGTTACAAAATGCACTTCAACTGGGTCTTTGTAGCTTAGCAAGTTTTATTGTATCTGCATTTATTAGCCAACAACCTCTGATTAACACCACAGCAATTATGGCGTTAACAGCAATTCCAATGGCAGTTGGCTACTTTATTCAGCGTAATAAATCTGTTACCAAACACACAGTTCAAACCGCAGAATAATCACGCCCACTCTTTTAAGAATTATCTTAAAAAGGCTATTTTATAAAAAATAGCCTTTTTCTTTTCTAGAGAAAAATATTTTACGTCTCTATACTTATCCATACGCTGTAATAGCGTTTTATCTATTTTTCTTTCGGATTTTGAGGCATTAAATAGATTATTAGCTGATTATGTCAGATTAGTTGTCTTATTAATTCTATTCGTTCAACCCATATTGAACACAATACCATTTTAATACTGTCAATCTGCACACACTCTTTCTTAGCTTATGTCTCAAAACCCGCTTAGTTTACGCCGGAGAGTATATGAGTACATCTTGTGTAGAAGAAGGCCGAAAGACCTCCAATGATCCTTATGAAAGGATAGCTACAGAACTACTAACTCACGCTGATATTCGAGTCAACGGTTCAAAACCTTATGATATTCAGGTTCATAATCAAAATTTTTATAAAAGAGTATTGCAACAAGGCTCATTAGGTCTCGGTGAAAGCTATATGGATGGTTGGTGGGATTGTGAGCGACTGGATATATTCTTTCATAAAGTTTTACGTGCTGGTCTTGAAAATAAGCTCCCACAAAATCTACGTGATATTGTTAAAATTGCGACAGCCCGCCTTTTTAATCTACAAACTCAAAAACGTGCATGGATGGTAGGTAAAGAGCATTACGATCTTGGTAATGATTTATTTACAGCCATGCTCGATCCTAATATGCAATATTCCTGTGGTTACTGGAAAAACGCAGATAATTTAACTCAAGCTCAAGAACATAAATTAGATTTAATTTGCCGAAAATTAGATTTAAAACCAGGAATGACCTTATTAGACATTGGCTGTGGTTGGGGTGGACTTGCAGGCTATGCAGCCAAACATTTTGGTGTTTCTGTAACGGGAGTCACCATTTCTGGTGAACAGCAAAAATTGGCACAAGCTCGATGCCAAGGACTTGATGTAAATATTATTTTAGAAGATTATCGTGATTTACATGAAAAGTTTGATCGTATAGTTTCAGTGGGTATGTTTGAGCACGTAGGGCCCAAAAATTATGCCACTTATTTTGATGTGGTTCGTCGTAATTTAAAGGAAGAAGGTCTGTTTTTATTGCACACCATTGGCTCTAACCGCGATAAAGTGAATGTAGATAGTTGGATAAGCAAATATATATTTCCTAATGGATGTTTACCGTCTATTCAAAAAATTGCTCATGCAATGGACTGTAAATTTGTGATGGAAGATTGGCATAATTTTGGTGCTGATTACGATAAAACATTAATGGCATGGTATCAGCGTTTTTTAGCCTGTTGGCCAGATATTGAATCTAATTACACACCGCGTTTTAAACGTATGTTTAGCTATTATCTTAATGCCTGTGCTGGTGCCTTTCGTGCTAGAGATATTCAGCTATGGCAAATCGTACTAAGCCCTAAAGGTCATATTGGCGGTTTACAGATCCCTCGCTAATTATTCTTTTTATAAAAAGAGAAAAGCCAGTTTATCAATCAAACTGGCTTTTTTTTAGTTCTGTTTTAAGAGCAACAACATTAATTATGTGAAGCTTGTTCTTCATTTTCAATTTGTTGTGCTGCTAATAAAGCTTGTTGCTGTGCTTGTTGCGCCATAACGCGCTCTACTGTATCAACAATTGCTTGGGTTTGAGGATCAAGTTCAATATTGACTTTATCACCAAGGCGTTTGCGACCTAATGTCGTTCTATCTCGCGTTTCAGGAATTAAATGTACACAAAAACGGTTATTAACCACATCGCCCACAGTTAGACTTATTCCATCAATACCAATAAAACCTTTGTGTAAAATGTACTTCATTAATGCTTTATCAAAAATGCGAAACCAAATTTGTAAATTATTTTCTGATGTAATAATTTTGGCAACTTCAGCAGTTGTTACAATATGACCAGACATAACATGGCCACCAATTTCATCACCATACTTAGCTGCACGTTCAATATTCACTTCAGAACCAACTTTTAATTCACCAAGGTTAGTTAAACGTAATGTCTCTTTCACTAAATCAAAGCTAATATGTGTATCTTCAATTTTAGTGACCGTTAAACAGCAACCATTATTTGCAACAGAAGCACCTGTTTCTAAATTGCCGACTAACTCTTTGGGTAATTCAATGATATGGGTACGAAAATCGCCTTTATCTTCGATAGCAATAACCCGCCCTTTTCCCTGAACAATACCTGTAAACATCTTACATCTCCTTGGATCGATAAATTGGTAAACTCAATTTAGGCTTATACCATTAAGGATAACATAGCTCGTATTAATACAAAGGAACAATTATCGTATTTATTCCTTATCGATGATTGCCGTTAAATATAACGTAAAAACACCTAATAAATTATCAAAATCCTGTGTTTGAAAAGCTAAACTTCTTTCGTTGCTTATTAAACTTTTATCATTAGAATAAGCGGTCTTGAGGATCTCTTTACGTCATTTTAATGATGCGACGTTTGTTCTCTTCCTTTCCTTTCGTTTTCTTATAATAAATAAAGGTGTATGCGTGCAGAAGTACATAAGAGAAGCGCGTAGCTTACTTGCTCTCGGTATCCCCGTTATCATCGCGCAATTTTCCCAGACAGCAATGGGTGTCGTTGATACTGTCATGGCGGGCGCTGTAAATGCCACAGAAATGTCGGCGGTGGCAGTAGGTACGTCTATTTGGTTACCAACGATTTTATTAGGCCAAGGCATATTAATGGCATTAACTCCAATCGTTGCTCAATTAAATGGTTCAGGACAACGAAAACATATTGCTAATCGCACACAACAAGGTTTTTGGCTCGCCACTTTCTTATCAATCATGGTAATTGCTATTCTTTATAACAGCCGTTTTATTATTGAAGCGCAACATGACATAGAACCCGAATTAGCCGAAAAAGCCATTGGATTTATTCATGCCATTATGTGGGGGGCACCAGGTTGCCTTTACTATCAGGTATTGAGAAGCCAATGTGAGGGTTTATCTAAAACGAAACCTGGCATGATAATTGGCTTTGTTGGCTTATTAATTAATATCCCTATTAACTACGCCTTTATTTACGGTAAATTTGGTGCCCCACAATTAGGAGGTATTGGTTGTGGTGTTGCAACAGCCTCCGTTTTCTGGGCAATGTTCTTAATGATGCGTTATTACGTGCGGCGAGCGCCAACACAACGTGACGTTATGCCAAAGAAACGTTTAGTAAGCCCGGATTTTCACACGATAAAGCGTATTACGTTTTTAGGATTACCTGTTGGCTTAGCCTTATTCTTTGAGGTAACTCTATTTGCCGTTGTTGCGTTATTAGTTTCACCTCTAGGCGTTACTGCGGTTGCCAGTCATCAAATAGCACTTAACTTTAGCTCACTGATGTTTATGTTCCCTCTTTCATTGGGAATAGCTGCAACCATCCGTGTCGGCCATAACTTAGGGCAACGCTCTACAGAGCAAGCGCGTATTTCAGCCATTACAGCGCTTGCTGCTGGACTAATGTTGGCAAGTTGTACCGCGATTTTCTCTATCATCTTCAGAGAAAAAATCGCGTTAATGTATAACGATAATATTGAAGTGGTGACATTAGCTTCTCATCTTATGTTATTCGCTGCGCTTTATCAGTTATCAGATTCTGTGCAAGTTATTGGCTCAGGTGTATTACGAGGTTATAAAGATACCCGCTCTATCTTCTTTATTACTTTTATTGCCTACTGGGTAATTGGGCTACCTTCTGGTTATATATTAGGGCGTACTAATTACTTTGTTGAAGCTATGGGACCCGCTGGTTTCTGGATTGGCTTTATTTTAGGTTTAACTGCCTCAGCGATTATGATGGGTTCCCGTATTTGGTGGATCCAACGTCAACCTGATGAAGTGGTGTTATTACGCTCAGAGCGGTAAACAGAAACTATTATTTAGGCAAAGGAATGACACAAATATCAACAAATAGCTTTAAATACGAGCAGTTGAATATAAATTTGTGTTTTTCCTCTTGCCAGAATCGAATCATCTCGTTAATATTCGTCCCCGTTGTCATCCAATAGATAATGCGTCCATAGCTCAGTTGGTTAGAGCACCACCTTGACATGGTGGGGGTCGGTGGTTCGAGTCCACTTGGACGCACCATTTATTTCTCGACAACGTTTCAATACAGTGCGTCCATAGCTCAGTTGGTTAGAGCACCACCTTGACATGGTGGGGGTCGGTGGTTCGAGTCCACTTGGACGCACCATTTCTCTTTCTCTATTTTCTTATTTTTACTCATCTTACCTACCCTACAAAATAATTAATTTAGCTTGCAATATTTTATTGCGCAACAAAGTGTTTAAAAAACAAGCAATCAACGCCGTATTTTGATCACATCACTTAAATTTACCTTTTTTCGATTTTCTTCATAGAAATTAACCTCTATAATACGAAACATAATTTTGTTGAAAGGTTTCAGCGTGTTGATTTACGGGCATCTTTAGAAAACAGAACAAATGAATCGTGATAGACTATAATGTAAGATGTCTGCCAACCTTTGATACAAAATAGTGACAAGATTTTTATGATGTTGCTGAACCATTAACATGTTGCGCAACTTATCCATTAGAGATGAGTTTGTACACCCTGTTTTGCACCGTTGATACTGTTAATAGAAAACAGCGACATTAATCCTTATTCATCCATTACAATACAACCATTAAATAGACTGCCATGAAAAAGACAAAAATTGTTTGCACCATCGGACCAAAAACCGAATCTGAAGAAAAACTGAATCAATTACTGGACGCAGGCATGAACGTTATGCGTCTAAACTTCTCTCACGGTGACTATGAAGAGCATGGCAACCGCATCAAAAACCTGCGTGACGTTTGCGCTAAAACAGGCAAAAAAGCCGCTATCTTATTAGATACTAAAGGCCCAGAAATTCGTACCATCAAATTAGAAGGTGGTAATGATGTCGCTTTAGTTGCTGGTCAAACTTTCACTTTCACCACAGACAAAACTGTTGTAGGTAATAAAGACCGCGTTGCTGTAACTTACGAAGGTTTTGCTAAAGACTTAACTGTTGGTAACACCGTTTTAGTTGATGATGGTCTTATCGGCATGAAAGTCACTGCTGTAACTGATAAAGAAGTTGTTTGTGAAGTTTTAAACAACGGCGACTTAGGTGAAAATAAAGGTGTTAACTTACCTGGCGTTTCTATCGGTTTACCTGCATTAGCTGAAAAAGATAAACAAGATCTTATCTTTGGTTGCGAGCAAGGCGTTGATTTCGTTGCTGCATCATTCATTCGTAAACGTTCTGACGTTGAAGAAATGCGTGCTCACTTAAATGCACACGGCGGCGAAAACATCATGATCATCTCAAAAATTGAAAACCAAGAAGGTTTAAACAATTTTGATGAGATCTTAGAAGCATCTGACGGTATCATGGTTGCTCGTGGCGACCTAGGTGTTGAGATCCCAGTTGAAGAAGTTATCTTCGCACAAAAAATGATGATCGAAAAATGTAACGCTGCACGTAAAGTGGTTATCACTGCAACGCAAATGTTAGATTCAATGATCAAAAACCCACGCCCTACTCGTGCTGAAGCGGGTGACGTTGCGAATGCTATCTTAGATGGTACTGATGCTGTTATGTTGTCAGGTGAAAGTGCAAAAGGTAAATACCCAGTAGAAGCTGTGACTATCATGGCAACTATCTGTGATCGTACAGACCGTATCATGCAATCTCGTCTTGATTACAAACAAACAGCTGCAAAATTACGCGTAACTGAAGCAGTTTGTCGCGGTGCGGTTGAAATGGCTGAAAACTTAGATGCGCCTCTGATTGTTGTAGCAACTTTCGGTGGTAAATCAGCGCGTTCTATCCGTAAATATTTCCCAACTGCACCAATCTTAGCATTAACAAACAACGAAGAAACAGCTCGTCAGTTACTGTTAGTTAAAGGTGTAACCACTCAATTAGTTAACGAAATCGCCTCTACTGATGACTTCTACCGTATTGGTAAAGAAGCTGCATTAGCAAGTGGTTTAGCGCATGCTGGTGAGCGTGTTGTTATGGTTACTGGTGCCCTGGTTGATAGCGGTACAACAAATACTTCATCTGTTCACGTGCTGTAATTAATCGCTTTACAACTGAAAACACCACTTCACTATTTGAAGTGGTGTTTTTTTAATGCATTTTAATGGCAATTCCCTTTACCTATTATTTTTTGGTTACACGTTATTCTTATCTGTCTCTTCCCTATTTTTTAATAATAAATAATGTGTTGCACGAGCACGAGGATGAATAAAAAAATGCCCTGCTGGTGCATTGTGGCTTTTGATATGAACTAAAGATATATTGTTAGCTGGTTTACCTTGTTTAGAACGACACGCATAAACAATAAATGGTAAAGCAAAGATAATAAGAAAGCCGACTATCAGCAACGTAACGTAAGTTTCATCACTTTTTGAGTTCGGTAAAGAGCTTGGTGGGAAAAAAGAAACCACAAACGCAATAATAGAGAGCAATAAACCCGCCATTGCAACAAGAAGTTTAACGTTTTTACCGCCAGGAATACGAAACGCTCGCTTTTTATCGGCTTGTTTACAAGTAAGTTGCATATAACCTAAGAAAAGCATGAAATAACTACACAGATAAATAACGACCGTTAAGGCTAAAGCAATTAAGAACGACATATTACCGCCACCACCGGTATTAGTCAGAATAATGATCGCAATACTTGTTATCAATAATTGAGAAATCACTAAAGCAACAGGTACCCCATTTTTATTCACCTTCGCTAACGACTTCGGTAAAATACCTTTTTCAGCAGCAACATACATACCTCGAGAAGGTCCTACAATCCAAGACGCTATCTCTGCTAATACCCCTAACAATAATAAAGCAGCAATAATCCTAACGGCCCAATCAAGTGTATTACTGAAGTGAGAGACTAAAACACTGAACGTTTGTACGACACCTGCTGATAAGTTAATTTCATTATTAGGTATCACCGCAGCAACAGATAACCCCCCAATAGAACTTAAACAAATCGCCACTATCATTAGTAAGAACATGGCAATTGGATAATCTCGTCCTGGGTTTTTCATCTCGTTAACATGGGTTGCTGAAGCTTCTACGCCCATATAGCTTAAAATGAACGCAACAAAAACAACTAATGTCCCTATTTGGGTAAAATCAGGGAAAAAAGTTTTTGTGCTTATTTCAATCGCTAATGGCGCTCCGCTCATCAAATAACTGACAGCTAAAACAATTAAAATTAAAGCAGGTAATAAAATGCCAGCAAAAAAACCAAGTTTGGCAATAGATGCCGTGTATTTGGTGCCGCCAAATTGGGTAAATGCTAATACCCAAAGAATAATTAAAGCTGCAACAGTTTTAATTATTGGGTCGGTATTTAATTCAGGCCAATTAAGAATATAAGAAAGTGCACCTAATACGAAGTAAAGCATCGGAATAAACCCAATAGCAATTTGCAGATAACCAAAAGAAATAGCTGCAAATCCCCAACGCTCACCCAATGTATTTGATACCCAAGCGAATACGCCCCCTTCTTGCCAGCCTTCTACTGTCGCCATTTCAGCTGCACATAATGCAACAGGAATAAACCATAATAATCCACCTAAAAGTAAGAAGAAAACAAGACTAAAACCAGATGTTGCAAAAGTTGGATATTCATATACCGCCATCACCATCGAAGCAGTAATAGCAAAAAAACCAACTAATGTAAGTTGTTTGGGTGCTGAGTTTGTTGATGATGTAACCATACAATCCTCCTGAAATTTATTCAGAAAAAATAATTACACTGTAATTATTATCTAGAAGGAGGTTGAGAATGGATAGCGATCCTCAACCTCAAAATGAACAGAATTAACTATGGTTAAAACCACTACCATCTTCTGCTGATAAAGGATTGCTGACCGGGTGTTTATCAAAGTATTCTAGCGTACGTTTGAAATCATCAATTAATAGTGAGGCAAGATCTAGGCTGACACCATGACGAACTAAAATACGTTGGATCACTAAATCTTCACGATTAGCAGGCATGGAATAAGCAGGAACTTGCCAACCGCGACTACGTAATTTATCTGCAATATCGTATAAAGAATAAGTGACTTTAGCGTCTTTTTTTAGTTTCCATGCTAATGCTGGGATACCTTCTTTACAATCACCACTAAATATCATTTCAAAAGGACCTAACTTTTCAATTTCCCTTGCTAAATATTGTGCTGTTGAGTAGCAAGCGTTATGAATTTTTGTATAACCTTCTCGGCCTAAACGTAAGAAGTTATAGTATTGAGCAATAATTTGCCCGCCAGGGCGTGAGAAATTCAGCGCAAAAGTAGGCATGTTACCGCCTAAGTAGTTCACATTAAAGATAAGCTCTTCAGGCAGATCTTTTGCTTCACGCCAAACAACCCAACCTGCACCTAATGGCGCCAAACCAAATTTATGCCCTGAAGCATTAATAGATTTTACTCGTGGTAAACGGAAATCCCATTCAATATCGGGTGCACAAAAAGGAGCCAAAAAGCCACCACTTGCGCCATCAACGTGAATTGGTATATCTAAACCTGTTTCTTTTTGCAGTTTATCTAATGCGTCATGAACCGCTTTGACAGGCTCATAGGTACAGGTAAAAGTAACTCCTAAAGTTGGTACAACCCCAATAGTATTTTCATCCACACGTTTAATGACCTCTTCTGGACTCATCATTAAACGATCTCCCTCTAAAGGGATCTCTCTTAATTCCACATCAAAATAACGAGCGAATTTATGCCAACAAATTTGAACAGGACCACAAATCAAATTCGGTTTATCTGTTGGTTTTCCTTGTGCAATACGTTTTTTACGCCATTGCCATTTTAATGCTAGCCCACCTAACATTGCAGCTTCTGATGAACCAATAGTAGAACAACCTAGCGTATTTAATGCATCAGGCGAAGACCACAAATCAGCTAACATATGAACGCAACGATTTTCAATTTCAGCTGTTTGCGGATATTCATCTTTATCTATCATATTTTTATCAATAGAAAGATCCATTAAATCGCGTATTTCATCGTCAACCCAAGTTTGGCAAAATGTCGCTAAATTTTGTCTTGAGTTGCCATCTAACATTAATTCATCACGGACAGCATTAAAAACGTTACGTGGATTATTTTCTTTCTGCGGGATTTTTGTTTTAGGTAAGGATTGAGAAAGGTTGAGAGATGCATATATATCATCTAGTTCATTATAATTTGATGATTTGTTTTTCATATTAATACCCTACTAAAATAAATATAATAAGAAATGAATAGGTGTAACGCTTATTTATTAAAGATAGTCAACAATATAAAAAGTGAGAAATGAAATTCAAATTTAATTTTAGATCTGATAATTAACGTGATACTTTGTTTCAATTTAAATCATTTTTTGGTACAATGTGTTATCATAATGAGGATTACCAACATTAAAAATCAACACAGAAACACTTCATTATCATAAAAAAAACATTTACATAATAAAAAACTCACTTTACTGAGCCAAAAAGATTCATTTTGTATTTACTTATTTTTCCTAAGATATTGATGTTTGGTTAAATATAAAAATGACAATATATTAAAAAAATATTTTATGGAAATGGCTGTAATCAATAATCTGTATTATAACTGTATTTATACATGGATCTCATTTGTATCATACATACTGATTAATTTATTAGGAATAAACTATGCCAGAAAATAACATTGATAATCGAGTATTCGCTTGTACCACGCTCGCGATTAAAGATAAGAAAAATCGCATTTATCACGGTAGAACAATGGAGTTTTCAGCAGATAAACCTGCTTCAATATTTGCATATTATCCTAAAGCTCACACATTCCAACAAAATGCCCCTGATGGTACACCAGGATTAAAATATGCCGTCAAATACCCTTTTATCGCCATTACAGCACCAATTAATTTAGAAGGAACAAAAGATGTGCTAGAGGGAGTCAATACACAAGGGCTCTCTTTTAGCTTGAATATGCTTCCTGATTCAAAGCTAGATGATATTCCTCCGCAAGATTACGCAACGTCCGTACCTATTGCGGCAATCGGTGAATGGGCTTTAGCACAATATGCAACCGTTGAAGAGTTAAGACAAGCCATTCCGAAAACGGCTTTTTGGTCACAAAAACTATTACTTTTACGCAATTTGCCCAGCCCTTTCCATTACGCTTTTTATGATAAAACGGGAGCGTGCATTGTTGTTGAGATTTCAGAAGGCACATTGCATATTTATGATAATCCAACTTATTGCATGACCAATGGTCCAATATTTCCATGGCATCTTACTAACTTAAATAATTATACTCACCTTTCTAATGTTAATATTTCCACCAACACATTGGGAAATATAAAGGTCAAACAACCAGATAGTGGGATTGCTTTAGCTTCCTTACCAAGCTCTGATACTTCTGTCGATAGATTTATTCGTGCGGTTTACTATACAACGTATTATCACCAAGTTGCTGATCCAGACACACAACTTGTTGAATTAGCTCATATCATGAACCGTTTCGATCGCCCTAAAAATTCCACAATCGATCCATTACTAGGCCATGACACGTTGAAAGCGCTTCATACCAGTGAATTTTCAGTGTGGACAACGCTCACCGATTTAGAACGAGGAATACTCTTTTTTAGAGGGTATAACAATCTCAACTTCCGAAAATTTACGCTTGAAGCATTTAAAAATGAAGCAGAGCCCGTTTTCATAAAAGTAAATTTAGAAGGTGATTTATAGCTATAAACATGAGCAAGAATAAAACAGTACAGATAAAATGTTTTTCTATCAGACTTTTATGAATAAAAATCTTTTGTGAAATAACACGCATTTTTTGTACTGAATATTTGCCTTTTAGGTGTTATTTTTTCTATTGTTCAGTTAATGAGTAAGTAGAGTATGGTAAATAAATCCAGCATTTTCTTATATCTGTGCCATACTTATTAATGGCTTCATATAAATGCTACTTGTTCCTTTACACAAATTAATAATAGAGGTTGTAACTATGAAAGCGAAACTTGTACTAGGTGCAGTAATTCTGGCTTCAGGCTTACTAGCAGGTTGTTCTTCTAGTAATAATGCACAGTTAGATCAAATCTCTTCTGATGTAAGTAGCCTGAATTCTCAAGTTCAACAACTAAGTAGTGATGTACAATCTGCTCGTGCTGAAGCGAAGTCAGCTTACGACGAAGCAGCTCGTGCAAATCAGCGTTTAGATAACCAAGTCACTACTTATAAAAAGTAATTTGACCCACCAATAAGCTGAAACAGCTTTAGGTAAGCATTAATCACAAAGCCCTAACAATGTTAGGGCTTTGTTTTTTTATAAGGTTATTGCTTATTGGTAAATTAATCGGTATTAAGGGCTTTTTATATGAGCAATTAAATTATAATTCGTTGCTAGGTTTGAGCCAATGTTGATATTTTTATTGGCTTGAGTTAATAATTCATTAAATGTTTCTCTAATTTTATTAACATATTTTTTTTGAGCTAATGTCAGCACAGTATAATCCATACCACTTATTTTTTTGAGTTCATTCTCTAGAATATTAAACAGCTCTGTCACTGATTTTGAAGATTTTGTGTAGGATATTCTAGAACTAGCCATATCCAGCAAAGCCTCTATTTCAATTAACTCATATTCCCTAGTTCCCTCTTTGGGAATGAATCGTTGAAGGATCTCATCGCACATTGATTGAATATTTTCACTTTTTAGCTTTTCATTTCCAATTAAAAACGTTTTACAGCTATTTTTCACCTGAGATAAATTATTAAATAGTCCACTAAAACTATCTCTCATGCTAGAAGTGATATTACGATTTTCTTTTATTATGTGTTCATTATTAACTGAAACTTTCATTAAACTCCCTTATTATCAATAGAAAACATTTTGATGGTAAGGTATTTTTAGCACTATTGATTTTATAAAGAAGTCTTTTTTATTTTTTTGAAACCTAAAACAAAACAGCCGCCTAAAGCACCTGTTTTGTTTTTAATAGTATCATCCTCACTGACTAGTAAGCAGTAACCTCTACTGGAATACCCGAGCGTCGAATAAGTTCTGCATCAGCTTTATCTTTATTAACCTTGCCACTCTCATACCAAGCATTAAATTGCTTTGTGAATGTAAGAGGCATGGTTTGCGGATCGTCATCTTCATTACGTGATAGTGGCTGATGAACTTCAATAAACTGTCTGCCGTCTGCGGTTTCAGTAAATTTAATCGGTTTATTGATAACCTGGACTCGACTCCCTTTAGGTACCACGTTAAATAAGGTCTCAATATCACTTGGGCGTAAACGGATACAACCTGAACTCACTCTTAAACCAATACCAAAATCAGCATTAGTACCATGTATAAGGTATTCACCTCGACTATGTGCCAATCTTAAAGCATATGCCCCCATTGGATTTTCAGGGCCAGCAGGAACGACAGCCGGTAGCGTAATCCCTTTAGCTGCATAATTTTTGCGAATATTCGCCGTTGGTGTCCAAGTGGGATCTTTAATTAATTGAGAAATCGATGTCACCATCTCAGGTGTTTCTCGCCCTAATTGGCCAATTCCAATCGGGTAAACATCAACAGTTCCACCCTCTTTTGGATAATAATAAAGGCGCAGTTCAGCAAGATTGATAACAATGCCTTTATGTATGGTATCAGGCAAAATCATCTGCAATGGGATTGTTAAGGTTTTACCTGCATCAGGCAAAAGAGGATCAATACCAGGATTCGCTTCCATCATATTGAGCAATCCCACTTGGTATTCGGACGCAATAGCCTCTAATGAGCGTTTATCATCGGGAACTATATATGAAAAATTTTCACCAATAATACGCTGGCCATCAGCAGGTAGTAGATATTCTGTCGCATAAGATAAGTGACTACTCATCCCTAATAGCGATACCCCTAAAAGAGTTAACCATTTTTTCATCGTTTATCCCGTGTGTTAGAAATAAAATAAACTGACTATTATGATGATAACATTATCATTGTTATGCTTTCATATAATAAGTCAGTTTAGAACATTAATGCGGGATCAGGTAACATTTATGCTACAGCGTATTCTGAAAAACGTGTAATAAGCGTTGTAACCATCGCATGCAAACCTTGCGTGCGAGATGGTGTTAAGTGGCTTTCTAGTGCTAATGATGAGAAGTAATGTTTGATATCCGTTTCTAATGCTTGTTCGATAGTTTTACCTTGAAATAAGATAATCACTAAAGCAACAAGGCCTTTCACAATGCCCGCATCACTATCACCAGCCAGCACTAGCTGTTTATTCTCATTAAGAGAAACCGCTATCCAAACTTGACTTTGACAACCTTCAATAAAATTAGCTGAAATACGTTGTTCATCTGTTAAAGGAGGAAGGCGCTCACCTAGCTCCATCATATAAAGATAACGTTGTTCCCAATCCTGACAACGAGAAAAATTGCGTAATAGCTTTGCTTCATCTGGCAAATTAGCAACTGCCATGAATAACCTCTTTTTTAATTTTTAACCTAATAACATCTCAACACGTAATAGCGCATTAACCAACGCATCGATATCATTTTTATTGGTATATAAACCAAGAGATGCACGACACATCGCAGGAACTTGGTAATAATCCATAATTGGCATCGCACAATGATGCCCTGTACGAATAGCAACGCCATAATTATCAAGGAATGTCCCAACATCATAAGCGTGATGTTTGCCTAAATTAAACGCTATCACACCTTGTCGAGAATCATTGCCATAAAGCGTTAAGGATTTTACTTTTTGCAACTGCTCTTGGGCATACTTCATTATATGACTTTCATACTCAGCAATATTATTCATGCCTATTTGTGAAAGATAATCTAATGCCGCACCTAAACCAATCATTCCCATTATGTTAGGTGTTCCTGCTTCAAAGCGCCAAGGCGCATCTGCGTAGGTAATATCGCCATTAATATGAACATGCTTTATCATTGCGCCACCGCCTTCCCACGGCGGTAATTCATCCAGTATCGCTTTCTTGCCGTATAACAAACCAATACCTGTAGGCCCATAAAGTTTATGACCGCTACAAACAAAAAAGTCGCAATCAAGTTGTGAAACATTAATTGTTTGATGCATTGCACTTTGAGCACCATCAAGCAATATATGTAATTCACCACCTTGTTCAATTGCATATTGACGAGCATCACGAATAATTTGAGCGACTGGATTCACTGTGCCCAATACATTTGATTGATGAGTGAGGCTGAGTAATTTAGTTCGCTCATCAATTAAGTGAGGCAATTGAGCAAAATCGAGCGTGCCGTCTTGCAACAACGGTAACACACGAACATTAAAGCCATACTGTTTTGCTAACATATACCACGGAACAATATTTGCGTGATGTTCCATTTCTGTGATGATGATATTATCACCATCATTCAAAAATCGTTGACTATAAACGTTCGCAATTAGGTTGATCCCTTCCGTTGTGCCTTTAACAAAGACTATCTCTTCTTCACTATTGGCACCTAAAAAATCACAGGCTTTTTTACGGACATTTTCAACTAACGTTGTCGCATTTGCACTTAATGTGTGAATGCCACGGTGAACCGCGGCATATTGTGTTAAGGCAAATTGTTTTTCATGTTCAATGACGCAAGCCGGTTTCTGAGCACTTGCGGCACTATCGAGATAAACCAAAGGTTTTCCTTTCACTTGTTGTGAAATAATTGGGAAATCATCTCGCGCTTTTTCAATGGAATGCGTCATAATGCCTTATTTTATACCTCTAATAAGCGCTGATTAACTCTTTCTAATACCAGTGCTTTAATCACACTATTTTCTAGTGATTCAGTTAATTCAGCTGCAAATGCATGAATGATCATTTTACGGGCATCACTTAAGGAAATACCTCGTGAACGCAGATAAAATAGCTGCTCATCATCAATTCGTCCCACAGTAGCACCATGACTACACTTCACATCATCAGCATAAATCTCAAGCTGTGGTTTAGTATCGATTTGCGCTTTTTCACCCAGCAACAGATTGTTATTAGTCATTTGACCATCTGTTTTTAATGCTTGAGGTGTCACCGTGATCATACCGTTAAATACAGCTTTCCCTGCATCCATCGCAATACTTTTATGTAGTTGACGACTCTGGCAATTTTTCTCACCATGAACCAACCATGTGCGAGTATCTGCAATCTCTCCAGCTTTAGGTAATACAACGCTATTCATCGAAAGCTCTGTATTTTCACCTTTTAATGCAGAACTTGTGTGATGACGACTAAGTTTAGCGCCTAATAAGAAAGCGTAACTGTTAACACGAGCATCACGGCCTATCGACAGATCGTTATGGGCAAAATGCTGACTTACGCCATTCTCAAAACTTAATTTGATATGGTTAAAAGAGGCATTATCGCCGATCGTTGCAGTTAACCTTGCTCCTGTAAAATGATGGTTTTCACTATCACTGCTAATATAGTGCTCTACCACTTGCATCTGGGTATTTGCACCAACATCAAGATGAAAACGATAATTTGCACTATTTACCTCAGCACTTTGATCCCCCTGAGTAATATTGAGGATATAAAGCGGTTTATCCGCAATAACACCGTTTTTCAGGGTAATAAGCAAAGGATGTGGCGCTAAACTTTCAACTAAATGCAGGAAGATTTCACTATTTACCGCTTTAGGTAATTCACTTTGGTTATCAAGTAAAGTGACTTGATAAGGACCAAAATCTTTACTGCTTTCTATTGGTGAAAATGTACCATTCACCATAACAATACGGTAGCAATCAAAAGATAATGCGTGTTTAGCTATTAAACTTTGTACATCAAAAGGTGGCAACTGTTGATAGCGTTGACTTAGTGTTTCTTCTAAAGGCGTATAATGCCAATCTTCATGGCGATAAGCAGGGAAACCTATTTTCTCAACTTGCAACCAATGATTACGAGCGTTGAGATTATCGTCACCTTTACGTTGATGATATAAAGCCGAAAACATTTTTAATGCTTGTTGATTACGCTGTTCAACTTGACGCTGTTTTTCACGCTTTTCATTGAGGGTCAATAAGCCAGCCATAACCTTGTTCCTCCAATTTTTGCGCCAATGAAAAATCACCTGATTTAATGATTTTTCCCTGATAAAGCACATGCACAAAATCAGGTTTAATATAATCTAGAATACGTTGGTAGTGTGTTACAACGATGAAAGCACGTTTACCATCACGTAAGCTATTAACACCATTAGAAACAATTTTTAATGCGTCTATATCAAGACCTGAGTCTGTTTCATCTAAAATACATAGCTCAGGCTCTAACGCAGCCATTTGCAAAATATCATTACGTTTTTTCTCACCACCAGAAAATCCCACGTTAACAGAGCGTGTTAGCAAATCTTGTGGCATATCCAGTAATTTGATTTTATCTTCAATAAAATCTTCAAAGTCAAAGCGATCTAACGGCTCTTGACCACGATATTCTCTCACTGCATTTACAGAAGATTGTAAGAAAAACTGATTACTGACACCGGGTATTTCAACAGGATATTGAAATGCCATAAAGATGCCTTCACCTGCGCGATCTTCCGGTTCTAATTCCAATAAATCTTTATTTTTAAAGGTAATTGAACCGTCATCAACTTCATATTCATCACGACCAGCAAGCGTTGCAGATAGCGTACTTTTACCCGAGCCATTTGGTCCCATAATCGCGTGAACTTCACCTGCACGTACCTGCAAATCTAATCCTTTAAGGATCTCATTGCCTTCAACACTGACATGTAAATTTTTAATATCTAACATAATATATGCCTTCGGTATCTTTATACTCAGAATCTGGTTAATAATTAACCGACACTATGCTCTAAGCTGATTGCTAATAATTTTTGTGCTTCTACAGCAAATTCCAGCGGTAATTCTGAGAACACATCTTTACAAAATCCGTTTACAATCATTGAGATTGCATCATCTTCGCTTAATCCACGCTGACGACAATAGAACAACTGATCTTCACCAATACGTGACGTTGTTGCTTCGTGTTCAAGCTGTGCTGAATTGTTCATTACTTCAACATAAGGGAAAGTATGCGCACCACACTGTGTGCCAATTAACATGGAGTCACACTGGGTGAAGTTACGAGCATTTTGCGCACCAGGAAGTACTTTTACGAGCCCACGGTAACTGTTTTGACTTTTACCCGCAGAAATACCTTTAGAGATAATGGTTGATTTGGTATTTTTGCCGATATGGATCATCTTAGTCCCCGTATCTGCTTGTTGATTGCCATTGGTTAAAGCAACCGAGAAGAATTCAGCGGTGGAATTATCCCCTTTTAAAATCACACTTGGGTATTTCCATGTGATTGCAGAACCTGTTTCTGATTGCGTCCATGACATTTTGGCATTTTCGCCTTCACAGATAGCACGTTTAGTCACAAAGTTAAGGATACCGCCTTCACTATCACCACCAGAGAACCAGTTTTGTACAGTAGAGTATTTTACTTCGGCATCTTTATGGATAATGACTTCAACCACAGCAGCATGAAGCTGATAGCTATCTCGAACAGGTGCTGAACAACCTTCGATATAACTGACATAACTGCCTTCATCAGCAACCAGAATAGTTCGTTCAAATTGGCCTGTTTGAGCGGCATTAATACGGAAATAAGTCGATAACTCCATTGGGCAACGAACCCCTTTTGGAATATAGACAAAAGTACCATCAGATGCGACCGCAGCATTCAGTGCAGCAAAGTAGTTATCATGGCTTGAGACAACAGTGCCTAAATATTGGCGCACTAGATCAGGATATTCTTGAATAGCCTCGCTAAATGAACAAAAAATAATGCCATGTTCAGCAAGCTCTTCACGATAGGTTGTTGAAACAGAAACCGAGTCAAAAATAGCATCAACAGCAACGGCTTGCCCTTCTCTTACAGGCACTCCGAGTTGGTTAAAAGCATCTTCAACTTCTTTGGTTAAATAATCCTGCGCAGCTTGTTTATCGCTCGTAACAGCTTCATTTGTGCCACCAGCACAACTGCCGTTAGCACAACATGAACTACAAGATGGTGCTGAGTAATAGCTATAATCTTGATAATTAAGCGATGGATAATCTGCTTTTAGCCAATGTGGCTCTTCCATTTCTAACCAATGGCGATAAGCATCTAAACGAAATTCCAGCATCCACTCTGGTTCGTTTCTTTTTGCCGATATTGCACGTACAACCGCTTCATTTAATCCTTTTTCTAAGGTGTCGGTTGAGATATCGGTATAAAAACCTTCTTTATAGTGGTGATCGCTTAGCCATCCCTGAACTTCATCACCAATTTCAACATTGCTCTGAGACATAATCTGACTTCACTATGTTATACCCCAAAGCTCTCACCACATCCGCAGACGTTTTGAGCTTTAGGATTATTAAATTTAAACATTTGATTAAGTCCTTCACGAACATAATCAACAACCAACCCATCAATAAATGGCATTGCTTTTAATGAAACAAAGAGTTTTGCGCCATTATGTTCATAAACAAGATCATCATCATTTGGGGCAGTAGCGAGTTCAATAACATAACCATACCCTGTACAACCAGAGGGTTTGATACTTAAGGAAAGCCCTTGTTTTTCAGGGTTTTTCTCGACTAAATGGCAGATATGCTTTGCCGCATTATCCGTTAATACAATGCCTTGCCAAGCTGTGTCATTAAGAGAAAAAGTTTCAACGTTGTTTGTCATTTCTGACCTCATTTCGAAAGGAGATTGATATCTTTCCTGACACTAATGGTAATGATAACCCTTATCACTTCAACCATGTCTTTTGAAAGGATATTCTGTAAATGTGTATTTTTTGTTCTATTTTTGCACTTATTTTGTTAACAACTCATGTTAACGCAATGTAATATAACACTTTTATATTTTTTCATTCTAAAAAATAAAACTTTTAATTTTTCTTATATTTCGCACAATACGCATATAAGTTGCAAAATAAATACACTTTATATGTTATCACTGAAATTTAGAGAAAAAAGCATAAAAATGTGTTTTTACAACTAGCTTATTGAGCCTACTCACATTCATTTTTATGCTTTGATGAGGGATAAGATAGCACCACTTATGTGATGACCTCTTATTGGTTTGTGTGCTCTTCGATGTTATTTATTAATAGTGATGGTTTGAATATATTTGTCTGTACATTCAAGAATTTGACTATTTTTTTGTTTGTTCGATTGGCTATTGAAATTACTAATTAATTGCAGTTGCCATACTCGATTCGTTTTAAGATCTGCCGCTAAAATACCTTCATAGCTCACGTTCTCTTTTGCATATTTCCCTTCAAAAAAGACATGTCGACTTTCCACATTTGGGATAGTTAATGGTTTTATCAATGTAGATATTTCATTCATGCCATCTATGATAGCAATATTATCTACAATACCTTGTGCTCCCGCATCCACATCGTAACTCATTGCATCGATCATTTTAAAATAAACCAGACGAACCTCTGTCAAGTCACAAATAGGTTCTGATTTATAAACTATCATTTCCGTTGTGACATCCTGAATATTATCAGGTAATGATTTAAAATAATTTTCAGTATCTTCTCTGCTCATTGAAAACGAAGTGGGATAAGCCATATTAAAACCAGAAATAGTTTGTACCGGAATATTACTTATATTATTACTCGTTTCAGAGGTAGAATTATTATCGCACCCGCTGATTAATAAACCTGCAATTAATAATACTGTTGTGTTGAATTTAGAAATAGTAAACATTATTGATCGTCTTATCTTTTATTATGAAGATAATGATTATCATTAAAAATAAAATCTAAATAAAGAAGTAATTCTATTTTCTCTCTCTATTTTTATTTTTTTGACATTATCTATAAACACAAAAAACGCACAAAGCGAGTATTTCACTTTGTGCGTTTGTCTTTTTTATTCTTTAAGAAATAACCGATGTCGTTAATCTAGAAATACACACTTGACGATCTTCATCATCAAAGATTTCTATTGACCAGACTTGGTGTGAACGTCCTAAATGAATCGGTTTACATACGCCTCTTACCTTGCCTTCTCTCGCTGAACGAATATGATTCGCATTGATTTCTAGTCCAACAATTTTTTGTTCGCCTTCAGTACAAAGATAACCCGCAACAGAGCCCAATGTTTCAGCTAATACAACAGAAGCACCACCATGTAAAAGCCCTAAAGGTTGCTTAGTACGATGATCAACAGGCATTGTTCCTTCAAGATAATCATCACCAAGACATGTTAACTCAATGCCCAAATGGCTCATCATATTGTTTTGTCCAATATGATTAAGATACTCAATTGTCGTTTCACGTTTCCATATCATGGCATAATCTCCAAAAGTGCCTGTAGTGGGTGTTTTAGCTCAATATTATCAATACGTTTCACTTGACTACGACAAGAGTAACCGGTGCTTAAACAACGCATTGTTGGTAATGTTTTTAATGCATTACCCCATGAGAGTTGATAAATGCCCAACGAGTTTTCATAATTATTTAGTTCATGTCCATAAGTACCTGCCATTCCACAACATCCAGTACTCACAAATTCGAGTTGCTGCCCATAACGTTGGAAAATAGCCTGCCACTGTTTCATACTTTGTGGTAGCGCCGTCACTTCTGTACAGTGCCCGAAAAGATACCATTTTTCAGCATCATCGCGAACTGCTATTGGATCAGATACCAATTTACTTAGCCATTCATGAACAAGTTGAACATTAAAATCCCCACGCTTATCACCCAATATTTCACGATATTCATCGCGATAACAAAGCACTAATGCGGGATCAACCCCTACCATAGGAATACCTAATTTTGCGACACGATTAAGCATGATTGAGGTTTTTTGTGCCGTTTTGCTAAATTGCTGTAAAAAACCTTTAATATGTTGCGCTTTCCCATTAGGTGAAAATGGCAGTAAAACAGGTTTAAATCCAATTTTTTCAATCAGTTTGATAAAATCGGCAACCACTTTTGCATCGTAATAACTGGTAAAGGGATCTTGTACCACCAGCACATAATGACTTCGTTGCTTTTCAGATAAACGCTCTAAGTCTTCTAGCGTCATATCTAACGCTTTGTGCCCAGCCAATTGCTGTCTTAATGTAGGCGATGACAGCAAAGGTAAATCGACCATTCCTATCGTATGTTTACTTAATGACTGCACCAACGGTTGCTTCATAAAAAAGTTAAAAAATCCGGGAGCTTTCGCCATCATCGGCGTTGTTAATTCAACATTCGCGACAATATAGTCTTTTAACGGGCGTAAATAACGCTGGTGATAAAGTTCAGTAAACTTAGAACGAAACGATGGCACATCAATTTTAATCGGACATTGCGTTGAACAGGCTTTACAAGCCAAGCAACCGTTCATAGCCGCTTTCACTTCATGAGAAAAGTCATATTCGCCACGTTTGGCTTTCCATGTATTACGTGTTTTCTCAATCAAACCTCTTAAACTAGGTTTATTATTTTCAAGGCTAGATTCAAGTTGTTTTGGGCTAACGCCTTGCTCTGTCAATAAGCGTAACCACTCTCTTACAAGTGCAGCGCGTCCTTTAGGTGAATGAATGCGTTGCCCGCTGATTTTCATTGAAGGGCACATTGGGCTTTTGGCATCAAAGTTAAAGCAAAGTCCATTACCATTACAATCTAGTGCACCTTTGAACTCTTGACGCACAGATAAAGGGATTGTGCGATCAAAGGTACCTCGTTTGATGGTATCTACTTGCTTCATGGGTTCATCGACCTCTAATGGAGGGCATATCTTCCCAGGATTCAGTCTATTTCGAGGATCGAATACCGTTTTGATTTGACGCAGTTCATGATAAAGCGTTTCACCGAAAAATTCGGGGCTGTATTGCGCTCTAAAGCCTTTTCCATGTTCACCCCAGAGTAACCCACCATATTTGGCTGTTAACGTGACAATGTCGTCTGAGATAGATTTCATCAATAATTCTTGTTGTGGATCGCACATATCAAGAGCCGGTCTTACGTGCAATACCCCTGCATCAACATGTCCAAACATGCCATAATTGAGCTGATGATTGTCAAGTAACGCTCTAAATTCGGTAATATAATCAGCAAGGTGTTCTGGTGGCACACAGGTATCTTCTACGAAAGGAATTGGCTTTGCTTGTCCTTTGGCGTTACCTAATAAACCAACCGCTTTTTTACGCATGGCATAAATACGGTTAATATCCGCCAAATCTTCACAGACTTGATAACCAATAACACCGCCCTGGCCCTCTTTCATTAATGAATCTAAGCGTTGGCATAATGATGCGACTTGTGATGCGATAAGGTTTTCATCATCGCCCGCAAATTCAACAATATTCAGTCCTTGCATATCTTTATCAGGTATATCTGTGATCAACTCTTTTACAGAGTGCCACACGATATCTTCACGGGCGAGATTTAATACTTTTGAATCAACCGTTTCAACAGAAAGTGCATTCGCTTTAACTAAAAAAGGGGCGTTGCGTAATGCTGAGTCAAACGAATCGTATTTTACATTGACTAAACTGCGCTGTTTGGGAATTGGCGTAATATTCAGTGTCGCTTCAGTAATAAAAGCTAGCGTTCCTTCAGAGCCTGTTAAAATTCTCGTTAAATCAAATCGTTTCATGTCATCACTAAAGACATGACGCAAATCATACCCTGTTAAAAAGCGATTTAATTTAGGGAATTTTTCAAGAATGAGCTTTCGTTGCTCTTTACAACGAGATAAAACAGTACGGTAAACTTTACCCATTGCGGAGCTTTCTTGGGCAATGTTTTCAGCTAGTGCCGTATCCATAGCTCGTGTTTCAAGCAGCTCACCGCCTAACAAAACCGCCCTAACACCAAGTACATGATCAGAGGTTTTACCATAAACCATTGAACCTTGCCCTGATGCATCAGTATTAATCATTCCACCTAATGTAGCGCGATTACTGGTAGATAGTTCTGGTGCGAAAAAAAAGCCATAAGGTTTTAAAAAGAGGTTTAACTCATCTTTTATCACCCCTGCTTCCACTTTTACCCAACGCTCTTGCGGGTTTATCTCGATAATACGCTTCATATAGCGAGATAAATCAACCACAATACCATCCGTTAACGCTTGCCCATTAGTGCCTGTACCGCCCCCTCTAGGAGTCAGAGAGAGTGAATGATATCGAGGTTCATCAACTAAGCGAGCAATAATAGTTACATCAGCGGTTGAGCGAGGAAAAACAACAGCCTGTGGCAATAACTGGTAAATACTATTATCTGTTGCCATAGTGAGTCTATCAGCGTAACTGCTGGAGATATCACCGGTGAAACCGTTTTTTCGAAGAGTATCAAGAAATTCTGTTGTGAGTTCACTGACTTGCGGTGCTTGCGATATACGTGGGATCATTTGTTATAGCTCTTTAATCTAATAGTCCACATTGCTTAATTTTAGATGTTGAAATGTATGCTAAGAGGTACTTTGTCTCATTTTGCACTTTCAGACCGATACCTGTTCACCTTATCATACAATTCTGGCAAATTGCGTAGTGATATAAACAACGTGATATTTGCAATGTTTATTCATCTGCTTCTAGCATTTTTATTCGTGTAGGGATTTAAAACCATGGAAAAACCGCAGATCCATACAGATATACCCAAAGTTTTATTCACTGTTCTTTTTATTTCTTTTTTTATTATCGCCAGTTTTTGGATCCTAAATCCCTTTATTGTGGGTTTTATTTGGGCTGGAATGATTGTTGTTGCAACGTGGCCTTTACTTCTTATTATTGAAAAACGGGTAAAATACCGTTGGTTATCAACCATGATAATGATGATTTTGATATTACTGATCTTCGTTATCCCTATTATCTTATTAATTAGTAGTGTCATTGATAATAGTGCGCCTTTAATAGAATTAGCAAAATCACCTTCGAATATTCAGCCGCCTCAATTATTATGGCTTAACGATATCCCAATGATAGGGAGCAAGCTTTATGATACATGGCACTCTATCCTTGTCTCTGGTGGTAATGCGTTAATCTCAAAAATCCAGCCTTATGTCGGACAAGCTGCAAACTGGTTTTTTGCTCAAGCCTTAAATATTGGTCGATTTGCCCTACATTTGGGTGTGATGTTGTTATTTTCTGGCTTACTGTTTTTACAAGGCGAAAATGTCGTATCTTGGTTACGTCATTTTGCCATTCGTTTAGCCGGTCAGCGTGGTGATGCTGCAATCTTACTTGCATCCATGTCTATTCGTGCTGTCGCATTAGGCGTGGTTTTAACCGCATTAATTCAAGCGATTGTTGGTGGTATCGGTCTCGCTGTGTCTGGCGTACCTTATGCGACTGTATTAACGGTCATTATGTTTATTTGCTGCCTTGCTCAAATAGGCCCTTTATTAGTACTGATCCCTTCCATTTTATGGCTATTTTGGACAGGTGATACCACTTGGGGCATTGTTATGGTGATTTGGGGGGGCGCCGTTGCAACAATGGATGGTGTATTACGACCTTATTTAATCAAAATGGGTGCTGATTTGCCTATGGTATTAATTCTTACGGGTGTTATTGGGGGGATTTTAACATTAGGTATGATTGGATTATTTATTGGCCCTGTTGTTCTTGCTGTTGCACATAGCTTATTAAATGCATGGATTAATGAAGTACCAAAACCTAATCCTGATTTAACTGAAACAGTAGAATTTATGAATAAAAACTTTATCGAAAAAGAATAAATAATAATGGAGCATGTAAGTGTAGCTACTTACATGCTCTAAAAATAACAGAGTAAAGTTTAATAAAGATTATCAATTTAGGAATAAACTATTATATTTTTATATTGAAACTTACAATTTGAAACAAATTACATTTTTTTAAACCTGTTTGTTACCAGCAAGTTATATTCACTTTCAAATAAGCTTATATTCTTTTTATTGAGATAATTCTTAGAGCATAATTAACGCATTTCTCTTAATATAAATATCAACGAAACAAATGTTTCATCAAATTAATAATTTTGCCTTTCATATTAATAGATTAATTGGCGAGATTAAAGAATATAAAATATTGCTGTGTGTAGTCTTTGCCTGTCAGCCCATGATAGGCTTTTTTTTTGCCTATTATTTAATAATTGTATAAAAAAAGCTCACATTATATTGTGAGCTTTTTATTTATAGCAATGATATTAATTCTATTGTGCTAATTTTACCCAAGTTTTAATTACGGTATCTGGGTTTAAAGATAAACTATCAATTCCCTCTTCCATTAGCCATTGTGCAAAATCTTCATGGTCAGAAGGTCCTTGACCACAAATACCCACATATTTTCCATTACGTTTAGCGGCTTGGATTGCCATTGATAATAATGCTTTCACTGCATCATTGCGTTCATCAAACAGTGCAGAGACCACACCTGAATCTCGATCAAGACCTAATGTTAATTGGGTCATATCGTTAGAGCCGATAGAGAAACCATCAAAGTGTTCTAAGAATTTATCTGCTAATAAGGCATTTGATGGAATTTCACACATCATAATGACTTTTAAGCCATTCTCACCACGTTTCAAACCATTTGCCGCTAATTCATCAATAACTTCTTCAGCTTGGCGTACAGTACGAACAAATGGGATCATGACCTCAACATTCTCTAAGCCCATATCATTACGAACACGTTTTACCGCTTCACATTCAAGCGAGAAACAGCGACGGAAATCGTCAGAAACATAACGGCCCGCACCACGGAATCCTAACATTGGGTTCTCTTCATCTGGTTCATAACGATCGCCACCCACTAAGTTGGCATATTCGTTAGATTTAAAGTCAGATAAACGAACGATAACGCGTTTAGGCCAGAATGCTGCTGCTAATGTTGCAATCCCTTCCGTTAATTTACTAATGTAATACTCAACTGGAGATTCATAGCCTGCCATCATTTCATTGATTTCAGCTTTCAGTGCTTCAGTTTGGTCGTCATACTCTAGTAATGCGCGGGGATGCACACCAATCATACGGTTAATAATAAATTCTAAACGCGCAAGACCGACACCATCATTTGGTAAGCCTGCAAAATCAAATGCACGATCAGGATTACCGACGTTCATCATGATTTTGAGCCCTAATTCAGGCATATTATCGATTTCAGAGCTCTGAATAGAAAAATCCAGTTTGCCATCGTAAACAAACCCTGTGTCACCTTCAGCACAAGAAACAGTTACAACTTGTCCTTCAGCAATACATTCTGTTGCATCACCACAACCCACAACCGCTGGAATACCCAATTCACGAGCAATAATTGCAGCGTGACATGTTCTACCACCACGATTAGTCACAATCGCAGAGGCTTTCTTCATGATAGGTTCCCAATCTGGATCTGTCATGTCAGTAACCAACACATCACCCGCTTCAATTCTATCCATCTCACTTAAGTTATGGATAACTTTAACGGCACCCGTACCAATACGATGACCAATAGCACGGCCTTCGATAATAACAGAGCCACTTTCATTTAATTGATAGCGTTCCATCACTTGTTGGTTAGAACGAACAGTTTCTGGGCGAGCCTGAACAATGTATAAACGACCATTATGTCCATCTTTAGCCCATTCGATATCCATTGGACGACCATAGTGGCGTTCAATCAATACAGCTTGTTTAGCTAGCTCCTGAACTTCATGATCAGTCAAAGAGAAACGATTGCGCAGTGGCTCTGGCGTATCTTCGATACGGACTTGTTTACCATGTTCAACGCTGTCTGCGTAAACCATTTGGATCTTTTTAGAGCCAAGATTACGACGAACAATAGAAGGTAGACCTTTTGCTAAAGTTGGCTTGTGTACATAAAACTCATCCGGGTTAACAGCACCCTGTACAACCATTTCACCTAAACCATAAGCTGATGTAATAAAGACAACTTGATCAAAGCCAGATTCAGTATCGATGGTAAACATCACACCTGAAGAAGCGAGATCAGAACGCACCATACGTTGAACGCCAGCAGATAATGCAACACCACGGTGATCATAACCTTGGTGAACACGATAAGAGATTGCGCGATCGTTAAATAACGAGGCAAATACGTGTTTGATTGCAACGAGTATGGCATCAATACCTTGAACGTTTAAAAACGTCTCTTGTTGACCGGCAAAAGAAGCATCAGGCATATCTTCTGCAGTCGCAGATGAACGAACGGCAAATGAAGCTTCAGATTCACCTTCACTTAATGTGAGATAAGCATCGCGAATGTCTTTTTCAAACTGAGGCGTAAAAGGTGTATCAATTACCCACTGGCGAATTTGATTACCTGCTTGAGCCAGTTGATTAACATCATCAACATCAACGCTATCAAGTAATTCATAAATACGCTGATTGATACCGCTCTGTTCCAGAAAATCATTAAACGCTTGCGCTGTGGTAGCAAACCCATTAGGAACAGAAACACCCAGTTCCGCTAGGTTTGTGATCATTTCACCGAGGGAAGCATTTTTCCCACCAACACGATCAACGTCATTCATACCTAATTGGTTATACCAAAGCACATTGCACGGGGTGAGGCTATTGCTGGACATTGAGAACAATCCTTTTTTAAACAATTATGAGAGAGAGAAAAAAAGAAAAACCCGCTGTCAAAACGACAACGTAAATAAGCGTATCACAATGTGATGCTGAATATAGAAAGGTGAATCGATCAACCAGAAAACTTTATTTTTTTATCCTTTATAATCACTAAAAATGCTTTAGATAATATTGTTTGATTTGCTAATTCAGCTAAAAAAAGGTGAGCGTTATGATATTAAGCTTGAATTCTATTAATTGTGATAATAATGAACCCATTGATAGGACAGTCTTTTTTATCTCTGATGGTACAGCAATTACGGCAGAAGTATTAGGCCATGCGGTACTTTCTCAATTTCCATTAAAAATGAAAAGTTATACATTACCTTTTGTTTCTACTGTAGAAAGAGCTGAAGAAATAAAACAGAAAATCTCTGAAATTTATAAAAAGAGTGGTGCTAAGCCTCTTGTTTTTTATTCTATTATCAGCCCTGAAGTTAAACAGATAATAAATAGTAGTGAAGGTTTTTGTCAGGATATTGTGCAATCTCTCGTGATACCACTCGAAAAAGAAATGGGGATCCAGGCATCACCAAAATTAAACAAAACCCACGGATTAACTGAAAAAAACCTTAGCAAATATGATGCTCGTATTGCTGCAATCGAATACACCCTTTCCCATGATGATGGTATATCATTACGGAATCTCGACCAAGCTCAAGTGATATTAATTGGTGTTTCTCGTTGTGGAAAAACGCCCACCAGCCTCTATTTAGCTATGCAATTTGGTATTCAAGCTGCTAACTATCCATTTACTGCAGATGATATGGATTTCTTAAAACTACCAGCGGAACTAAAAGAATATCAGCATAAATTATTTGGCTTAACCATTGCGCCAGAACGTCTTGCTGCTATCCGAAGTGAACGTCGTGAAAATAGCCGTTATGCATCAATTCGCCAATGTAGAATCGAATTAGCTGAAGTGGAAGCCCTTTTTAGAAAAAACAATATTCCTTATCTCAACACCACTAATTATTCTGTTGAAGAAATTTCAACCAAGGTAATTGATTCTATGGGATTAGCGAGAAGAATGTTTTAACTCTTTCTGGCGACTTTTTTATTCGTTTTTCTCTGTGAACGCTGTTGAAATTAGCTGAATTTCGTTTATTGTGATCTTAATCACTGGGTAGACTTACCCTGTATATTTATTGAGATGAATTATGTTAAAGACTGACGAACTACGGACTAAGGTGCTAGACAGTCTGGTAACACCAGAAACCTTAGCAAAAGAGTTCCCCATTTCTGATGAGATAACCCAAAATATCACATCAGCACGTAAACGAATTGAAGCGATCCTTACCGGCGAAGACAAACGACTATTAGTAATTGTAGGGCCTTGTTCTATTCATGATCCTAAAGCCGCCAAAGAGTACGCCACTAAGCTTAATCAGCTAAAAGAGCATTATCATGAGCGCTTAGAAATCGTCATGAGAACCTACTTTGAAAAACCACGTACAGTCATTGGCTGGAAAGGCTTAATCTCCGATCCTTACCTTGATAATTCTTGCAATGTCAACGAAGGTATTCGCCTTGCGAGAAAGCTATTAATTGAAATAAATGCGTTAGGTTTACCCACTGCAACTGAATTTCTCGATATGGTTACAGGCCAATATATTGCAGATTTAATTAGTTGGGGCGCCATTGGTGCAAGAACAACTGAAAGCCAAGTTCATCGTGAAATGGCTTCTGCACTCTCTTGCCCTGTGGGGTTCAAAAATGGCACCGATGGTAATACCCGTATTGCTATTGATGCTATTCGCGCTTCTCGTGTAAGTCATACTTTCTTATCACCTGATAAAAATGGCCGTATGACGATTTACCAAACCAGTGGTAATCCTTATGGTCATATTATTATGCGTGGAGGTAAAAAGCCGAATTATCACGCAAGTGATATCGCTGATGCGGTTGATGCACTAAAACAAGTAGATTTACCAGAGCATCTTATTATCGATTTTAGTCATGGCAACTGTGAAAAAATTCATCGTCGCCAATTAGAAGTAGCCAGAAATGTTGGTCAGCAAATTAAAGATGGCTCACAAGCGATTGTAGGTGTGATGGCTGAGAGCTTTTTACAAGAAGGCTCACAAAAAGTCGTACAAAATAAACCGCTTAATTATGGGCAATCGATCACTGATCCTTGTTTAAGTTGGAATGACACAGAACAACTTCTTGAATTATTAGCACAAGCCGTTGAGAGTCGATTTCGATAAACTTATTTATTAAGGGGTAACCTTTACCCCTTTTATTTTGTCTTCTGTTTTCATCTAAATTCCCCCCTTTATTGACGTTATATTTTGAGAAAAATATAAGTCCCTTTTATTCCATTGTTTTAATTTTCATCGCATAGCGTTTAGTTATTCACAATATGACTTAAATTTACCAGTTTACGTTAAAAAAAGCTTGTCTAAACACTTTTGTTAACGATAATGATTATCATAATGATAACGCTTATTACTCTTAGTGTATTATGAATAAAAAAGCTAATAATTTGGATAGTTCTTTAACTAAACAGAATTCTCATTCTTCAATAATTCAATCAATCAATAGCATTGAGTTATTGGGTAAAGATGGCGTGGTTTACATTCAACATAACGGAGAGTTGTATCAACTGCGTCAAACAAAGGCGGGAAAATTAATCCTGACTAAATAATCATTTTGACAATAACGTGCAAGCCACCTACTCCCTCAGCTAGGCAGCCAGCTAAATAACTCCATATACAAGGACTTTTTATGGACATTTATGGTATGTGTATGCTGAAAAAACATTTCAAATATTCAGGTATAGCGACAGCTCTTTGCTTGTTGTACACCCCCATTGCCTCTGCACAATCAGACAATACAGAGATGGACTCTCTCACGGTTGTTGGTCATTCCATTGATAAAACAACTCACGACTTTCATTCCATTATTGATAGTTCGACACCTCAAGCACAAACTGCATCAACCACTGGTGAAATGCTAAATAAAGTGGCTGGTGCAACCCTATCAGGAACAGGTGTTACAAATGGTGCAAACATCCTTATGCGTGGCTATGATCAAAAAGGCGTTAAGATCTTAGTCGATGGTATCGAGCAACCTTTAGAAAATACTATCAATAACTTAGGTGGTATTTTTCTCGATCCTTCATTAGTGAAACGTATTGATATAAAACATGGTTCATCCCCTGTATTACACGGTAATGGGGCAATGGGCGGTGTTGTTTCATTTCAAACGCTTGAGCCTCGTAACTTATTAAAAATAGATGAGAAACTCAGTACTAAATTATTTACCTCGCTTTCATCTGCTGATAGGCACTTCACTTATGGAGGGATTATTGCGGGACGACACGATATTGCTGAAGGTTTGTTCGCATATAGCCAACGCCAACGAGGTCCTATTCACTTAGCAAGTGGTGACAAACTCGAAAATCACGAACATATTAATAATTTTTTTGCTAAAGCCTATCTCTATCCAACAGAAAATCAGACCCTTATTTTTTCAGCAAGACACTATGAGAATAAAGGTACTCAGCGAGAAGTTTTGCATCGCATGGGTGGGTTTGGTAAGAATGAAAGTAACCAAGTAGAACGACAATCTAAACAGAAAAATTATTCTGTCACTTATCATTATGAGCCTGAAATACAAAGTTGGATTAATTTAACCAGTCATTTGTATTACTCACAATTCAATATTAATCAAATATTTTTAACCGATACTTCCCTTTCTGATTATCAACGTAGAAAAAACCAACAAGGGAAAATAGGTAGAAATGAAGATCGGACACAATTAACTTATGGGCTAAAAATTGAGAATAACTCTCAATTTTCCTATTCAGATAAATTAAATCAAAAAATCATTTTAGGCACAGAAGCTTATCAACAAAAAATGGTTTCTAACCAAGCGGCAAAAAACTTCCCTCTTGCAAAAATGGTTTATGTTGCTGGTTGGGTAGAAAGTCAGCTCTCGACACCACATTTACCTTTAGCATTAACAACTGGTTTGCGTTATCACTATTATAAAAATAAACCTCAAAGTGAGCTAAATTCGCTTTTAGAGGATTTTAAACAACATAAACCCGATTTTCATCAAACAAGTGAAAACAATATTAGTAAAAATATTGCCCTAACCTTTACACCAACACAATGGTTACAACTCTATACCTCATATTCAACCAATATGAGAGTACCAACGCTAAATGAAATGTTTAACGACTCTCTTCATTTTGAAATACCGGCTATTTTTGGTCGTACAGCAAAAGGATTTTGGATCCCTAATCCTAATCTTAGCCCTGAAAAAAACCGTACTTGGGAATATGGTGGAAAACTGACTTTTTCGCACTTATTAGCATCTGATGATGAATTTTCTCTGAATGTAGCTTATTTTGATACGAAAGCGATAGACTATATTACATATGACATTTGGGATGCTCGTGTATTAACGAAAAAACTTCATCTGCAAGCCATTAATATTCCTCAGGCACTTATCGACGGTGTTGATCTCGGATTACGCTATTCACATCCATTAATTTCTATTGGGCTTGGTTATAATCGTACTCGAACCCTTGAATTAACTACGCATGAAACCATTTCGCCTGTTCGCCCTGAAGTACTTACAACCTTTATTCAACTTCCTATTGCTAAAACCCCCTTCTCATTAGGGTGGTCAGGAAAATTTGCCAGTGCAACAGAAAATAAAGGCACACATAAAGGAAGAGCGCCTCACGTAAAAGGTAAAACAACAAATCGAATGCAAGAGCTGATTATTCAATATCCCGGCTATGGTATTCATGATTTTTCAATCAGTTATCAATCTCAAAACAATAAAGATATTCAAGCTGCATTGGTACTTTCTAATGCCTTTAATCGAGAATATTTCTCGGCATTAGGTGTGCCACAAGAAGGTAGAAATATCAAAATGTCCGTCAGTTATCGCTGGTAGATGAGGAGCAATGATTTATATAACAAAGGGCTGTTTAACAGCCCATTCAATAACGGAGATCCATCTGCATGTCTCAGTCATCTTTATTGATAAAATTTAGTTTGCTGGCTGTTGCTGTCTCTTCTGCTTGTGTGTCTGCACAAGAGAAAACACAAACTAATGAGGGAAGAAAATCAGAGGTACTTACTGTTTATGCAACAGGTAATGAACGCGACAGCTTTACATTGCCCATGATGTCAACGGTTATAAAAAATAACAATGCGTTGTCAGAAACTGCAGGAAGTGCTTCTGAATTACTTCGTCATGTACCTGGAATTTCTATTTCAGGGGCAGGTCGTACTAATGGTGAAACCATCAGTATGCGTGGATACAGTAAAAATGGAATACTGACACTTGTAGATGGCGTGCGCCAAGGAACAGATACTGGTCATATCGACAGTATTTTTGTCGATCCTTTGCTTATAAAACAAGTTGAAGTTATTCGTGGCCCTTCTGCTCTTTTATATGGTAGTGGAGCTCTTGGCGGTGTTATCGCTTACGATACTGTTGATGCAAGCGATCTGCTTTCAAAAAACGAACAAGGGGGCGTACGTGTTACTGGTCTTGGTAATACCGCTCAACATAGCCAAGGTTTAGGTGTCACTGCTTTTGGTAGACACGATAACCTTGATGGACTTATTGCATTATCAGCTCGCGACAAAGGCGATACCCGCTATGGTGGCGGTTATCGTGCTCAAAATGACGAAACCATTATTAATCTTCTTTCTAAAGGGCGTTGGTTAATTGATGATAGCAACACGTTAAGTGGACAATTCCGCTATTATCATAACAATACAAATCAACCCAAAAACCCTCAAGTTCCCTCAAACCCTACACTTACAAATGTAGAAACTGATCGCACCACGACACAAAAAGATGTTCAGCTAACCTATCAATTTGATCCTTCAGATTCACAATGGATTAATTTGAAAACACAGGCTTACTACAGTCAAGTTGATATCAATGCCAAAACGATACAAAAAGGATTTGAAGGTCGAGAACAAAAAACCTATGGCGTAAAACTCGAAAACCGCTCACAAGTAGGTACATACAGCTTTGCATCACATGGATTGACTTATGGTGGCGAAGTTTATAAACAAAAACAATCACCAAGCCAAAATGCAGAAAGCTTCCCACAAGCCGATATCCGCTTTATGTCAGGTTGGGTACAAGATGAAGTCACTTTACGTGATTTACCTGTCTCCTTAATTTTAGGAACGCGTTTTGACAAATATAAAAGCCAAAACGATCGTTATGATGATATTACTGCGGATAAATGGTCATCAAAAGGAGCAATCAGTATTACACCCACTGATTGGTCGATGCTTTATACCTCTTACTCACAGGCATTTAGAGCACCAACTTTAGGTGAGATGTATAACGATGCAAAACATTTTGATGCACCTTTCCCCGGCGCACCAACAAACTATTGGCGTCCAAATCCTAATTTAAAGCCTGAAACCAATTCAACAACTGAATACGGATTCGGTTTTCAATTCGACGACTTATTATCTAATAATGATAATCTGAAAATTAAAGCTGCCCATTTCAATACTCGTGCAAAAGATTATATTGATGCAGATGTTGCTATTTTTCAGGGATATACACAATCAACAAATATTCCAAGAGCAACTATTTGGGGGTGGGATGTTTCTATGAGCTACCAATCAAAATTCTTTAATTGGGATTTAGCTTACAACCATACCAAAGGGAAAGATAATGCGACTAATGCCTCAATTACCTCAATTGAGCCAGATACATTAACCAGTCGCTTTGATGTTCCTGTACCAAGTACTGATTTTTCTGTGGGTTGGGTTGGTCAATTTACTAAGAAAACGGACTTTACCAAACATGACCGTTTTAATCGTCCAAGCAATCGCCAACAGGCAGGTTATGGCGTTAATGATTTTTACCTTCGTTATGAGGGTGATGCCTCATTTAAGGGGCTAACAACCTCATTTGTACTGAGTAACGCATTTGATAAAACTTATTATTCTTCTGCAGGTATTCCTCAAGAAGGCCGAAATGCAAAAGTACTTGTGAGTTATCAATGGTAATTAACAATAAAATCAACGATACAATAGGAGTTTCTGTGAATAAATCTCTTTATGAGAGCTACCTGCAAGCTAAAACGGACAAAAAAGCACCGTATGCGCGTGATCTCGCTTCTTACTTAAATGTCAGTGAAGCTGAACTCATTCACGCCCGTGTAGGGCATGATGCAAAACGTCTACGCAATGATGTACAAGAATTATTAAAAGCCTTAAGTAAAGTGGGTGAAGTCAAAGCCATTACTCGTAACGATATCGCCGTTCACGAACATCTTGGTGAATACACAAATGCCCGTTTTAGCGATCATGCTGGCTTAATTTTAAACCCGCGAGCAATGGATTTACGCTTTTTCTTCGCTTATTGGTCAAGCATTTTTGCACTTACCGAAGAGACATCAAAAGGAACGCGTTATAGTATTCAGTTCTTTGATATGCATGGTGATGCATTACATAAAGTCTATACGACAGATAACACAAATATGGATGAATGGGATGCACTTATTCAATCATTCTTATTGGAAGAAAACCCGGCTCTCGATATCACACCTGTTGAACCCTACTCAAACACACCCGTTAGTAATGAATTAGCGGAACAACTTGAACAACAGTGGCGTTCAATGACTGATGTTCACCAATTCTTCAAATTACTAAAAGAAAATAACTTAAGTCGTCAACAAGCATTCAAAGCTGTTCCTGATGATCTTGCTTATCAAGTCGAAAACAACGCCCTGAAAACCTTGTTAGAACTCGCCAAAGAAGAACAAAACGAGATCATGATATTTGTCGGTAGCCGTGGCTGTGTACAAATTTTCACAGGTCAAATTGACCGCCTAGTCCCTCATCAATTTGAAAATAGCGAACAAGTTTGGATCAATGTTTTCAATCCTGCTTTTACTCTTCATTTAATTGAAAGTGAAATTGCAGAAAGTTGGGTAACACGCAAACCAACTCAAGATGGGTTTGTTACTAGCCTTGAGATCTTTGATAGCAAGGGGCAACAAATTGCTCAACTCTATGGACAACGTACTGAAGGCACTGCCGAGCAACAACAATGGCGTGAACAAGTGAATACTCTCACTAAAACCGCCTAATCGGAGAATGATTTAATGAAAAAATGGCTTCTTTTGATCCTGTGTAGCGTAATGTCGTTCATCACTTCAGCTAATGAACGTATCGTTACTATTGGTGGTGATATTACAGAAATTGTTTTCGCATTAGGTGCAGGCGAGCAAATTATTGCAAGAGACAGCACCAGCTTAGTTCCTGAACAAGTGAAAACACTTCCTGATGTAGGTTATATGCGAATGCTAAACCCTGAAGGGATCTTATCTGTCAAACCAACATTGATCATTACCAGCGAATTAGCTCGCCCTTCTTTGGCATTACGCCGCATTAAAGAAGCCGGAGTCGCTGTAAAAACCATTACAGGTACACATTCATTAGAAGCCATTAATGAAAAAATAGACACTATTGCGACTGTTTTAAATAAAGAACAAGAAGGCAATCAACTAAAAGAGAAACTCGCCCTCTCTATCAAACAAATTTCAACCACTCCTATCGATAAGAAAATCATTTATATCATGAGTCATGGTGGTGTTATTCCAATGGCTGCGGGTCAAGATACTGCCGCAGATACCATTATTTCACTGGTTGGTGGTAAAAATGCCATGCAAGGATTTACAAGCTATCGCCCACTTTCTCAAGAAGGTGTTATTGCAAGCCAACCTGATATTTTGCTTGTAACCAAAGAAGGTATTAAAGGCATTGGTGGAATTGAGAAACTATGGGAATTACCCGGCATAAAATACACACCTGCGGGTAAAAATAAGCATTATGTTGTTGTTGATGACATGGGGTTATTAGGCTTTACCCTTTCAACACCAGAAGTCATGCATCAAATTCGTCAAGCGTTGGAGCAATAATGTCTCGTTTTCGTTCACCGTGGGTGAGTATTCTACTCTTACTCTTTTTGCTCACTACCGTTACATTAATTTCTGTGAATAGCGGAGCATTAGCCCTTTCGTTTCATACATTATGGAATAGCTCTTTTGATGACATGGAATGGCAAATTTGGCTAGATATCCGTTTACCTCGCGTATTATTAGCCATTCTTGTTGGAGGTGCTTTAGCAATATCCGGCGCTATAATGCAGGGATTATTTAGAAATTCGTTAGCTGATCCCGGTTTATTGGGTATTAGTAGCGGTGCAGCACTAATGGTTGCCATCGTTATTATTCTACCGTTCTCTTTTTCGCCAGCCTTTGCATTCTATAGCCATATTGTTGCCGCCTTTGTTGGCGGCTTAATTGTAGCAATGATTATCTTCTCATTACATCAATTGAGTGATGGTAATTTAGCGCGGTTATTGCTTGCCGGTATTGCTATCAATGCGCTTTGTATGTCCTTTATTGGTGTATTAAGTTACATCAGCACTGACCAACAATTACGTCAATTCTCTCTTTGGATGATGGGTTCATTAAGCCAGATTGACTGGAAAACCTTATCTATTGCTACTCTTGTGATCATTCCCGTCAGTATTTTGGCATGTTGGCAAAGCCATAAATTAAACCTATTACAACTGGGTGATGAAGAGGCACATTACTTAGGACTAAATGTAAGAAGAACCAAGTTTATTTTGTTACTTCTTAGCGCCATCCTAATTGGTTGTGCTGTTGCACTGAGTGGTGTTATTGGATTTATTGGACTTGTGGTTCCACACCTTATTCGCATGCGTATTGGTAGTAATCATGTATGGTTATTACCTGCCACCATTTTGGGTGGTGCAACACTGTTACTCGCCGCTGACACATTATCACGAACACTAGTATCTCCAGCTGAAATCCCTGTTGGACTCATTACTGGATTAATTGGTGGCCCTTATTTCCTTTGGCTTATCTTACGACAACCCGCAGGAAGAATGTCATGATTGAAAAACAAAACACGCCATTGCTCTATGGAAATAATTTAACTTATCAAATTGGCAATAAGACCATTATTGATGATGTGTCTCTTTCACTTAATGCAGGGGAATTGGTTACCATTATTGGTCCTAATGGTGCAGGAAAATCGTCGCTATTACGCTTATTAACAGGCTATACAACACCAACGCAAGGTCAGTGTTATTTTAAACAAAAAACCTATTCACAATGGAATAGCCAACAATTAGCGCAAAACCGCGCTGTTATGCGACAAAACAGTCAGCTTTCATTTTCATTTTCAGTAGAAGAAGTGGTTGCTATGGGAAGAACGCCTCATGGACAACAACATAAGAAAATTGCAATTGAGACTGCGCTGCTACAAACGGATTGTTTAAAATTTAAGGATAGAGACTATCGCCAATTATCGGGCGGTGAGCAACAACGTGTACAGCTTGCTAGAGTGTTAGCGCAATTATGGCACCCTATGCCACAAGAAGCTGTCTTATTCCTTGATGAGCCGACCTCTGCACTTGATCTTTACCACCAGCAGCATAGCTTACGTTTATTAAAGCAATTAGCAAAAACACAAAACCTTATGGTGTGTTGTGTTTTGCATGATCTTAATTTGGCTTCTCTTTATGCTGATAGAATTTTATTGCTGCATCAAGGAAAGTTAGTTTGTGAAGGTACACCACACAGTGTGCTAACAACGGAGAATATTCAAAAATGGTATGGTGCAGATGTGAGTGTTAATAGTCATCCAGAACACTTATATCCTCAAGTCTTTCTACGTCCTTAAAAAAGGTTAGCCACAGTTATTTTTACTAAGTCACCTCTTAGCTTTATTTTTTAAGGGGTGGCTTAGTTAATTTATTCTCAATAAACTGATCAATTGAAAATAAAAAAGTAAAGGTAATACCACACCAATTGATTAATAAATCTTATTTCATTTTTTCAATATTTAGTCAAATAAACTGACTCTAAAATACATCTTAATCAATGATTAGCTTTTATTTCGCACAAAAAAACATAACAAAACTAAAAATAAAAGGTATAACAGAGCTATTATGCTAAAAAATAAATCAATAAATTCAACAAAGTAAAAGTCATACAAAATAACATTTTTAATCATAAAGATTCAATAAACTGAACCTTACTTGAGCTATATAAGCCACACCTATCGTTGTGATAATGATTATCAATCACGAAAAGCACTTTTTGCCTACCTGTTATTTCCCCCATGCTTAAAATAGATTATAAATAACATACGTTACTATTCTATTTACTTGGGCACTGTGTCCCCACCATTTTTGTGGGAGGTTTTATGGCTGAAAATGTCGTTAATGATATTCTGAAATGGTTAGAAACCCAGTTACAACGTAACGAAGGTATAAAAATCGATACGATTGCAAATAAAAGCGGCTACTCGAAGTGGCACTTGCAACGCATTTTTAAAGATTTTAAAGGTTGTACATTAGGCGAATATGTTCGTAAACGTCGCTTATTAGAAGCGGCTAAATCATTACAAGAAAAAGATATGTCTATTTTAGATATCGCTTTAATGTATGGCTTTAGCTCCCAAGCAACATTTACACGTATCTTTAAAAAGCATTTCAATACTACACCCGCTAAATTTAGAGAAAATGGCAAAATGCCAGACACTCATTGCTTTATGTCATGTGAAAATCACTAATCAGTTTCACATCACATTATTCTTCATGAAAAAACCAGCTCTTTTAGCTGGTTTTTTGTTTTTTATTATTTTCTAACATTAATAATAATCACGCTATCGCTGCAACAAGCCATTCTTGAAGCTCATTAAGCTCTATTTTATTATTAGGATAACGCACAATGAGTTGCTCAATAAGCCCTTTTAAAGACTCAGGTGTATAACGTTCCCCTACCAGCATATCAGATAATGTTTCTAATGGTGCGGGATCTAAACTGTCTGTATATATTTGGCTTCTGATAACATTGCCACGCTCAATATCAAAATGTAGCTCAACACCTCCCCATTTAAAACGGTGATCTAAAAGATGTGAAAATGCAGGAGCTTGCCCAAAATTCCATTCCCAACTACTTTGCTTAGCAAACGTTTCTTCAAAACCGGGTAAATCAGGTAATTTTTGTGGTGATATAATCTCTGCTTCTACTCTCTCACCATAGTATTCAAAAAAGCTTTCAGTGATAGTTTCACAGAGTTTTTTGTGGGTAATATCTGGTTTGAGCTCAACTAAATTAGCCACTCGGGAGCGTACAGAAGTGATCCCTTTAGCTTGAAGCTTTTTCGGATCTGGATTGAGGTAATTAGCTAATCTAGATAAGTTAGCATTTATTAATAATGTGCCATGATGAAAACCGCGATCTTTTGTCTCTTTATAAGCTGAGCCTGAAACCTTTCTTTCACCATCATCTTGAGGAACCACTAAATCATTACGTCCTGATGCCGTAGCATTAATGCCCGCTTTTAATAATCCATCAAGAATAATTTGAGTTGAAATCGTTTTATTATACTCAGGCTTTCCCGCCATAAAGGTAAAACAGGTATTACCAAGATCATGGAAAACGGCACCACCACCACTTGAGCGACGAGCTAACTTCACACCATCTTCATCCATTTTACGGGTATTACACTCTTTCCATGGATTCTGTGCTCGACCAATAACTACCGTATTATCGTTACGCCAAAGGAAAAGCACCCGTTGATCAGCGGGCATTTGTCTAAAAATACACTCTTCAACAGCAAGGTTAAACCAAGGATCATAAGACTCGGAAATTAACAGACGCAATTTGCCTGACATAAGGAATACCTATATGAAGAAAATAAGGTATAAGATACCATAACTCTCAATATATTAGGCTGTTAAATGGCACGAAACTACAATCGGCGAGCTTGCCAGAATGTTTTTTTCCAATAGACGTTATCAAGCGACGAACGAGTTACCCCTTTGCTAGTTGATGCGTGAATAAATGTATTATCAGTATCATAAATACCAACATGGAGCCCATTCTCACCCCCTCCCGTTTTGAAGAAAACCAAATCACCTGGCATTAAATCACTTTTGCTGATTTGTGTACCATATTTGGTTTGATCAATGGTCATTCGTGGAAGTTTTATATCAAAGCGATCACTGTAAGTTTTATACACAAAACCTGAGCAATCAATACCAGAAGGAGTCATTCCACCGTAGCTATATGGCGTACCATACCATTGCTCAAGTTGTGACTTCAATTGCACTATCACCATGATAGGATCGGAAAGTTGTGTTTTTAAGGGAGGTGCTGGTGGAATACGCTTCGACGGACCAGATGAACACCCAGCCAGCAGAATAATACAGAGTAAGAAAGGATAGAAAACGGACTTTCTCATTGCATCCACCATTATTGTTACCATAGATTTTAAAATCTATCTGCTTTTTTAAGCAAAAACAAGCTATTGAAGATGAATGAATGATGATTGGTAGAATAAATCGCACAATTAACAACAAGGATCAGAAAATAAATTCTATAATCATTAAGTTAGTGTGATTGTGTCTCTTTCGTTTTTTGACTTATCAGCCACACTCCAATCATGATAAATGCTACGCCCGCTGTTTTTGTCCATGATGGTGTTTCTTGAAACCACGGTAATATCACTGCAAGAATATAAACAAACACATAACTCAAACTGATCAGCGGATAGGCTTTATTTAAAGGAATGGTACGTAAAGTGAATAGCCAGCAAACCATAGAAAGGACATAACCGATAAGACCAACAAACACGATAGCAATTGGCGCTATATTCGCCCATAGCCATGTGAAATCAAACCACTGTTTTTCTAGCTGTAGTTCTGGTAGTTCAGACATACCAAACTTTAACAACAATTGAGCTGCTGTCACTAATAGCGCGCTTCCAATCGCCCATAAATAGCCTTTCATGCTTGTATACTCATTAATACAATGCCGACCATAATTGATGCGATGCCAATCCAATGTTTCACATTAACAGACTCTTTATAAACAAACTGGCCAATTAATGTCACTACAATAAAATTAATGCTTAACATAGGATAAGCAATACTTAGTGGGAGAATTTGTAATAGTCGTAACCAAAAAAGCATACCCAAGCCAAGCATTGTAATGGCAACAAAAAGCCAGAAAATCGTTTTTCTGGCTTTTGTTAATGAATCACTTTGCCAGCTAACCACCGCTTGTTTTTGACACACCTGTCCTATGCAGGTCAAAAAGCTCACGATTAGCAATAAAACAAATGACATTAATTACGCTTCTCATAAGTTAAAATAGCAACTCGATGGTTTGTCACCAGCTCTTCAGGTCTTGGCAATTGTGCTAATTTCTTAGGATCTTTAAACGTAATAACGACTGACACATTACCTTCTTTTCTTGCTTGCTCTAACCACAGAGCAAAATTATCAGGTTTAATTAACTTATGCTGAGAATCAGGATATTCTTCAATACCATAAGTTAATTCGCCAGTTCTTTCATAAAGATAAATATCACTACGCTGTAATTCCCATGCCAATCCAGCACCAATCCCCACGCTATTACTCACAATATATTTACTGGTATTTAATGTATCAATATTTTGACGAATAAATTCTTGAGGTAGTTTTCCATCAACGCTGCTGTTAGGGATCGCTTGTCCAATGCATAAGCTCACACCTAATGAGCAAGATGCAGCCCACAACCAATGCTTACCATTAAGTGTGGAGCAAAGATAACCGATGATCCCCCATAAAGAGAATGCAACAATAGCTAAGACCCATTTAGACCATTCATAAGGCATATAAATAGGTTTTGAGGAAACAAGCTGAATGATTAAGATAGCAATAACCGCAGCAACACCAATAAAAATATTGATATAGCCATTAATACGCAATGCTTTCATTCTAAACTTGCGTGCGCAATCTACGCCATATTTTGCCATTAGCATCGCAAGTGGCGCCATAAATGGCAACATATATGTTGGTAACTTACCTTTCGCAATACTAAAAAATAAGAATGGAACAACAAACCAACATAATAAGAAAAATAATTCAGGGCGTTTACGTCTTTTTTTCCAAGCGCTTATTAAAGAGCCCGGCAGTAAACCAAGCCAAGGGATCACACCTAATAAAACAATTGGAATATAGTACCAAAATGGAGCACTATGCTGAGCATCTTCACCTGAAAAACGCTGAATATGTTCAATCCAGAAAAAGTAGTGCCAATAGTCAGGCTCTGCTTTTGCAATAGTTAACGCCCACGGCAAACTAATTAATGCGGCACTCAACACCGCAAGTAAGCCATAGAGTAACATTTGCGTAAATTGTTTTTGATACAGCGTGATAGGTATCATGACAATAACCGGAATAGCTAACGCTAAAAATCCTTTTGTCATAAAGGCCATACCACAGGCAAGCCCTAATGTTATCCATGCTAATATTCGCGTTTTTACCGTCGTCGCTTTCAGAGCCCAAAAACAGCAAACCATACTCGCAGTAACCCAAAGCGCTAACATAGGATCTAATACACTGTAAGTGCCTACGCTAAACACTAGAAACATGGACATGTAGATTAAACTAGAAACAAAAGCAACTTGGCGATTACGCCACATCATTCTTGCCAATAAATAAACAAGTAATGTGCTTAAGAGAATAGAAATAACAGAGCCAAAACGCACGGCAAAATTAGTATGCCCAAAAATTAATTGGCTAACATTATTAATCCAATAACCTGCAACGGGTTTCTCAAAATAACGAATATCGAGCATATGAGGAACAATCCAGTTCCCGCTCACCACCATTTCACGGCTAATTTCCGCATAACGTGTTTCGTCTGGTTGCCATAATAACCGGCTGTTCAATGGAAATAAGTAGGTAAGAACAAAAAAAAGAGCCAAGAGGATGGCCCCGATTTTACTTGCCCGGTTATTCAACATAGTTTCGTTAGACCTCTTGTTGGCACCCTAACCAGCCTTCTCGACCTGGAAAGTCAGACCGAACAACTTTACCTATCGGAAGCGTTTCTTTATTTTGTGGTAATAAATCGCTTAACGGACAGAATTCGATGCCTTCATTTGCAATCATTGCCAGTAACTGCTCAAACTGAGCGGCTTTTGACATTCCTTCAACTTCAGTGTGGATAGTATAAACAGGTATTCCACTGTCTTTTTTGATTTCATCAATAATAAATTGATTAAAATCTTCATCCTTTACCTTTATACCAACGACTTCATCATAAGTTGGTAATGTTACTGGAATTTGCACCGTACCGATAGAACCATTTTCTAAAATAGGCCTAAAAGGATGCGTTCCTCGACAATCGCTATTGTAATCGAATTGAAAAGTTTCTTTAACTGTTAATACGCGTTCATCTGCTCGCCATCCAGCAACTGCCGAACATTTTACAGGGTTTTCAAGTGCTTTTTCCAGTGCTTCAACACCTAAACGAACTTGTTGCATTAATTCTTCTGTTGACCAGCGTCCGACTTTTGCTTGCCAACCTTGATGATCCCATGAATGCAAGCCAACTTCATGTCCCGCATCTTGGGCTTCTTTCATCAAATAACCTAAATTTTTAGCAATTTTTTTTCCTGGCCATGCTGTCCCAGCTAATAAAATATCTAAACCATATAGTGATGCAGCATTTGATCGCAGCATTTTCCATAAAAATTTGGGCTTTAAAAGGCGCCATAAATGGCGCCCCATATTATCTGGCCCGACACTAAAGAAGAAACTGGCATGAATGTTATGTCTGGCAAATACATCCAACAGTTGTGGAATACCTTGTTTCGTTCCTTGATAAGTATCCACATCAACCCTCAAACCAACTTTCTTCATTATTTATTCCTATTTAGTGCCTAATTCTTCAACTGCACCACGTAAGAAGAAATCTAATGTTTCTTCTACTGTTTGGCGAGTTTCGATACTTGGTTTCCAATCCAATAAACGTTCTGCGTTTTTAATGCTTGGCTTACGGTGCTCAACATCTTGGTAACCTTTACCATAGTAACTGCTACTTTCAATCTTCTTAAAGCCTGCAAATGGAGGGAAATGGCCACGTAACTCATGTTTTTCGAAGCAATCTAACAGCATTTCTGCTAATTCGCGAATACTTGCTTCGTTAGTTGGGTTACCGATATTGATAATTTGACCATCACATTTGTTATCACGGTTTTCAATAATACGGAATAAAGCTTCAATGCCGTCATTGATATCAGTGAAACAACGTTTTTGCTCACCACCATCAACCAATTTAATTGGTGAACCTTCAACTAAGTTCAGAATTAATTGTGTGATTGCACGAGAGCTACCGATACGCGCTGAATTTAAGTTATCTAAACGAGGCCCCATCCAGTTAAATGGACGGAACAACGTAAATTTCAGACCTTCTTTGGCACCATAAGCCCAAATAACTCGGTCTAATAACTGTTTAGATACAGAATAAATCCAACGTTGTTTATTGATTGGACCAACAATCAGACGTGAATTATCTTCGTCAAATTCTTTATCATCACACATACCATAAACTTCTGATGTGGATGGGAAAATAATACGTTTATTATATTTAACACAATAACGTACAATTTTTAAGTTTTCTTCAAAGTCTAATTCAAATACACGTAATGGATTACGGGTATATTCAATTGGTGTTGCAATAGCAACTAATGGCAGAATAACGTCACATTTTTTAATATGGTATTCAATCCATTCTGTATGAATGCTCACGTCACCTTCAATAAAGTGGAAACGTGGATTTCCAATAAAACGCTCAATTGCAGAAGAACCGATATCCATACCATAGATATCATAATTATCATCTTTTAATAGACGCTCTGTTAGATGGTTACCAATAAAGCCATTCACACCTAAAATCAGAACACGTTTGCGACGTTTAACTTGTGCAGTTGCTTTTGGTCCAACGCGAACATCAGTCACAATACCCATTTCAGCCGCTAAACGACTACCCTGAACATAAAGACCATTTTCACTTTGACCAGTAACAACTTCAATTGCACCTTTAGCGCATGCAATCACTAAAGGCTCTGTTGAAATAACAGTACCTGGACGTTTGCCTTGATTATCAGCAAGGGTGCGTGAACGCCAGATAATCATTTTACGTTCACCTAAGAACGTGAATGCACCTGGGTATGGTTCAGTAACAGCTCGTACTAAATTGTGGACTGTTTTTGCATCTGCATTCCAATCGATTAAACCATCATCAGCACAACGACGACCAAAGTAAGTAGCTTGGCTTTCATCCTGTGCAGTTGTTGAATAATCACCTGATGTAATATGAGGTAATGCACTAGAGAGTAATTTATTCGCTGCTTCTCTTACTTTTTCATGTAAAATCAAAGAAGTATCATTGTCAGCAATGGTCACTTTTTCTTGAGCAACAATATCACCTGCATCAGCTTTCGCTGTCATTTTATGCAGAGTAACGCCCGTTTCTGTTTCACCATTCACGATCGCCCAGTTAATTGGTGCACGACCACGATATTTTGGTAATAAAGAGCCATGTAAATTAAATGCGCCTTTAGGTGCCAAATTCAGGATCTCATCACTTAACATGTGACGATAATAGAAAGAAAAAATGACATCAGGCTTCATTTCACGAATACGTTCAATCCACAATGGGTGATTGACATTTTCAGGTGCAAATACTGTCAATCCCATTTCTGCACTCACGCGAGCAACAGATGAGAAAAAATGATTTTCATTAGGATCGTCAGTGTGGGTAAATACAGCCTGAATCTCATAACCTGCTTTTTCAAGTGCTTTTAAACCAACACAGCCAATATCGTGATAGGCAAATACTATTGCTTTCATTAGTCTTTTTCCTGATCTTCGTTGGGTTTATTAACGCCAACCACTTTTTGGATAAAATACCGAGGACGCGCTCTTACATCATTATAAATCCGGCCTATATACTCACCTAATAAGCCCATTGCAACGAACTGCGCTCCGATAAACATAAATAAGATTGCAAAAAGTGTGAATACACCTTCAGCGGCCCACATCGCACCGAAAATAATACGTAAAATAATCAACAATAAAGCTAGAACAAAGCCAGATACAGCGATAACACTGCCGACAATGCTTAATAAACGTAATGGTGCCGTGGTAAGACAAGTTAATAGGTCGTACATTAAATTAATAAGCTTTAAAAAGCTGTATTTTGAATCGCCATATTCACGCTCTGCGTGAGCAACATCGATTTCAATAGTACGACGAGCGAATGTGTTCGCAAGGATAGGAATAAACGTACTTCTTTCGTGACACTGTAACATCGCTTCAACAATGTGGCGACGATAAGCACGTAACATGCAACCGTAGTCTCCCATAGAGCGACCAGTTGCTTTAGTGATCATTGAGTTGATCATTTTTGAAGCGGTTTTACGAAACCATGAATCTTGACGATTACGGCGACGAGTTCCAACAACGTCATACCCTTCTTCAGCTGTCGCGACAAGCCTTGGGATCTCTTCAGGTGGATTTTGTAAATCAGCATCTAATGTGATCACTAAATCACCTTCAGCCTGATTGAAACCTGCCATAATTGCAGAGTGTTGGCCGTAATTACGGTTTAAAATAATTGCAATAACGTGATTTTCTTCAATTGCAGCCGCTTCTTCTAACATCTTAGCTGAATGGTCACTGCTACCATCATCAACAAGGATCAGTTCATACTCTTGTTTTAACTGTTTACAGCTCTTAATTGTACGTTCTAAAAGCTGAGGAAGGCTTTCTTCCTCGTTATAAACGGGGATCACAACCGATACTTTCTTGATTTCATCAAATGTTGACACTTAAATATGCTCCGAAAGAATTTCATTGATCGCATCTACAACGCGAATAACATCTTCATTACTCATATCAGGAAACAGCGGCAGCGAGCATAACGTTGCAGAGTTCCATTCTGATTGAGGAAGGGATAAGGCAGGATAGCGTTCGCGATAATATTTTTGTGTATGCGCCGCACGGAAATGAAGCCCTGTACCAATATCTTTTTGCTTCAATTCTTCCATAAAGGCATCGCGATCGATACCACACACATTTTTATCGACTCTCACCATAAACAAGTGATTAGCATGTAAATGTGAATATTCAGGGATACTCAACATCTCTAATGGTGAGTCTTTGAGTTTTTCACGATACAGTGCAACTAACTCAGCACGTTTAGCATTCATTTCATCTAAACGCCCTAATTGCACTACAGCAATGGCTGCATGAATATCAGATAAGTTGTATTTATAACCTGGCTCAACAACTTCTGCTTGGGGTTTACGTCCTTGAACTTGTCTATCAAAGGCGTCAACACCTAAACCATGGAATTTTAAGCAACGTACTCTATTCGCTAATTCGTCATTATCAGTAACAACCAATCCGCCCTCTGCACAAGTAACGTTCTTAATTGCATGGAAAGAGAAAATAGAGGTTCCTTTTTCACCAATCCATTCATTTTTATAGCGAGTACCAATAGCATGCGCAGCATCTTCAATTAGAGGAATTCCTGCATCTTGTGCAACTTTTCGTAAGGCATCAAGATCGCAAGGTGCACCAGCATAATGAACTGGAATAATTGCTTTCGTTCTAGGTGTAATTGCTTTTTTGACATCTTCTGCACTCACCATCAAGGTATCGCGGTCAACATCAATCATTACAGGTTCTGCACCAAGTAACGTAATGATGTTCATTGTTGAAACCCAAGTTTGTGATGGTGTGATAACTTCATCACCAGCGCCAATTCCCATCGCCATTAAAACAACATGCATACCCGCAGTGGCAGAGCAAATTGCGATAGCGTGTTTGCTACCAAATTTTTCACAAAAATCTTGCTCTAATTGATGATTTTGAGGGCCTGTTGTAATCCAACCTGAACGCAGTACATCCTCAACGGCTTTGATTTCTTCATCGCCAATCGCAGGGCGAGAGAAAGGAAGGAAGTGACTCATAAAAATGTAGCCTAATTAATGAATGAATAAAAAACAATTATATACAAACTATTGTTCGCCGACATCCGTCTTATTAAGAAAACATTAAAAAAATCTTAATAATTACTTTGGGACAAGCTTAACAATAGCCATATTATTGCAAAACCTGCCAATCAATATGATCAACATCATTGATGCACTTGATATTTGTATTAAATGTAGTTGATAATAATCTTTCGTCCAATAAGAGTGCAGATGCGCCAGAATTAACCAAATATCCATTTTTTATGAGCCAAACTCTGTCTGCTTTTTGATAGGAATGATTCAAATTATGTGTACTCATAATAACGGCGCCACCTTGTTGGCAAAACTTATCAACCCACTTGTCCAAAATTGCCAACTGTACGACATCTAAATTATTAGTTGGTTCATCAAGTAACATTAATTTCCCTTTTAAATCATAACTTGACCATAATTGGATAAATGCGCCAACAATTCTGACTCTCTGCCATTCCCCTCCCGATAAATGATGAATATTTTTTGATAATAATTTGTTAATTCTAAAATCATTTAACAGCATATTTAATTGCTGAACATCCATTTTCGACAATTTATGATATAGCGAGAGGTAATGAAAAACAGGCATAAATGACAAAGCTTCCAATTGTTGTATAACAATGCTCTGCATTCTAGAAAGATCATCATATTTATAATGTCTTATTGAAGTTTCGTTTAGAATAATTTTGCCACTAAACGAAAACTCTCCTGCGATCGCCATTAAAAGCGTGCTTTTTCCTGCGCCATTAGCACCAATTAAGTGGATACGCTCGCCATAACTTACTTGCTCTGTAAATGCGTTAAGCCGAACATCAACACTTACATTATTAAGTTTAAGTAACGCCATATTATAAACGCCCCATCTCTTTGGTTGCCAATAACCAGATAAATAAAGGTGCACCAAGCGTTGCTGTAATCACACCTATCGGAACTTCTGCACCATTTAAAATCAAACGAGATAGCAAATCAGCAAGTAATAACAATCCACCACCAGCAAGCGCACACGCGGGTAATAATGTTTTATAATGAGTTAGCCCACATAATCTTAATAAATGCGGTACAACAAGCCCTACAAAGCTTATAGCACCCGCTAAAGCGACACTCAGCCCTATCAATAATCCAACAGCTAAAATAAACCAATTTCGCCATTGACTAACGGATATGCCTAATTGTTTTGCTCTAAATGAACCTAGTGATAAATAATTAAGAACATCAGCTTGTAGAATAAGGATCAAGAGGATAGGCATAAGAGCCCAAAATAAGACTTGATGGCGCCAATCAATACCGCTAAAGCTCCCCATCAGCCAATACATTAATTGCCTTAAATCCAAAGCTGAACTGAAATAAACCAACCAAGTCATTATCGCACTTGCCATAACACCCAATGCCACACCAATTAATAATAACTGAGCATTGGAGAGTTTTCTTATTCGAGTAAAAAACATTAATAAAAGAGTGATCCCTAATGCGCCAAATATTGCCGCACTACTTATTAGCCAAGGGCTTAAACCAATTTGTAAAACAATAAGTAATACAACACACACTCCCGCACCACTACTTACTCCTAATAATCCGGGCTCTGCGAGTGGATTTTGGAATAGAGCCTGCATAATAGCACCGGCAATTGCCAAACTTGCACCAACAGTTACGACGGCAAGTATTCTTGGTAAACGAATTTGCCAAACAAATAAATTGGCTTCATCTGTTAACCATTGATGTGGAAATAACACAATCTCACCAACAGAGAGGGAAAAAATAAATAAGAAACATAATACTAATGCCATTAGAAACAGCTTTTTTCTGTCGCCAATGCGTTGTCTTTTAGTAAATTTAATTAGAGGATTAACTTCTTTATTCATTTCGTTCCCTATCCACGCAACAACGGCTCTTACTGTTTTTATTTATAAAGTCATTTTTTAGCAACATAACATGTTCGCATTCAATGATGAAAAACTAAATTGAGAACATACAAGCCTGTCACTAATAATGAAGAAAAAACTAGGATTAACTATCACAGTATTGATATAAATAAGAGATAAAAAAGAGTCAAAATAAGAAGTGAGAATAAAAAGGAAAGATAATTAGAAAATAAAATATGCCATCCAAATAGAAATATCCATTCAGACTATATCGATAAATATAAACACCCCAATATGGCTATCATCAAAATTAGATACAGATAAAGATGATAAAAAAACGGCTTTCAAAGAAAGCCGTTTTGGATGTTTTTAAATCTTATTCTTTTGGTGTTGCACTTTCAACCCGGCTTTTTAACTTTTGTCCTGGGCGGAAAGTAACAACACGGCGAGCTGTAATAGGAATGTCTTCCCCAGTTTTCGGATTACGACCTGGGCGCTGATTTTTATCACGTAGGTCAAAGTTTCCGAATCCAGACAGCTTCACCTGTTCCCCATTTTCAAGAGAACGACGCACTTCCTCAAAAAAGGATTCTACAAGGTCTTTTGCATCGCGTTTGCTAACACCAAGTTTTTCAAACAGATTTTCTGCCATTTCAGCTTTTGTAAGCGCCATAGGTCTAGTCCCTCAAGGATGCTTGGAATCGCTGTTTCAATGCTGCTACACAGTTACTCACTGTTGCAGCAATCTCATCTTCTTCCAGTGTATGCTCGATATCCTGCAAGATTATGCTAATAGCGAGGCTTTTATAGCCCTCTGCTACTCCCTTACCACAATACACGTCAAATAAGTTTATGCCAACTATTTGATTTCCGCCAACTTTCTTACATTCGGCTAAAATATCTTCTGCAGCAACATCATTCGGAACAACTACAGCGATATCTCTACGATTCGAAGGGTAACGAGAAATTGCTTTTGCTTGTGGTAAACTGCGATTTGCAATTGCATTCCAACGTATTTCGAATACTACCGTACGACCGTTTAAGTCAAGTTTACGTTCAAGCTCTGGATGAACAACGCCAATACAGCCAATATATTCATTTCTCAGATAAATCCCAGCACTTTGTCCCGGATGAAGTGCTGAATGACTAGCTGGTTTAAATGTAATTTCATCTAGTTGGCCTGTCAATTCCAGAATTGATTCAATATTACCTTTCAAATCAAAGAAATCAACAGTTTGCTTATCTAAATTCCAATGTTCTTCATAACGGTTGCCCGCGATCACACCAGCTAACATAAGTTCCTGACGTATTCCATATTCTGCTTGATTATCAGGAACAAAACGCAGACCTGCTTCAAATAACCTAACTCTAGATTGTTGACGATTCTGATTATATACAGTTGTAGTCAATAATCCGGTTAATAGAGACAGTCTCATTGCTGACATATCCGCTGAAATTGGATTAGGCAGAATTAATGCTTCTTCATTTGGATGTAATAAAGATTGGATCTTAGGATCAACAAAGCTATAAGTAATTGCTTCTTGGAAGCCATTGTCTACTAGCATTGTTTTAACGCGTTTTAATGATAAGTTCGCTTCGCGATGATTTGTCATCACCAAGTCAGCGCGTAATGGCACATCTGGAATATTGTTGTAGCCATAAATACGAGCAACTTCTTCAATTAGATCTTCTTCGATTTGAACATCGAAACGCCATGAAGGAACTGTTGCTAACCAGCCGTCATTTTCAACAGACACGTTGAAACCTAAGCGAGTTAATGAGTCCAGAACTTGTGCATCATCAATCACGTGACCTAATAAACGGTCTAATTTTTTACGTGTTAATTTGACTGGCGCAATATTTGGTAAATGTGCTTTATTGGTTACATCAATCACTTCACCAACTTCACCACCGCAAATTTCTAGCAATAATTTCGTTGCACGCTCAATTGCGTTGTATTGCAGCTCAGAATCAACGCCACGCTCAAAACGATGAGAGGCATCAGTATGCAAGCCATAACGACGTGCACGGCCTGTGATGGATAATGGAGAGAAGAATGCACACTCTAAGAAGACATTTTTCGTTTCTTCATTAACACCTGATGATTCACCACCGAAAATACCGGCCATACCCAATGCTTGTTTTTCGTCAGCAATAACTAATACATCATCTTTTAATGTAATTTCATTGCCATCAAGTAAAGTCAGTTTTTCACCATCTTTAGCCAGACGAACAACTACAGCACCTTCAACGCGATCAAGATCGAACGCATGTAGCGGTTGGCCCATTTCAAGTAAAATTAAGTTGGTAATATCAACAATTGGGTCAATAGAACGAATGCCACCACGACGTAACTTTTCTTGCATCCATAAAGGTGTTTTTGCTTTCACATTCACATTGGTGAAAACACGACCTAAATAACGTGGACACGCCTCTGGTGCTTCAACACGTACAGGGAATGTTGCTGATGATGTTGCCGCAACAGGCGACATATCAGGTACTTGGCATTCCATTTTGTTGATCACAGCTATATCACGAGCAACACCTAAAATACCTAAGCAATCAGCACGGTTTGGTGTAATGCTAATTTCAATCGCATTATCATTTAATTTTAAATATTCACGAATATCCATGCCAATAGGCGCATCAGCAGGTAATTCAATAATACCCTCATGATTTTCTGAAATTGCTAATTCAGAAAATGAGCACAGCATACCTTCAGATGGTTCGCCACGCAGTTTTGCTGCTTTAATTTTGAAATCGCCTGGTAATACAGCACCAACTGTTGCGACCGCAACTTTTAGGCCTTGGCGGCAGTTAGGTGCACCACAAACGATATCGAGTAATCTATCACCGCCTACGTTAACTTTCGTTACACGTAATTTATCGGCATTAGGATGTTGTCCACATTCAACAACTTCACCTACAAACACACCGTGAAAATCACCAGCAACAGCTTCAACGCCGTCAACTTCAAGGCCTGCCATTGTCAGTTGTTCGGAAAGCGCTTCGCTACTAATCGCTGGGTTTACCCACTCACGTAACCAAAGTTCACTGAATTTCATGAGATAATCCCACCTTATTTAAACTGTTTGAGGAAACGAAGATCGTTTTCGAAGAATGAACGCAAGTCAGTGACACCGTAACGTAACATGGTCAGACGTTCCATACCCATACCGAATGCAAAACCTGAATAAACTTCAGGATCAATACCTACATTACGTAATACATTTGGGTGAACCATACCGCAACCCAACACTTCTAACCATTTACCATTCTTACCCATTACATCGACTTCTGCAGAAGGCTCTGTGAATGGAAAATAAGAAGGGCGGAAACGAATTTCCATATCTTCTTCAAAAAAGTTTTTCAGAAAATCGTGTAGTGTTCCTTTTAAATTGGTAAAGCTAATGTCTTTATCAACAATTAAACCTTCAATTTGGTGGAACATTGGTGTGTGAGTCTGATCATAGTCATTACGATATACGCGACCTGGTGCGATGATGCGAATAGGTGGCTGTTTATCTTGCATGGTGCGAATTTGTACACCTGATGTTTGTGTACGTAGTAAACGTTTTGCATCAAACCAGAAAGTATCGTGGTCAGCTCTTGCTGGGTGATGAGCAGGAATATTCAACGCATCAAAGTTATGATAATCATCTTCAATTTCAGGGCCAGATTCTACAGAAAACCCTAATTCGCCAAAGAAAGTTTCAATACGTTCAATTGTACGAGTTACTGGGTGTAGACCACCGTTTTCAATACGGCGACCAGGCAAAGACACATCGATTTTCTCAGCAGATAAACGTTCGTTTAATAATGCAGATTCAAGATAATCTTTACGAGTATTCAGCGCTTGCTGAACCTCTTGTTTAGCCTGATTAATGACAGCCCCTGCAGCTGGACGATCTTCCGCGGGTAAGTCGCGCAGCGTGGACATCTGAAGCGTTAAATGACCTTTTTTCCCCAAGTATTCAACACGAACCGAATCCAGCGCAGCAACATCCTGTGCCTCTTCGATAGCTGCTTTAGCTTGAGCAACGAGTTCAGCGAGATGTGGCATCGTTTCCTCTTCCTTTGACCTGATGAGGTCTATTAGTTGTTATCAATGATGACGAATAAAATTGCCCTTTTTGGTTTCTAACCCAGTATTGGGATCTGAAAACAAAAAAGCCTCCATATTGGAGGCTCAGGCGCTACTTTTCGTTTCTTTTCTTACGCGCAAAAGCCCCCTTGAATTAGGCGCTAAAGTAAAAAAAGAAACGGAAAAAAGCGATATTTAACATTGATAATGTCTCTTAAAATATTAACTTATTGAATTTATATCATTAAGCCACAAATCTAGACAAAATAAAAGAGGGAGAAAACTCCCTCTTCCATTGCTTAATAAATATTAAGCCAGAGCACCTTTCGCTTTTTCAACTAAAGCAGCGAATGCTACTTTGTCGAATACAGCGATGTCAGCCAGAATCTTACGGTCGATTTCAATAGATGCTTTTTTCAGACCATTGATGAAACGGCTATAAGACATACCGTTCTGACGAGCTGCTGCGTTGATACGCGCGATCCACAGCTGACGGAACTGACGTTTTTTCTGACGACGGTCACGGTACGCATATTGACCAGCTTTGATTACAGCCTGGAAAGCTACACGATATACACGTGAACGTGCACCGTAATAACCTTTAGCTTGCTTTAAAATTTTCTTGTGACGAGCACGGGCGATAACACCACGTTTAGCACGAGCCATATTAAACTCCTAAATGTCTATATTCTGTTAAAAAAGTGATACTTATGCGTATGGTAAGCAAGCTACGACCAGACCTAAATCTCCTTTAGAGACCATGCCTTTTGGACGTAAATGACGTTTACGCTTAGTTGATTTTTTAGTCAGAATGTGACGGAGGTTAGCATGCTTGCGCTTAAAGCCACCACCAGCAGTTTTTTTAAAGCGCTTAGCTGCGCCGCGTACTGTTTTAATCTTTGGCATTTCTATAATCCACTTCGCATTGTTAATAACATAAAATAATAAGGCGAATAGCAATCAGCCTTTAAAGACTGACGCTATTACTTGAATTGCCCGACTATTTCTTCTTCGGCGCTAACACCATGATCATCTGACGCCCTTCAATCTTATTAGGGAAAGATTCAACAGCAGCCAGTTCATCCAAATCTTGACGGATACGGTTAAGCATTTCCATACCGATTTGTTGGTGCGCCATTTCACGACCACGGAAACGCAGTGTGACTTTGGCTTTATCGCCATCTTCAAGAAAACGAATCAGGTTGCGTAGTTTGACCTGATAGTCGCCTTCATCTGTACCAGGACGGAATTTAACTTCCTTAACCTGAATAACTTTTTGTTTCTTTTTCTGTTCTTTGAGAGTCTTACTTTTCTCATAGAGGAATTTGCCGTAGTCCATAATACGACAAACCGGCGGCTCGGCATTAGGACTAATTTCAACTAAATCAGCACCTGCTTCCTCGGCTTTCTCAAGAGCCTCTTTCAGACTAACAACTCCAATCTGTTCGCCATCTAAACCTGTTAAACGAACTTCATGAGCGCGAATCTCACCATTGATGCGATTCTGACGCGTTGATTGAATTCTTTTTCCGCCTTTAATACCTTATTCCTCCAACTGATGAAGACTTCTGCTTCTAATTTCTTGCAGAAGCTTTTCTTTAAATTCGTTAACGTCGATACTGCCAAGATCTTTTCCTCGACGAGTACGAACCGCCACTTTGCCTGATTCAACTTCTTTATCGCCACAGACAAGCATGTACGGAACACGACGTAAAGTATGTTCACGAATTTTAAAGCCAATCTTCTCATTTCTCAAGTCTGCTTTTGCACGAATTCCGGCATCTTGCAATTCTTTGACGAGTTTTTGTACATAATCAGCCTGTCCATCCGTGATATTCATCACGACAACCTGCTGTGGTGCTAACCAAGTTGGGAAGAATCCTGCGTATTCTTCTGTCAGAATACCAATAAAACGTTCTAAGGATCCTAGCACTGCTCGGTGTAACATAACAGGTACTTTACGCTCGTTGTTTTCGGCAACATAAGATGCGCCTAAACGACCTGGTAGTGAGAAGTCTAATTGTACTGTACCACACTGCCATGCACGATCTAAACAATCGTAAAGTGTAAATTCAATTTTAGGGCCGTAAAACGCCCCTTCACCTGGCTGATATTCAAATTCAATATTGTTATCAGTTAAGGCTTTTGCTAAGTCTGCTTCAGCAACATCCCATAATGCATCTTCACCGATACGTTTTTCTGGGCGAGTAGACAACTTAACAACGATTTTTTCAAATCCGAAAGTAGAATATACATCATAAATCAATTTGATGCAGTCATTTACTTCACTTAAAATTTGTTCTTCAGTACAGAAAATATGCGCATCGTCTTGTGTAAAGCCACGAACACGCATTAAACCATGTAATGCACCTGATGGTTCATTACGATGGCAACTACCGAATTCAGCCATACGTAATGGCAAATCACGGTAAGAACGTAAACCTTGTTTGAAGATTTGTACGTGACCTGGGCAGTTCATTGGTTTAATACAATATTCACGGTTCTCTGAAGATGTTGTGAACATATTTTCTTTGTAGTTTTCCCAGTGACCTGTTTTTTCCCAAAGAACACGATCCATCATAAATGGACCTTTTACTTCTTGGTAATCATATTCTTTTAATTTACAACGTACAAATGTTTCTAACTCACGGAAAATAGTCCAGCCATCATTATGCCAGAAAGCCATACCCGGCGCTTCTTCTTGCATATGATATAAATCAAGCTGTTTACCAATTTTACGGTGGTCACGTTTAGCTGCTTCTTCTAAGCGATCTAAGTAAGCTTTTAACTGTTTCTTATCAGCCCAAGCTGTACCATAAATGCGTTGTAGCATTTTATTGTCGCTGTTACCACGCCAATATGCACCTGCGATTTTCTGCAATTTGAAGTTATGACAGAAACGCATGTTTGGAACGTGTGGTCCACGGCACATATCAACGTATTCTTGGTGATGATAAAGACCTGGTTGAGAATCTTGGCTAATATTTTCGTCAAGAATAGCAACTTTATAGTCTTCACCACGAGAAACAAATGTTTCACGAGCTTCAGCCCAGCTTACGCGTTTTTTAATAACGTCATAATCTGTTTTCGCCAACTCTAGCATGCGTTTTTCTAGAGCGTCTAAATCTTCCTGTGTTAGAGAATGGTCTAAATCCACATCGTAGTAGAATCCATTTTCAATAACAGGACCAATCGCCATTTTGGTGTGTGGCCATAATTGTTTAATTGCATGTCCCAATAAGTGGGCACAAGAGTGACGAATAATCTCAAGACCTTCATCATCTTTTGCGGTGATAATCGCCAGATTTGAATCCTGCTCGATTAATTCACAAGCATCCACCAGCTCACCATTAACACGGCCTGCAATGCATGCTTTCGCAAGTCCAGGACCGATATCTGCAGCGACATCCATGACAGAAACTGCATTTTCAAATTGACGTTGGCTTCCGTCAGGAAGAGTAATAATTGGCATTTAAAATCCTTATTTACAGTGGTGACCCATACGCAAGATCACATGCAAACATCATTTTTCTTTAAAATTTAATACGTTAGTAGCATCTACTTGCTTCACTCTGCAAGTTATGTACACCATTGTGTACACATTTAGCAAAAGCACCTCAAAATGTGTTGGTGTACTGCTCTAACTCGGACGCGATAGTATCATAGTGAAAAAAAATTATATATCGTTAGTTGCATCAACATCTTAATTCTACGCCCTGTTATACTCTCCAAAAAACCACCATTCGGATCCGTTATGAATCTCGCAAACTTAAACTAAGTAAAGAAAAAAGATAATGGAATTATTCAAACCTGATAATCCTGAATGGGTAACTTGTGAAATTGACGCACACCTTTTGATGTTTCAGGCGTAGCTTACATGCTTAAAGGGATGGGATCTCTTAACAAGAAAAATATTCTTGAATCTATCCGCAGAACATTGGATCGCATGGTTAAAGATGGCTTGTTAGAAAAGGTATTCAGTTATGAGAGACGGCAAAATAAACACCAGGGCTCAAGCAATTCTCCTGATGTTCGCTGTGTCGTTAGTCGGTATGGTCTGCCTGGGAAGTTCCATATTGTGAAATGCGAAAATGACGCAGAGGACTTTATTGAAGGTGAGTGTGTTAAGATTGATTAACTTACTATTTTTTCTAGGAATTGACTCGATACTCTTTTCTCTATCTCTTTTTTATCTCCCATCATTTTTTGTGGGAAGTAATATAAATTATAAGCTAAAAATGACAATATGAAGGCTATCCAATAGCCTACTATTTTAGGGTTTCTTTTTCTGACGATATGAAGATATATAAATGGGAGACAGAAAAATAATAGACCTAAGAAAATAAATTTAGGATCATTGCACTTAATAAGAGCAAGCTCTCCCTTTGAAACTAAAGTGGCATTAAAATAGAAAATTAAATTAATTATTATTAAAACCAATGAGGATAAGATGAATTTCTTTAGTGGAGACTGGATATATTTAAATGCTGATATAACAACAAAAAAAATAATAAACGGGGGCTAAATATAAAATAGCCATTGCAATAAAAACGACAGTCATTATAAAAACAGCTATTTCACCACTCATAATTATCCTTATTTTATATTATGTAAATACACTTATTTAATATATTTACTATTTTCCTCTCATTTGCATAATCATATTATAGTGTGAATTTTTCGTTATTCTGTGTTCCTCTTCGTATTTTCCATTATAGGTAATACTTGTTATTTAAATCATAAACATAGATGCATTAATCATCAAAAATATACTTATCACTTTGCAATTTATAACTAGTTTCATTACCATCAGTACCCATCAAGCGGAAACCGTGGCTTTAAAAATAACATTCTCTGGGGCGGGCCAGAACTTTCATTGTTAACATAAAGGTGTATAACGTGTTTTATTTAAAGCCCCGCCCTCGTAAATTGGTCTATGCTATTACCTTTGAGATTCTCGCGATTTTATTAAGCACTGTTTTACTGGCAATATTAAGCCAAAGCCAATCACATAATTCACTGCCCGTTGCAATAGCTGTTTCTGTTATTGCTCTGATTTGGAATTATATTTTTAATTCTTTCTTTGAATTAATTGAGTCGAAATTAAGGATCAAAAAACGTACAGTCATGGTACGACTTACCCATGCAATAAGTTTTGAATTAGGTCTGTTCTTCTTTACCATTCCACTTTATATGTGGTGGTATAATGTAAGCTTTATCAAAGCGATAAGTATGGAAGTCACTATATTAGTGTTCTTCTTTATCTATACCTATTTATTCACACTCATTTTCGATAAATTATGTCCTCGTGTTTATTCGACAGAAAACAAAGTGGTGTAATCGCTTAATCCTGTCGATACTCAGTAGGACTTTTATTAAAGTATTGGCGAAATGCCTGACTAAATGCAGAGTGTGAATCATATCCTACTGCTAGTGCAATATTTTCAATATTTACGGATGTGTATTTTAATAATTCAGCGGCTTTGCTAAGTCGCTGTTGAGTGACATATTGCATCACAGACACACCCACCTCTGCTTTCATTTTTCGCTGTAACGTACTCGCTGATGTATTAAAAGCAGAAGCAATATCATGTGTTGTTAATGGTGTATGTAATTTATTCACTAGCCAAGCATTCAAACTATCGCGCCAACCTTTTTGTATTTCCATTTGAGCGAGTAATAAGCGCGTGATCGTTGAATATTGATCTGGGGGTTGAGGATATTGATGTAGCCATTCCAATAACCCAATTGCTGCCGGTGATAGTGCAAATTGCCCACCTTTCTCACTTAATTGCCATTGCGAGGTCGCTGGAAGTTCGAGAATAAAATTTTTATTATCGATATTGCCTGAAAAGGCATGATGAATAGTTGGAGGGATAATCAAGCAGTTTTGATTAGAAATCAGAAAGTCTTCTCGATTAAAATTGACTTCCATCGAACCCGAAAGCCCAAAAATAATCTGCCATAAATTATCATGCTGATGAGATACCGTCTCTTGTGTATAACATCGCAAATGCAATTGAGGTAATAACAAAAGACACTCCTTTATATCCATCCTACTATTGAATAATAATTACTATATCAAAACTCAGCAGAACATCACTATTTAAGAGTGTCTTATCAAGATACTTATTTAAGCCAAACGAGAGCCATTTGGTAAAGGTAAGTTAAACTCAGCCAATACAATTGCCCCCATTTCGTCAGGTGCCCCTGTAATTAAAACTTCAGATTTTATACCTGCAATGCGTTTAACTGGGAAATTACATACACATAAAATACGACGACCAACAAGCTCTTCGGGTGTGTAGTTTACCGTAATTTGAGCACTTGAACGCTTTATGCCTAATTCGCCCAAATCGACTTCCATAACATAAGCCGGTTTATTAGCTTTCTTATTTATTTCTGCGCTAATAATAGTCCCTACTCGCATATCTACACGTAGAAAATCATCCCATTCAATTAAATCTGTCATCTTTTTACCAATCTATTATGTTTACGGTTATATCTCTATTACTGGATTATAGATTAACACGCATTATGCTGGCTCACCTGTGGTGAGGCAGTCATTCTCTGTTTAGAAAGAATCACTGTCACTCTTTTTTCTCTATTTTCATCATTCTGAATTTTGCTTATTTTCTAATAGCCTTTTAAATAACCATATCAATTCATAAATTTGTTATGTATAAAAAGTATTCTTAAGAAATGCAGTGTTATTAACAACCCCAGAGAATATTTATTATGAAAAAGATAACAGAGTGGACAACACTGGAAGGAAAACTTGTACGTTTAGTGCCTCTTAGCATAGAACACTATTCAGAACTCCATGAGCTAATTGAAAAAGATAGACCCGATGAGCTTTGGTATACCACTGTTCCTTCAGTAACAGAGTTACAACGCGATATTGAACATAAACTTCAATTGCAACAAAAAGGGTTAATGCTGCCTTTTACCATAGTTTCTAAAGCTAATAACTGTCTGGTTGGCATAACAACCTTTATGAATATTGATAGTCAAACGCCAAGATTAGAAATTGGTTCAACATGGTATGCCAAAGAAGTACAAAGAACAGGAATAAACACAGAAGCTAAATACCTCTTACTTAAATATGCCTTAGAAGACTTACAGTGTATTGCTGTTGAATTTCGTACTCATATATTAAATCAAACTAGCCGTAGAGCGATTGAACGACTTGGCGCAAAACTGGATGGTATTTTGCGTAATCATAGATTAACAACTGGTGGTCAAAAAAGAGATACTTGCGTTTATAGCATTACTGATTACGACTGGGAAGCGGTAAAAGTGCACTTAGAATGGCTTATGAAAAAATACTAATACATATTAAGAATATTACGAGGAAAATAACTTTTATCTCGTTTAATTTGTTATCATAATTACTCCTTAATTACCTGTTATTGGGAGCTTTTATATTCCATGCACTCTGTTTACCAGTTTTTTCAGGCTATCGGTCTTGGTCTTATTTTGCTTTTACCTTTAACTAATCCATTAACGACTGTCGCTCTTTGGCTTGGCCTTTCAGGCAATATGACAAAGGAACAACGTAATCAACAATCGTTAATGGCGTGTGTATATATTTTCCTCATTATGACCATCGCGTTCTATGCGGGACGGATCATAATGACAACTTTTGGTATTTCTATCCCCGGTCTTCGTATTGCAGGCGGAATGATAGTTGCCTTTATTGGCTTTAGTATGTTGTTTCCAAACACACCTAATGTCGATGATCCTATTTCAGACGATAATAATCCACATCGTAATCCTAAAGAGCCTAATATTGCCTTTGTTCCTTTAGCAATGCCAAGTACAGCAGGCCCCGGAACGATTGCAATGATAATTAGTACAGCAGCTTCAATCCCATCACGTACTGATATTGCACAATGGGTATTGTATATTGCCCCTGTGACAAGCTTCTTTTTAATTAGCGTTATCGTTTGGGTGTCACTTCGTGGCTCCACCAGCATTATGAAGTTTTTAGGCCACAGTGGTATTGACGCTATTTCTCGTGTAATGGGATTTTTATTAATCTGTATGGGCGTTCAGTTTATGATCAATGGCGTTCTTGAAATTATTGCTGATTTGCCTGCTTTGTTAAAACAGGCTCAAGCAGCCGCTAATTTGCCAGACTAATTATCACCTGCATGGTAAGCCGCTCTCACTTTTGCTAAATAGCGTGGCGCTTGAGAAGCCGGATGATTTTTTTCAACATAACGATAAAAATCATCCGCGCTCATTGAATTAATTTTAGCGATAGCATTACCTCTATCTTTATCAAATGTTCTTAATAAAGCGCCGGCGCCATTCACATAAGCAAGGATAGTGGCGTAATAAAGCGTTTCAGGATCGGCAATACCAACAAGATGGCGCTCTCTTAATAATTGAATATAGGCTGTACCTAGATCGATATTAATAGCGGGATCTTTTAATTGGGCTGTTGTTGGTTGCCCTGCCTTACCTCTATTTTGGTAAACATCTCTTCCCGCAGTTGATGCTTTAATTTGCATTAATCCAACTGCATTTGATTTGCTAATAACTTCAGGTCTAAAGTTTGATTCAACTTGGATAATCGCCTTAATTAATGTTTCATCAACATCGTAACGACTTGATGCTTGCTGTATATGGTTATCAAAAGGTGTTGATTTCCATTGTGCCGTTGAGATTGAAGCATTATTAACGCGGTTCTCTACTGTTTTTTGGCTTAAAAATCGTGATGTTTCTTTTTGAATTGGTTGACGAGCATGATCCGCACAACCAGCAAGAAGCAAAATTACCAAAGAAAAGATGATTTTTACTTTCACGTTTTATCCTTTTGCATAACGTGTTGTACAAGATATATTTATATATCAAAGGGTTGTTGATATATTATTCTATTTTTACATAAAAATGCATGCTAAAATATGGCAAAGCGCAAGAAATAAATCAATCTATTACTACTTCTAGTGTGTGCGTTTTATCTCAAATCTATCCTATTTCCTGTTTTCTTCACGAAATCTCTCAATCAGAATATCTGTAATAAAAACAATTCGCTGAGGGATAGCTATAATCATAAAAATAATCTCTCGCACAAATAGTTACGAACTATTGTTAATTTTTGTGACAAAAATCGACAATCTACTTAACATTTATTGGAATACATGTTGTTATCTTATTTCCAGTCGTTATCAAATGAAGCTTTTTACACAGAGATAACTTGACTTTCTTGAGATGATATTGATAATCATTATCAATTAAGAAAATAACTCTGCAACTATAAGGCAATAATAATATGGATATATTTCGCTCTGTAAACAAACTTTCACTTACGGCTTTATGCCTTATGGCATCCGTATTTTTAACAGCACCTACACAAGCAAAAGATAAACTAAAAGTTGTCACCACATTTACTATTATTCAAGATATCGCTCAAAATGTGGCTGGAGATGCAGCGATTGTTGAATCAATCACAAAACCCGGTGCTGAAATTCACGATTATCAACCCACTCCTAAAGATATTGTAAAAGCTCAAAAAGCAGATCTTATCTTATGGAATGGCTTAAATCTTGAACGTTGGTTTGAACGCTTTTTTAATGAATTACGTAACGTACCCGCAGTTGTTGTCACTGAAGGTATTACACCAATGGCAATCAGTGAAGGTGCTTACAAAAACAATCCTAATCCACACGCATGGATGTCACCGAATAATGCATTAATCTATATTGAAAATATTCGTAAAGCGCTTGTTGAACATGATCCAGATAATGCAGCTATTTATAATCAAAATGCAGCAAATTACGCAGAAAAAATTAAACAACTTGATGCACCATTAAGAGAAAGATTATCTCGTATTCCACAAGAAGAGCGTTGGTTAGTAACGAGTGAAGGTGCATTCAGCTATTTAACCAATGACTATGGCTTTAAAGAAGTTTATTTATGGCCAATCAATGCAGAAGAACAAGGCACACCACAACAAGTTAAATATGTGATTGATACTGTTAGAGAACACAAGATCCCTGTTGTCTTTAGCGAAAGTACAATCTCAGATAAACCCGCTAAACAAGTCAGCAAAGAAACTGGCGCAAAATATGGTGGTGTTCTTTATGTTGACTCACTTTCCGCTGAAGGTGGCGAAGTTCCAACTTATATTGATTTAATTACTATTACAGTAGATACAATTGCGAAAGGATTTGGGCAATGAGTAATATAAAAGCTAATCCTACTTTGGCTGTTGATAATGCCACTGTTACTTACAACAATGGTCATACGGCTATTTTTGATGCAAGCTTCTCTATCACTGGCGGCACTATTTGTGCCCTAGTGGGTATCAATGGCAGTGGTAAATCCACACTATTTAAAACCATTATGGGGCTGGTAAAGCCCTCTAAAGGTAAAGTGACATTAAACGATAGCCCGATCCAACAGGCATTAAAACAAAATATGATCGCCTATGTTCCGCAAACAGAAGAAGTTGACTGGAATTTCCCTGTCCTCGTTTCTGATGTTGTGATGATGGGACGTTATGGAAAAATGGGCTTTTTTCGTATTCCTTCAAAACGCGACCATGAGGTTGTTGAAGCATCATTAGAACGCGTTGGCTTGTCAGGTTTGGGACATCGCCAAATTGGTGAACTTTCAGGTGGCCAGAAAAAACGTGTTTTCTTAGCACGAGCAATGGCTCAAGAAGGTACTGTTTTATTACTTGATGAACCATTTACTGGTGTTGATGTTAAAACAGAGAATGCCATTATTGAGCTATTACGTAATTTGCGTGAAGAAGGTCACTTAGTTTTAGTTTCAACGCATAACTTGGGAAGTGTTCCTGAATTTTGTGACCACGTTATTTTGATCAATAGAACAGTATTAGACAGTGGCCCAACTGAAACGACATTTACGCAGAAAAACTTAGAACACGCATTTGGTGGTGTATTACGCCACATTAGCCTATCAGGTTCTGATCTTCATGATGATGACGATCCTCGCTCGCTCACTGTCATTACCGATGATGAACGTGCTGCCGTCTTCTATGGTCATCAAGAAGAACACACTCCAGCGCACCAAAGCCAGCGCAAACAAGGAGATTAGCCATGCTAGATTTACTCCTGCAACCTTTTGAATATAACTATATGGTGAAAGCGATTTGGGTAAGTGCCTTAGTTGGTGCCGTCTGCGCTTTTCTTTCATCCTATCTTATTTTGAAAGGTTGGTCGTTAATGGGAGATGCCCTTTCCCACTCAGTTGTTCCCGGTGTTGCAGGGGCTTATATATTAGGTTTGCCTTACGCAGTCGGTGCTTTTTTTACGGGTTTGCTCGCCGCATTATCAATGACATTTATTCGTCATATCACACGACTTCGTGAAGATGCCGTTATCGGTTTTATCTTCTCCACTTTTTTTGCCTTTGGTCTGTTGCTGGTTTCTCTTAAACCGACAGCCGTCAACGTTCAGACCATCATTCTCGGAAATATTTTAGGCATTGCTGATGAAGATGTATGGCAAGTTGTGATTATTACAGGCGTCTCTTTCTTAGTCTTATTTTGCATCTGGAAAGACTTACTGGTAGTTTTCTTTGATGAAGTTCATGCAAAATCAATCGGTTTATCGCCACTAAAATTAAAAATTATCTTTTTTACTCTTTTGAGCGCATGTACTGTTGCAGCGCTTCAAACTGTTGGCGCCATTCTTGTCATTGCTATGGTAGTGACGCCCGGTGCAACGGCTTATTTACTCACAGACCAATTTAAACGACTTGCAATTATTGCTATCTGTATTGGTACAATCACAAGTGCAGTAGGCGCTTATCTTAGCTACTTCTTTAATGGTGCAACAGGTGGCGTAATTGTTACAATGCAAACATCACTCTTTTTGTTGGCTTTCTTATTTGCGCCTAAACACGGTATGTTGGCAGCTCGCCGCCGTGCTCGTCAGAGTTCACAACAGTTGATCACACAATCCCATCAACATAAAGGATCAACAAAATCAGAAGAGGTGAAACTATGAATGAGTTGATGGAGTTTTTCATTGAGCCTTTTCAATATCCGTTTATGCAACGCGCTATTATTGCAGCTATTATTATAGGTATCGCCTGCGCCATTTTATCATGTTATATGGTATTAAAAGGCTGGTCTTTAATGGGGGATGCAATCTCTCACGCCGTTTTGCCCGGAGTCGTTCTTGCTTACGTCACCGCAATCCCATTAACCGTAGGCGCCTTTCTTTCTGGACTCTTTTGTTCTTTTGCCACGGGTTATTTAAAAGATCACAGTCGCATTAAAGAAGACACCGTGATGGGAATTGTATTTTCAGGCATGTTTGCAGTGGGGTTGGTCATTTTTGCCAGTGTCGATACAGACCAACATTTAATGCATATTTTATTTGGTAATATTCTAGGCATTACGCCGGATGTATTAACTCAAATTAGTATTATCTGTGTAATCACCATCACTATTATGCTTATTAAGCAAAAAGATTTTATGCTTTATTGCTTCGATCCTAACCAAGCAAGAATTGTTGGTTTACCTGTCACATTATTACACTATGGATTACTGTCTATTTTGGCATTAACCATCGTTGCCTCAATGCAAGCTGTTGGGATTATTTTGGTTGTCGCTATGCTTATTTCACCAGGGATCACCGCGTATTTATTAACACGCAGTTTTTCACGCATGATTATGTTAGCAATTGTATTTTCTGTCGCATCTAGCGTTATAGGAACATTTATTAGTTTCCATATTGATGGAGCAACAGGCCCATGTATTGTGCTAACGCAAGCTGTATTCTTTATTATTGCGCTACTCTGTAATCAGATTAAATTAGCAAAAATAAAGCGACAAACAAAACCCGCTAGCGCCTGATAATATTCTTTATCTTAGCAAAAACGGGACAATTATCCCGTTTTTTAGCTTTATACTTTATTGATTTAATTAAAGTGTTATTGTCATAGCATAAACATCGCTCGTTATTATTTTATTTGGGTCTACTAAGTAAACAACTTTGCGAGGTGTAAGTATGTGGCAGAATATAGGTCGTTTACTGGAATCAAACTTAGGATTTTCAGCAAAGATAAACGAAAAAATTCACCTTTCTAGTGGCGATATTCATCATACATGGAAAATTTATTATGGTGATACGCCTGTTTTTGTGAAATCCAACTTGCGTGAATTTCTGCCTAATTTTAAAAATGAGGCAGAACAACTCGAAATGTTAGCAAAAAGCCAAACAATTCGAACTCCTCGGGTTCTTGGTATCGGTAATAGTAAAGATGCCAGCTTCCTACTTCTTGAGTTTTTGCCTGTTCAACCATTTACACCTCATAGCGCCTACTGCTTCGGACAACAGCTAGCAAGGCTACATCAGTGGGAAGATCAACCTAGTTATGGCTTTGATTTCGATACCCAAATCGATACCACTCCTCAACTCAATAGCTGGGAAAAACGCTGGAATCACTTTTATTCTGAAAAACGTATTGGCTTTCAGCTACAACTGGCTTCCGAGAAAGGCATGGTTTTTGGGGATATCGACGAGATCACTAAAATCATCAATCATCGCCTTGCTGATCATACCCCTCAACCCTCCCTGCTTCACGGTAACTTATGGCCTAAAAACTGTGCTGCAATTGGTCAATCAGAAGGTACGGTGTTTGATCCCGCTTGTTATTGGGGGGATCGAGAGTGTGATATCGCGATGTTACCGCTTTGCACAGCAGTACCTGCAAATATTTTCGATGGCTATCAAAGTGTTTGGCCACTATCAGATAAGTTTTTATCACGTCAGCCTATTTACCAACTCTATTTCTTCCTTAACCGTTGTAACTTATTTGGGGGAGAAGAAAATTATTTAGAAGTTAGAAAAATAATTGACGACCTATTAGCAACACCTTAATACGAAACGAGTGAAGTAGTGATGAGATAAGATACATAAACTAAAAATATAACCTCGCCAGATTCAGTTGTGCGAGGTTTATTTTTCCCTTTAGTTAATATAAATGAACCGTCCTCGTTCACTTTACTTTAAAGCAGTATTACCATCCTAAGAATTTCATCAAGAAATAGCCTATTGCAATGACAACTAGAGGTGAAAGATAAAGCACCATAATTTGCGTAAATATAGTATGTCGAGGCAATTTGATATTTTGTTGCAATTCCTCAGCCGTCACACCACTTTTCATTGCGCGTTCTATAATCAGCTGATCTTGTATATTTTCCTTCAAATATTTTACTTGGCGATAAATTCGTAATCCTGATGCACTAAATGCTAAACCAATAAACATAAAAAGAAAGATAACAAAAAAAGTAATATTTTCTTGGCTAAATCCCATTTGTGTATTAGGGATAGGTGAATTTCGCCAGAAAAAACCTAAGAAAGGTGTATTAAATTGCACCATTTCCGCTAATACACGAAAAAAGTCATTAATTACGGCATTTACACCATCACCACTTGGGCGTTGTATTGCAGCCAATCCTGTCAATGATACGGCTGTCGAAATAAAGGCAGGAATAAAAATAAGCCACCCAAGTACACGCTTTAAAATGGCATACAATCCTGCATATTGATAACTCATCACATCCTCACTAAGTAGAATTCGTCAATATTTATCTGTTTATCGTAGTCTAATTAACGGCTAATACGACAATAAATTAATAGTAGCTATTCTCTCTATTTATTTTACACAATAAATAAGAAACTGATTAAAAAGATTTTCCTTGTAACTCTTGCTACAATCGCCACTCGACAACATAGACCTTATTTATGGAGAGTAACATGTCTTTTAAATTCCCTATTGAAGCTGCAATATTTGATATGGATGGTTTATTAATCGACTCTGAACCATTTTGGCAGCAAGCAGAACATGAGGTCTTTGCTGAATTAGGCGTCGATTTATCCCTCTCATCTGCAATGCCCGATATGGTTGGGTTAAGAATAAACGAAGTCATTGATTTATGGTATAGAGCATCACCTTGGCAAGGCATTTCAAAACAAGAAGCAAAACAAAAAATGGTTTCTCGTGTTGTCAAATTGGTTGAAGAAACAAAGCCACTATTACCGGGTGTTGAGCATGCTTTAGAGCTTTGCAAATCATCAGGGTTAAAAATTGCACTGGCATCCGCATCTCCTGACTTTATGCTTGAGCGTGTACTTGAGTTGTTTAATATTCGCCATTACTTCTCTGCCGTCGTATCTGCCGATGAATTGCCACACAGCAAACCTCACCCAGAAGTTTATCTAAACGCAGCTAAAGCTCTTAATCTAGACCCTATCCACTGTGTTTCATTAGAAGATTCTCGCAATGGTATGATTGCTTGTAAAGGAGCAAGAATGCGCTCTATTGTTGTACCAGCAACAGAACAATTTAATGATAAACAATGGGGCTTAGCTGATGTAAAAATTGCATCACTCAATGAACTAACGCAACTGCATTTATTAGGCTAGTTTCCATAAATAAAAAGGATATCCTGCCTTGTAAGATATCCTTTTTATTCTATTTTCAATGTTCACAACTCTCCTCACTCTTTTTTGTCTTTAAGGCTTCCACTTGTGCATTTCGTTTAATGCCCACTTACCTTTATCTGACTTTTTAGTTTTTTATCCTAAATTCGATCACTTTTAAACCAATCGAATAAAACATTCCTGTTATTCCTTAATATTTAAGACAATTTTTGTCTTTTTTGACTGTTAGTTATCGTCAAAACCTTTTATACTTTATTACTGTATAAATGAACAGCAAACAAACAGACATGGAATGACAGCAGAAGGACATCTACTTTTTTCTGTAGCAACACTAGTGTTAGCGCAGAAGCTTGAAATAACGCCAGCTCTTGCTCATGGTGATTGGTTTCACATGATCCCTGCTGTCTTATTGGGCTCGCTTCTACCTGACTTAGATCACCCTAGTTCTGTTCTTGGGCGATTATTCCGTATTATCTCTCTACCTCTATCAAAACTCTGTGGTCACCGAGGTTTTACACATAGCTTGCTTGCATTTTGTGGGTTGGCTATTTTATGGGAAACCCAAGTTTCACCACGTTGGGATATTTCTGCTGATATCTTCCATGCTCTTTTATTGGGCTATCTTAGCCATCTCATTGCCGATATGTTAACTCCAGCTGGTGTTCCTTTCTTATGGCCTTTAAAAATGCGTTTTGCATTACCTATTTTAGGTAAAAAGAATAATAAAAAAGGAGAGAGATTTATCTCTGTTTTGATCCTTGTTGGTGCACTTTTTTTACCACCTCACCTTACTGTTACCCTGCCTTCGCAAGTCAACAACTGGTTACAGATGTACCACGATAAGCGCACTAATTTTTAACACCCCCAGACAAAACCCTACGTTTCTCTATCTATTTATAAATTCTTACATCTTTTTATGCCTAATTTCCTTGTCTTTATAACCAAACGATTATATAAAATAATAATTAATTATAAAAAGTTATTAACAATCCTGTTACCATATAACGAATTGGTGCTGTTATATCCTTTCTTATTACCTAAGAACTCATATCGCATACAATCGTCGAAATTATATAAATAAAGATCTCGTTGGAGAGTTAAGATGAATTTTCCGTTAATCATTAACGTACTCGTCTTTGTTGTGCTATTACTCATCTTGGCTAAATTAAGTCAACGTCAGTGGAGCCTTTCAAAGAAAGTTCTTGTTGGTTTAGTTTTTGGTGTTGTTTTTGGACTAGCACTACACGCATTCTATGACTCACACGATCCTATTATTAAAGAATCTATTCTTTGGTTTAATATCGTGGGTAATGGCTATGTACAGCTGTTACAAATGATCATTATGCCATTAGTCTTTGCCTCTATTCTTAGTGCCGTAGCTCGATTGCATCAAGCATCATCACTAGGAAAAATTAGTGGCCTCACTATTGGTACACTATTATTCACTACTGCTATTTCTGCCTTAATCGGTATTGTTATTGCTAATTTATTTGGCTTAACAGCAGAAGGCTTAGTGCAAGGTGAACAAGAAGCACAGCGCCTAATTGCGCTTGAACAAAATTATATGGGCAAAGTTTCTGACTTAACGATGCCACAGCTTATTTTGTCATTTATTCCTAAAAATCCATTTGCTGATTTAACAGGTGCAAGCTCAACATCGATTATTAGCGTTGTTATCTTTGCTACTTTCTTAGGTATGGCTGCACTGAAATTACTCAAAGAAGATCAGCCTCGTGGTGAGAAAGTTTTAGTCGCGATTGATTGCTTACAATCATGGATCATGAAGCTAGTTCGTATTGTTATGATGTTAACACCTTACGGTGTAATGGCTCTGATGACCAAGGTTGTTGCAAGCTCAAATATGCACGACATCATTCAATTAGGAAGCTTTGTTGTTGCCTCTTACGTTGCTATTGGCTTAATGTTTGTTGTTCATGGTTTACTGGTGAGCTTTACAGGTTTAAACCCGATTAAATTCTTCAAAAAAGCGGGGCCTTTATTAGCATTTGCATTTACAAGCCGTTCAAGTGCTGCAAGTATTCCGCTAAATATTGAAACACAAATTAAGCGTGTTGGTGTGCCAGAATCTATCGCAAGTTTTTCATCATCTTTTGGTACAACGATTGGTCAAAATGGTTGTGCGGGTATTTACCCTGCGATGTTAGCAGTGATGGTTGCACCTACTGTGGGCATTAACCCATTAGATCCAATGTGGATCGCAACTTTAGTTGCTATTGTCACTGTTAGCTCTGCGGGTGTTGCTGGTGTAGGGGGCGGTGCAACATTTGCGGCTCTTATCGTTTTACCTGCAATGGGCTTACCTGTAACATTAGTTGCTCTGCTAATCTCTGTAGAGCCGTTAATCGATATGGGACGTACAGCATTAAACGTTAGTGGCTCAATGACAGCGGGTACAATAACCAGCCAGATTATGGGACAAACGGACAAAGCTGTCTTCAACCAAGATGAAGAAACTGAACTTACAGTAAAATAAACTTTATCTGCATCTATTGATAAAGCCAGTTCATTTGAACTGGCTTTTTTTTGTATCTATATTAATTTATATATCTTTTATTTATGTCATTCACCAATATCAATAAAAAACTATAACAAGGTAAAGATCGTGCAAAAAATTATGCGAGTTTTACGTAAACTCTATAAATATGAAAACAGTCAATATGATCCTGAACGCCAAGTCTCACTGTATCAGCTTGATATTCTTTCAGACAAAGAACGAACCTTGTTATCTGAGGCCAATTGGCAACCTAATATCATAGAAAGATTTGCTGATCACACTGATGTTATTTCAAAATTAAATAGCTTAAAGAACAATCCATCACTCACCCAAAAACGTTGCTTAGATGCTTTTGTTGCTGGTGTCGGAGGCAGTTATCTTAGAGGTCGCTCTGTTCTAGGTGCTTTTCATAAGTTACAAAATTTACCATTACATGATTATGAAGAGAAGCCTCAATATGCCTGCTGTTGGGTTTGTAGTGATGGTGATCAGCAAAAACATATTAATGACAGCTATTTTCAATATTGCCTCTATTACGGTAATTCTTATACAGGCAATCCCTCTTACGCTTACTTGAATTTAAAACATCTCCTCACCGTCGCGCCTGTTAGCCCAACACAAACAGATAAAGAAATCTTCAAACAATTACTCCAGTTATTACGCCATGCACCTGAAGATGAAACACCGGGTAAATTTGAAAAGCGGTTAAATGAAGCCAAATTAATTTCTGGTGATAAATATACCAAACGAGGTATTTTGCACTCACTTGCCTTAATTGGTGTTATTCCTAATACCTATATTCCTTTATCTTTGGATCATTGGGCTAATTTCGGCGATATTACCATTGCAGAAAATCAACTTAATAACACCAAAGGTCGCTCTGATATGGAAATGCCGTGGGCGGGCTGGAAAGGTAATCTGAAAATTAATGAAGAAAAAGTGGCGATATACTTTGGCGAATATTTAGATTAAAGATCCTGTTCTTTATAAATAGAAAGCGCCCAATACTTTCATATCGAGCGCTTTCATTTGAGAGTTCGCGATTAAACTTTCAACTTTATTTCAAATACTCACCGTTACGTAGTGCTTCAATACGCTTATCTAATGGTGGGTGAGATAAAAATAGCTCGCTGAATGACTTATTACGGCCATTAATACAGAAAGCCATCATGCTGCTTTCTTCTTGTGGCTCGTAACTTGTTTTCAAACGTTGCAATGCAGCTATCATTTTCTCACGACCAACAAGCTTTGCAGAGCCTGCATCTGCATGGAATTCACGATAACGTGAGAACCACATTGTAATAATACTGGCAAGAATACCGAATACGATTTCCAGAACCATTGAAACACCCATATATACCCACGGGTTTCCATTGCTACTTTCGCTCTCTTCATCATTAGAGATAAAGTTAGCAACGAATTGGGCAATGATACGAGAAATAAAGATAACGAAAGTATTCACAACACCTTGTAGCAAGGTCATGGTTATCATATCACCATTAGCAACATGGCTAATTTCGTGAGCAATAACAGCTTCTGCTTCATCACGGCTCATACTGGCTAACAAACCGGTACTCACTGCCACCAGCGATGCATCACGACGAGCACCTGTCGCAAACGCATTAATATCAGGCGCATCATAAATAGCCACTTGTGGCATTTTAATACCGACTTGTTCAGATTGGCGTCTTACTGTATCTAATAACCAGCGCTCTACTTCTGAAGTTGGGCTTTCGATGACTTGACCACTCACTGAACGTAATGCCATCCATTTTGACATTAATAGTGAAATAAATGCACCACCAAAGCCAAATAAGCCCGCCATGATCATCAAGCCTTGAACACTACGACCTTGTATACCTGTTAAAGATAAGATGATCCCAAAAACAAACATAACGGCTAAGTTTGTTAACAGGAATAATGCAATTCTCATCATATTGATACTGTTCCTATTTTATCTAATTATCACATTGCAAAATCTGTCTTATAAATAAGGCTTTTTTAGATTTTATCAAGCCCTTTAACTTATTTAATATTAAAAACGATATAACTTTACATTTTGATAAAAAAAATAGCCAGTGAACCCCCAATATTAGGCATCATTAAAAATTTAAGTATAAAGTGAGATTGATAATAGATGATGTGATTTTTCTGTGTTGTCGAACGGAAGGATTAACTTAGGAACGGTTTGTATCGTTTAATATAGTGCCAATGGTTTATGTTTATCATAAAAACCATAACTCACGCGACACAAACAACGGTAGAACAACTGCCTCTGTATTTTTATGCACGACTTACAAAGTATGCAAGCCGTGCATCTGATATAAACAATAAGCTCAATTAACGCTATAAATTACATTTTGAAACGATATGTAGTTGTCATAGAGCCTGATAATGAGTGAGCTCGTTGTGAGTGACCATCATAAAGTTTTGGTGTGGTATAGTCGTTTTCTTGCTGGTGGTGCCAGCCAATACCACCGCTTAAGGAAACAGAAAGATTTTTTGTTGGTTTCCAATAACTAAATAAACCAAACTGTCCTTGTTTTAATCTTTCACCTGAATAGCTGAACTCACTATAGTTAGTACGCGCACCAACAGATAATTCCTCGTTAACTTTATATGCTGCTTCTAATGCCCCCATTACTTCACCATCACGCACATAGTCAATATCTGCGTAAGCAGGTGAGTTAAAGCGCCCGCGGGTATTACCAATTGGATTACGTGCAAATTGGCCAACCCCATTCGCTTTGCTCGCATCGGTATAAGTCACACCTGTACGAATTGTCCATGGAGACTCAGGAATACGCCACTCCATAGTTCCAGCAAAGTGCCATGCATCGTTATCAAAGTTACGTTTACCTTTATTGGGATCACTTAATGTACGTTTACCATCACTGCCGTAATCGTGATAATAAACAACACCACCAATAGTCACATCTGAGGTTAATTTATATTTTGCTTCTAAACCGTGTTGACGGAATACATCATCCGCCTGGCCATAGAAATAAAATACTTTTAATGGTTTAGAGTTGTAGTTAATACCACCAGTAAGAACGTGGTCGATATTATGTTTATTACCATTACCATCATTGAAATACATTCTGTCGATATTTGGGCTATCACGACGCATTATTTTACCGTCAAGAAACAGTAAATCTAAGCTCCAATCACCCATTGCTGTATTGGTAGCATATCCATTATAGCTGTTTAATGATAAACGCTGTGAGTTAGTAAAAATACCTGTATTTTTCAGGGTAAACCAACCTGCTTTACCATTAATTAAAACAGGATCTAAATCAAATTTAACTTTTGCAAAACGCTGACCAATTTTGTTATAGCCTTTTGCTTCACCATCATCATTAAATAAAATTGCACGAGAGGCGAAGTCTTTACTTGCGCCTAATTTGATACCACCATAATAAGAGACATCAAATCCGAGAATGCCGCCAAAATAACCTGATCTGAAATCAGCTTGGAAGTTTTGCCCCCAAGCATTAGCAACTTGCTTTCTGTAACGTTGCTCGTTTTTATCAAAACGGTTTTCAGTTTTTAAGTATTTCCACATATTAATAGTAGAAAGCTCAAGTTCTGAATCTGAAATAAATGCGCTTTCTTTAATTGAGTTTTCCCAATTCGCAGCATTCGCAGCGCTCACCGCGAAAAAACAAGGAGACAGCATAAACAATACTAATTTTTTTACTTTCATCTTAATGCAACCTGGTTAATAAATATTTGAATTAAGTTATGCTGACTTATATTCAGCAAGTTTAATAAAACACCATTTCTTTATTTATTTAGCTAAAAAACAACCTTTGATTAAATTTATAGTTGCACTAATTTCAAGCAATAGAGTCATTTTTTGGCATAAAAAATCCAATATGGATATCTCACCATATTTATATTTACTTATTTTTTTCGTAATAAAATTCCATAAGCAAATAGTAGATTATTTGCCTTTAGTCATTATCCTTTACGTAGAGAACCTTACTCTGAAAATATATATTTCAGTTATGACATGTTGCTCTAAAAATACATTTTGAACTCATAGAATAAAGATAACTCATCATTTAGGTAAGATTTTAGCTAACGCGTCAATATCCCAAAATGACGCAAATATTTCATAATCTGTATACTATAGTAATTTTATGTCAATTTAAGAGATCATTGTCACAACATGTTACATTTATTGCAATGGACATGCCATCAAATGAGATCTTAATCACAATAAATAATCGCTTTATCTTCTTATTCCACTTATAAGAAAAGAAACTCATTTCTTATCTAAAAATCAACCTGGTATTCTCTCTTATAGCTTACAAAGTTATTCAAGATATATTTCGAATTAAAAATTAAGTTACATAAAGTTAGATTTAAATATCCATTTATTAATAATTATTTATATTACTGGTAACTTAATATAGTGAATAACTAAAAACATGAATGCTCTCACCTTAAAATATATTATGGCTCTCTTAAAAATGTTTTTGATGGAATGCCTGATAAACATTGATTAGCAATGATAATTTTATATCTCGATTAATATAAATATAAAAACCCCCCAACAACTGGTTATCCAACTATTGGGGGGTTGCTTTAAGTATCTGTTGTTATAACTGATAACTTAATTTAATAATTTCTTAGGCTTAAGCACTTTTGAGAGATCAACTGCAATTTTAGCAGTTTCGTCTAAATAAGGATCTGGACCCTCATAATCCTTAGGCAAATCATCAAGTGATTTCAACGCAGGCTTACCCTCTAATTTAAAACGCTCATTTATGCGGTTTAATTTAATGGCTTCTAGCTCTTTGTTTTCTTTCTCTCTTTCAGCAAAGTTTAAGATAACAAATTTATCTTCACCTTTTGCTTTAGCATCGTTATAACGCTGAATATCAGCAAAGATGTATGAAAACTCTCGGTCATTTGCAATGCGTTTAGTATGTTGTTCAGTTAATGGTGCGAACGCCGCTTTTAGCTTGTCTGAATACTCAGATAGCTGATAGCTTGCTGGAGAGATACTATCCCAAGGCAATGCATTATCTTCAAAGCTTTCACCCATTTCAGCACTATCAAAGCTTGGTAACAATAAATCAGGTGTTACCCCTTTGAGTTGAGTACTACCACCATTAATTCGATAGAATTTTTGAATGGTGTATTGCACTGAACCTAAACCAGGCCAATCAGGGCTTAGCATTTGATCGTAAACACGGGTTAATGGGCGATATTGCTGAACAGTTCCTTTACCGAACGTTTGTTCCCCCACAATTAATGCTCGCCCATAGTCTTGCATTGCAGCAGCAAAAATTTCAGAGGCTGAAGCACTAAAGCGATTTACGATAACAACTAGTGGCCCTTTATAATAAACCACATCATCTTTATCGAAATCTTGTCGTACACGACCATTGTTATCTCTGACTTGCACAACAGGACCACTTGGAATAAATAATCCTGACAGTGAAATCGCTTCTGTTAACGCTCCACCGCCGTTACCACGCAAATCAATAACCAAAGATGAAACATTATCTTTCGCCACTTTTTGCAACTGTGTTTTCACATCATTGGTTAAACCAACATAGAAGCTTGGAATATCCAAAATTGCAACTTTATCACCATTAATGACTTTTTCAGTTAGCTTAACAGCTCTGTCTTCTAAACGGATTTGCTCTCTGACTAAAGTGATTGTTCTTGGCTTAGCGCCTTTCTCATCAGAGATAACCTCTAATTTTACTTGGCTCCCTTTCGGCCCTTTAATCAAAGCAACAATATCATCAAGTCGCCAGCCAACAACATCGACCATTGGCTTGTTTTGTTGCCCTACTGCAATAATTTTATCGCCAACTTTCAACTCTTTGCTTTTTGCAGCCGGACCACCAGTTACCATAGAGTTGATCATTGGATAATCATCATCCATCTGTAATACAGCGCCAATACCTTCTAAAGAAAGACTCATTTCAGAGTCAAAGGCTTCTGTATTTCTTGGTGATAGATAACTTGTATGAGGGTCAATTTCGCGGGCGAATGCCGACATAATGACTTGGAAAACATCTTCGCTTTGGCTTTGTGTTTGACGACGTAACGCAGCTTTATAACGCTTAGTTAGTGTCTCTTTAACTTCGCTATCTGTTTTTTCAGATAGTTTCAGTGTTAACCAATCATATTTTACTTTTTCATCCCAAAGTTTATCTAGCTCAGCTTGCGTTTGTGGCCATGGCGCTTTTGTTCTATCTAACTCAAACTTATCTTGGCCAGTTAAATCCATGGGTTTATCTAGGCGGTTTAAAGCATATTGAAAACGTTCAAAACGTCTTTTTTGCGCTAAATTAAAAAGATCATAAAGGGGCTGAAGCTCGCCCTTCTTCAGATATTCACCTACTTTGGTTTTTTCTTTATCAAATTGGGCAATATCTGATGCTAGCAACACATTGTGGCTATAATCTAATAAATTAAGATAGCGATTAAAAATCTTTTCAGAAAAGCTCGCATCTAGCGAGAACTGGCGATAATGAGAACGTTCAAAACGAGAGGTTACTCGCTCGCTCACTGTAGAATGTTGTGGCTCTTGCTTTAATTCGGGTAACTGATCAATAGTTACCATTGCTGGAGTGGCTGGTTTCTCAGCCATCACAACAGAAGTGCCTGTTAACGTTAATCCGATAGCAAAAGCCACATTTAAAAGTTTGTTCATGCTCTGGTTGGCCTCCGTATCAGAACTTTAAATGTTCCGTGCGTACATTCATTGCCAAACCGTTAGGCAATTGTACACGTACACCCTCTTTCGCTATCTCTAGCACCGTCGCGTCCATCACGCTGCTACCAACGTTAACTTTCAGCGATTGACCAACAGTAAGAACTGAGGTGTCTTTCACTGGAATTAGCTTTTCGGTATTTTGGCGTGGTGGTGCTTTACGAGGTGCTTGAGTCGCTTTTTGAGGACGAGGCTGTCGTTTTTCACCCTCTTTAGGTGGCTGACGACGCGTATTGTTTGGCTTTTTCGCTGCCGGACGTTTGCTGGTCTCCTTATCACCTTCAGCTTCACGCTTCTTAGCACGTTGTTCTGCTCTCTGAGCTTGAACGCGCGCTTTAGCTTCTGCTAATTGTGTACGAGCATGTTCAATATGCTCAGCTTCCAGTTCGCCGCAGTCATTACCATTCAAATCGACACGTTTAGCTCCTTCTTTAACTCCATAAAGGTAGCGCCAACTTGAGGTATATAAGCGTAATGCCGAACGTAACTGTGTTTTACTCAGTTGAGTTTCATCTTTTAGATCTTCAACAAGATCTTGAAAAATGCCAATTTTCAAAGGACGAGCTTCGCCCTCAGCGATAAAACACTTGGGGAAACGTTCAGCTAAAAAAGCGATGATTTCTTTACTACTATTCAACTTAGGTTGATTTTCCATGAAATTTCCTGATTACAACGGTTTTGCCAACCAGCGCAGGCATGAACAAGCGACATTATAATAGTGTTGCCAACAATTTCTATGGCAAACGCCTGTTAACTTACACAAAATTCACAATATTTTGCTGTATGACAAGTTTTCAAATGCTCGCAGAGCACGTCACACAACGCTTTAAGCCCATTTTCATCTTTTTTATCAAAACGATCAAAAATGGGACTATCAATATCGAGAACGCCGATAATTTGTCCATTTACTTCTAAAGGTAGAACAATTTCAGACTGACTTGCACTGTCACAAGCAATATGACCACTAAATTGGTGAACGTCACTTACTCTTAAAATTTTATTTTCAGAGTATGCAGTTCCACAAACTCCTTTCCCAAAACCAATTCTGACACAAGCAATTTTTCCTTGAAATGGGCCAAGGACTAATGAATCACCATCATTCAGATAAAACCCAACCCAATTTATCGTATCTAACCTCTCGTAAAGAAGAGCGCTGGTATTAGCAAGTGATGCGATAAGATCATTTTCACCAGACAACAAGGCTGACAAATTATCAGTGAGTTCCTGATAAAAAAGCGATTTTGGCATCATTAAACCCTATTTGCGTAACTAAAATAGATAACATACTCGTAATTTAGCCTATTTTATCTTGAGGTTGAATACTCCATTTTCAAGAATTGGGTAAAAAAACGATAATATTCCCTTAACACCCACAAAAAAAATCAGACACTTAGTATTGTAAAATGAAAGGCATAAATATAATAAAAATGATAACTTGTGAACCATTGAGTATAGGTGCTTTTTTTTAGCTTAATCAAACGATAACTCTTAAGAAAACCAACTTAGGCGAATTAACGAGCGACATAGTGAACAATATCGCAACAAAGGAAAAGAAATCAATACGCTGTCAGGAGTGTGATCACCTCGTGACACTCCCTCTCACATTAAAACGTGGAGAGGATGCTTATTGCCCTAATTGCCAAGCAAAACTTGCATCTTATCGATATTGGTCATTAACTCGTTTACTTATTCTCTCTATTACAATGCTTATTTTGGCATCAATAGCATTTACTCAGCCACTGATTAAAATCCATCTATTAGGCACAATGATAACGGCGAATGTACTTGACGGTATTCGCATGATGTCAGAGCAAGGTTCTCCTCTTACGGCAACGATGGTAGCCTTTTGTGCTATTGCAGCACCGCTTAGCCTCCCCATCGCTATTTTATATCTCCATTTAGGATCTCGCTTACGCCTTAATCTTCGCCCAGTCTTATTGATGTTAGGGAAATTGAAAGAGTGGGTAATGTTAGATGTCTATTTAATTGGACTTGGTGTTGCAACAATAAAATTAGGCGATTATGCAACTGTCTATATTGGCAATGGCTTAATTGCTTTTGTTTCTTTAATGATACTCAGCTTATTAATGCTAATTAACATTAATATGGACCAACTTTGGCAACGCTTTTACCCACAAAAAGAGATAGAAAAAAGCCCTGCAACTTGCCATGCTTGTCACTATCATTTTAAAAAAACGCCATCCACGCGCTGCCCCCGTTGTAAATCTTGTTATACCCCAAGACAGCCAATGAGTTTACAAAAAACATGGGCGGCATTAATTTCAGCAATAATTTTACTAATACCTGCAAATTTATTGCCTATCTCTATCTTCTATTTAAATGGCCAACGCAGTGAAGACACTATTTTTTCTGGTGTACTTTCCTTAGTGAATTCAGGCAATACACCAATTGCGATTATTGTTTTTATTGCCAGTATTTTTGTACCTTTTTTCAAAATTATTATTATGTTGGGCTTATTATTAAGCATTCATTTTAATTCTCGTATTGATCCTCTACTACGAATGAAACTATACCGTTTTGTCTCTTGGATAGGACGATGGTCAATGCTTGATCTCTTTGTGATTGGACTGATGATGTCATTGATTAATCGAGATCAACTGATGACTTTCACAATGGGGCCAGCGGCTTTTTATTTTGGTACTGCGGTTATTCTTACTATCCTTGCCGTTGAATGGTTGGATAGTCGTTTACTATGGGATACTTATGCAACAAGAAGAAAACGACGTTCAGGACACACAAGCCCAAATACGCCGCAAGCGTAAAATTTCGACATTTTGGCTACTCCCTGTTATCGCCATTTTTATTGCTAGTTGGTTGCTTTTCCAACATTGGCAAGATAAAGGCGTACAAATCACGATTGATTTTCAATCAGCATCAGGAATTGTCTCTGGCAGAACACCTATTCGCTATCAAGGTGTTGATGTGGGTCTTGTTAAAGATGTCACTTTAAGCGATGATTTACGTCGAGTTATTGTTACAGCTGATATCCGCAAAGATCTCTCGACCGCATTACGCAAAAACACACAGTTTTGGTTAGTTACACCTAAAGCCAGCCTTTCTGGTGTATCTGGGCTAGATGCTTTAGTTGGTGGTAACTATATCAGTATGTTGCCGGGTGACGGTGAAAAGCAGTTTAAATTTATTGCTCAAGAAGTTCGTCCTCAAGCTAATATCGATAAAAATCAGCAATTAATCACTTTGACAGCAGATAAACTGGGATCACTCAATGTCGACTCTCAAGTTTATTATCGCCAAGTTCCTGTTGGTAAAGTGTATAGCTATGCAATTCGCCCTGATAATCAGGGTATTTTTATTGAACTTAGTATCGATAAACAATATGCCCACTTAATACGTCAAGATAGCCATTTCTGGAACGTCTCTGGCTTTCAAGGTAATTTCAATTTAAAAAGTGGCGTATCTGTAAAAATGGAAAGCGTTTCTGCTTTAATCAATGGCGCAATTGCTTTTGATTCACCGGAAAACAGCCCTCCAGCACAAGAAAATCAGCAATTCGTTTTACAATCAGCTACCTCTGTAGATGCAGGCAAAGCAATATATGGTGAAGATGGATTAATTATTTCTCTAACCAGTGAAGAAAGCTGGGGAGTCGATGCTGGGCAACCTATTCTTTTCAGAGGAATTTCTATTGGTCAAATCATTCAACGTAATATGAGTGATGACGGGGTTATTTTTGATGCAATTATTGCCCCTGAATATAAGCATTATATTTATGAAAATAGTAAATTTGTCGCCAATAGTCGAATCAACGTCAATATGGGTCTAAATGGTATTGAAGTTCAAGGTGCAACACCTCAAGAATGGCTTGAGGGAGGTATTCACCTTATTCAAGGTACTAAGGGGGCACCTAAAGAACAGTATCGCCTTTATCGTAACGACTTCTTTGCAAAAGCCAGTGTTAATGGTAATGAATTACCCGTGACACTCACTTTAAAAGCATCAAGCCTTCCGGGGATCCAAAAAGGTTCAGTGGTTCTTTATCATCAATTCCAAGTCGGTGAAATTACTGATGTTCGGCCTTTAATGGATGAATTTGATATTGATGTTTATATTTCCAAACAATATCGCCATCTACTCACGGAAAAGAGTGTCTTCTGGACTGAAGGGGCTGCTAAAGTATCCGTTAATGGCTCAGGGTTAACTGTTGAAGCAACACCATTAAATCGTGCATTAAAAGGCGCGATTAGTTTTGATAACTTCGAAAATATCAATAATAACGTTTCACGTTACAAACTCTATCCATCAGAAACTAGTGCACGAGCTATCGGTGCACAAATTACGCTAAAAACATACGATGCAAGTAAACTCTCTGAAGGGATGCCTATTCGTTATTTAGGAATTGATATTGGCCAAGTCGAATCATTAATCCTTTCATCAGATAGAAAAGCGGTAATTGTATCAGCAGTTCTCTACCCTGATTATGTCAAAACCTTCGCGAGATCTGGCAGTCGTTTTGCTGTAGTTACTCCTGAATTAACAGCATCAGGATTAGATAACTTAGATTCACTTATTCAACCTTATATTAAAGCAGAGCCCGGTAATGGTGGCGTATATCGTCAATTTGAATTGCAAACATCCAACATTACAGACTCACGCTATCTCGATGGATTAAATCTTGTATTAAATGCCACAGAGGCTGGTTCAGTACAAATTGGTACGCCAATTTACTATCGTGGTCTTGAGGTTGGTGCCGTGACAGGTCTTGAACTCGGAAACATGTCTGACAGAGTATTAATTCACATCCGTATTAGTAAAAAATACCAATACCTTGTTCGAAATAATACAGAGTTTTGGCTTTCATCAGGATATAACTTCTCGTTTGGTTTAACTGGCGGTGTTATTCGTAGTGGTACATTCAAGCAATTTATACGTGGAGGGATCACTTTTGCAACACCACCTTCAACACCATTACAAGTGAAAGCAAAACAGGAACAGAATTTCATTTTAAATGATAAAGAACCCAAAGATTGGGATGAATGGGGAACGGCAATACCTAAACCTTAAAAATTAGATAATTCTGCCCTATTTCAGATAATTTATTTAAAGCGGATCACAAAAAATGATCCGTTTTTTTTATTTCTAAAAAATATTTTGGAAATAGATTCCATTTATACTATGCTTAATTTTGTTTGGTCAAAAAGCATTCTTTAAAATAAATGCCACCAATAAAACACAACGGGACACAACACGACATCGCTTAAACTGGAGCTTTATTATGAAAAAAACAACGTTAAAAATTGCTTGCTATGAAATTGAAGATATTACTTTGAAACACTCTTCTGATAACCAATTAACTTATATTCATATTCCATGTGATTATGACAAAGAGTTTTGCATGCAATTAGATGGATGGGATGAAAACACAAGTATTCCAGCCCAATTGAAAGATAAAAATATTCTGCTTTATCGCCATGCTTATGATAAGGATAGCCACCACTGGATCTTAAAAGTGGCGTAACGAGATGCTAAAGCGAAATAAAAAAAGCCAGATAAATCATTTATCTGGCTTAGGGAAATGGCTCATTGTGAGCCGTGCGCTAAAAACTAATTGCTGATTACTACATAAACAAAAATCGAGGACTAACTCAGACTTTTTTATCTCACAACCTACTGTTAAATATTAGCTAACAACATGTAAAGATCCAGTAAACAGCCCAGTAGCACACTATTTTCTATTCAAAAAATTATCACTCTTAATTTTTATTATTTAAATCAATGCGATAAAAATAAAAAACTCTTAACCATATTATTAATCACTTGATTAATTATTCTTACAGAGCGACTTAATCGCATTTTGTATCACTTCTACTGATTTTTTCTTTTCAGGTGTATTCGGATCCGGTAGTAAAATAACATCAATTAACTGTGCTTTTACTTTTCCACTTTCCATTTGTTCCATTGCAATTTCATTAAGTGGATATTGCATCAGTGTTGCTGGATTAATCACAAACCAAGCACCATCAGCACGACAATTGAGCATCACCTCTTCTCGTGTAAATGGCCAGTCGTCACCAAATTGAAGCTTACTGACCGTTGAAATAGGTGCTGCCGAGAATGCTTGAAAAGAAAACAGCATTAACATTCCCGCAAATAAAAAACGTTTCATGTGGATATCTCATTTAAGAAATTAGGTTTTTTCGATTATATAACAATCTATACAGGTGAGTTAATCGCAAAGATGGCGACAGTAAAAATAACCATTGTTCCAAGTAACAGCTCAAACCAACTATTCACTAGTAACCATTGAAAATTATTTTTCTTACGGATATGAGGAACTAAAACATAACGGTTGATTACGGCTAAACCAAGCATTAACAGCACTAAACTAATTTTAAGCCATAACATACTTTGATATTCAGATGACAATGGTACTGCCGGCCATCCTGGAATTAACATTACGGCACTGATAATACCAGTAATTGTAACCAATAAAACGGCAATATGACCCAAAAGTGAAAACCGCTTCATGGTACCAATAATCGGTTTGATCATTCCATCTGCAAGCTCGTCTTTATTCCGCAAAAACTGTAAACAAGCAACAAATGGCCATAAACCACCAAACCAATACGCAGCACTAATAAGATGAATACTTTGATTAAGCTTATAAAATATCGCTTCTGAACCTGTAAACATTGCACCATGACCTATAGATGCATGTAAGATCAACATAATCGAAGCAACAATTAATAGAGAAAAGTTACGAACATAACGTTGGTGTATAAATAAAACAGCTAACGCAATGATTGCCAAAACTAATTGCCATTGCCAAACTTGACCAAATGAAGTACCTAATACCGCTTTCCATATTTCAAATGACCAAGCATCCTCCCATCCATCGCCCATAATACCGGATTGTACAGCCATCCATAGATAAGTCGTAATAAAGACAGTGACAGTACTAATGGCTAATGCAGGACGCAAACGAACTTGAATAAGAGGAATGAACTTATCTTTTGCAAGAATGGCAGCCGAGAAGCTCAGTCCGAACATAAACATGACTGCCACGAAATGGAAAAAACGGCATAAAATATAAACGTCTTCAGGTGTCATTATTTTACACTAAATTGATAAGAACCTTTTGTCTTGTGCCCATCAACAGAAACAACGTTCCAATTAACTAAATAGTTACCTTCAGCTAAATCACTTTCTAAAGGCAATAACAATTTAGTATTGTTAACAGGGTCTAAACTCAATTTTCCTACGGTAATTTCTTTACCATCGCTATTAGTAACTTTGATTTTGCTAAAGGCTAATTCAATACCTTCAGAGAAGTCTAGCGTAATAACTTTAGGCGCTTGCGCTTGTTCAATAGCAGCACCTTCAGCAGGTAACTGTGATTTTAAGTGTGCGTGTGCTAATGCTTGTTGGTATGACATACCAAGGAATAAAACAGCAATAGCCGATAATTTACCCCAAGATGTCTTAAGTGTATTTAATGACATAATAACCTCTTAAATTACAGGTGATTTTTTTATTTATGGAAATATTTTATAGCAAATTTACGTCAAGATCTTCGCTTCTTGATATTAGAAATAAAAGGTTGTGAACTAGCACTCAAAATATATGTTATTTAGACCAGTTTCTGTTTCAAATATCACCCATTTTTACACTTCGAAAAAATATAATACCCATATTGACAGTCTAAACAGTTCAATACATAACCGAATACAACTAAAAGTAAAATAAACACCTTGTATAAATAACAATCAAAAAAAATTTTAGGATAAAAAATACGCAAACGAAAGTGAGGAAGAGATAAAAAATAGGAATAAGAATAGAGCTAATGCAGAAGAATAAAAAAGCGCCCTGCTATTCATTCATAGCAGAGCGCAATAATTCATTTATTAACTTAAGCTATCTAAAACTTTATTAATAATTAAACATGTGCAGATGTTGATAATGTGTTCAGATCTTTATCTAACAAGAATAAAGCCTTACCACTGTCACCCACCATTGCTAATTTATCTAGGATTGATTTGAATAGTTTCTCTTCTTCATGCTGTTCTGCAACATACCATTGTAAGAAATTAAATGTTGAATAATCCTGAGTCGTCATTGCAACATGCGCTAATTTATTAATCTCAGATGTAATATGTTTTTCATGTTCGTAAGTTTTATCGAACAATTCAGATAATGATGAGAACTCAGCTGGTGGAGCTTCAATCGCACCAAGTAAAGGCATTGCGCCTGTATCACTTAAGTAATCAAATAAACGGTGCATATGTTCCATTTCTTCACGAGAATGAGCTTTTAAAAATTTAGCAGCACCATCAAATCCTTTGTCATCGCACCAAGCACTCATTTGCAAATAAAGATTTGCTGAATAAAATTCTAAATTTAGCTGTTCATTCAATTTATTGATCATATCTTGATGTAACATATTTTACGTCCTTTGCGATGAAAATTAACATTATGGATATTATGCACACTTAAAAATAAAAATATAGCTATTTACATATAGTTTTTGTTTATTTTTTTAATCAATTATCTGTAATAAAAATAAAAACCAATCTCATTTGTAATATGCTCTCTCTATATTTTAATGTTAAATAGTACTTATTATCATTAAGAGTAAACATGCATTTAATTATCATCATAAAACAAACATAACACATTGAAAAATAACAACATAACGCTCACTCTTTAATTTTACCTTTAGCTTTTATATTTATTGTTTTTTCTTTGGGATTCAAATTTTCTGTATTAAAATAAAATATAAATTATATTTTAGCCATTAAATGATATTCAAGAATAAGCTTTATCACATATCAAAAAATATATGCAAAGTGATATCTATAATAATTATTATTAAAAAAATAAAATATTCGGTCTATTACTTTTTAATACTTCCCTTTTTCTATAATTTCTATTTGATATTTCTACACATTTATTGGTTCAGATCGCAGTTTTTTTTCACTTTTTTTCATATAAAAAAATACATAACTCTCAAAAAATAAAAATAATTTCAATTTTTGTGCAGTTTTTCATTTTGACTGATAAGATTAGTAGGTAACTCATATTTGTATGCACAAAAAATTAATATTAAAGCCCTAATCATAATAAAAGGTTAATTAGGAGCCACTATGACAAAAACAGTGTTAGTACCCGTTGATTTTACAGAGCTTGGTTTATTGGACAAGGTTGTGTCTCATCTAAAAGCATTGTCTGTCGCTGACAAATTGAATATTCATTTTTTATCAGTTATTCCAAGTTATGAGTCGTTTGTCGGATTTGCATTCGCAGGCCAAGATAGACTAGCTAGTGACAAACAACGTATTGAAATTGCATTATCCACACTAAAAGAAAATTTATCGCATATTGATATTCCCAATAGTACAACTCAATTTTATGTGTCTATAGGTAATCCACGCGATAAAATTTTAGAAACCGCAAAAAAAATTCAAGCAGAGCTGATTGTCATTGGTTCTCGTAATCCTGGGATGAAAACTTATCTTCTAGGTTCTACCGCATCTTCCGTGGTCAGTTACGCAGAATCATCTGTACTAGTCGTGCGTTAATCACCCACTCCCTACTTTTATAAGAAATCTGGTATTCGTCATAAGCCAGATTTCTTATTCTTTTCACCATAAAATCCATTCAAAATAATATTTTATTTTATTGCCATTATTTTTAAGAGTAGTAATTAAAAATATATTCTAAAGCAATAAGATAATTATTAAAAAAATAAAATCACATTCTCTTTAATACCTTTATATAAATGAATATATTAATAATCTCTTAATAAATTTATATTGTTCACGATGTTAAATTATGTAAAAATACTTTTCCATCAAGACCAAATTTAATCAACAGAGTAAAAGGAATTAAAATGAATAAAGAAATTTCCGAAAAATGGCAAGAGCGTTTTTCATTTTTTGATCAATATGGCTCACCTAAAACATCAGAATATAAAGCTGCTTATAAAGCACTTCCCTTTGGTAAACGTATTCTTATCGGAATGAATATCTGGGCATTTTTCTTTGGTTTTATTTATTTTCTTATTTTAGGTTTATGGCGTAAAGCATTAACATTATTTGCTATTAATATTGCTATTTTTACTATTATTGGCTTCTTACCTGTAAATAACGGTGTTATCAATGCTGTAGGTATAGCAATTAACGTTTTATGGGCTATAACAGCCAACTATGCGTATTACTTGAAAGAAACCAAAAATGATCAAAGCTGGAACCCGTTTGAAGGTGTTCTGTAAAAATAAAAGGGGCAATGCCCCTTTTATTTTCTCTTATTCATTCCTTTATTAATAACATCATTCCTCCTTCTTCTTATTTCATAGTCATTCTATCCATTACTCTATTTAAATATTTTTATATAACTCTCTATAATGATTGTTTAAAATAGAAAATAATGAAATAACACTAAAAGTTCGTTTTTACCTCAGAAGGATACTTTGCTAATGCTATAATGCATTAACACTAAATTAGGGAAAACGTATGTCTAATCACTTTCAAGGTAAATTTGAAGCCGAACTAAAATACCACCTTCAAAATCCAAAAGAATTTATTAACGAATTAAAAAAGTCAGGAGCCACATTATTTACGCCTGAGAATCAAGAAACAGATTGGTACATGGAGCATGATAATACTGAATTTTCAGCTCCTACTATCAGTTTATGTGTAAGAAAAATGCTCCCTGCAGGAATAAACCTTCTTATCGTTAAAGGCCCTGATTTATCACAATGTGAAGCTGTTCGTATTGAAGATGCAGAAAAAACAGTCTCTATGTTCACGACGCTTGGTTATCATTGTATTCTTAATTATACAAAATCAAGAGAAATCTATTTTCTAGATGAGTTTCATATCACTATCGATAAACTAGATAAACTAGGATCATTTGCTGAGTTTGCTATCATGACGGACGACCAAAACAAACTCTCGTTCTATGCTGACCAACTAAAGCACTTAGCCACAAAATTTGGCTTTACAGAAAAAGATCTTGAGAAAAATAACTATAAAACACTAATGTTAAATAACCTCAAGTCATAAACAATTTTACTAAGTAAATATCCTCATAGAAATTATCAAAATTCTCTAATCAGAGCACCGATATTCTATCAATAGATATTGGTGCTTTGTCATTTCTAGCATTGTTTTATCTTATCCACTAAAAAGTAAAAAATGACGAGTCGAATAGAAAATTTATTTGAGTGCCATATTTATTATATTTATCTGAGAATGTCATTCTCCCTACCTCAAATAAAGCATCTTCTTAGTCAAAAAATGTCATTCAGATCTAACTTTAAAGATATTTTTGTAATACCACTTATATTAAGGTACTGTTTTTACTAGAATTAGTAAAAAAATATATTAATAGGAGGGTTTATGCTTGAAAATTACCTTAATATCTTTATTAAGGCGACTTTTGTTGAGAATATGGCATTAAGTTTCTTTTTAGGAATGTGTACTTTTCTTGCTGTCTCTAAAGAAGTAAAAACCTCATTAAAACTGGGTCTTACTGTTACTGCATTATTGATTATTGCCACACCTATCAATAACTTAATCTATCATTTCATTCTAAAGAAAGATGCGGTAGTCGAAGGTATTGATCTTAGTTTTCTTAGATATATCACTTTTATTGGCGTTTTAGCGGCATTAGTTCAAATTTTAGAAATGTTTTTAGATAAATTTATCCCTTCGCTTTATCATTCATTAGGGATCTTTTTGCCTTTATTGACTATTCATTGCGCTATCTTTGGTGCCACCATTTTTATGGTTGAACGTGACTACACATTTACTGAATCAGTGATATATGGTGCTGGGTGTGGCATAGGTTGGCTACTTGCGATTATCGCGCTCTCTGGTTTACGTGAAAAAATGAAATATTCAGATATTCCCAAAGCATTGAGAGGACTAGGGATCACATTTATCACGGTAGGATTAATGTCTCTTGGTTTTATGTCGTTCTCAGGGATTTCGCTTTAAAAGTTTATTTTTCATCCAATTTTCATACATCATTAATGTAAGCTTTATTTATAAACGGGAGGGTAATATACCTTCCGTTTATAGTGATTTCGTCTGTTTTCTTATTTTTTATCTACTGTGATCTTTTTATCTCTCTCCCATTTTAACGTTAGACTCTCTTATTTATTCTTTAAAATCAATAAAAAATAATTTAATTTATTGCTGTTTTAATCATTATTACTTTTTTATTTTATAAATAGAAACACTTAGACTATTTAAATCTAATTGTTTAAAAAAAACCAATCAGTCACATAAAATTAATAATAAATCAACAGGTTAAAACTTATTTATTGAGATAATATCTTTTATCTCATTTTTACCATTTATCGTTAACTTTTAATATTTAAGATAAATTAATTAAAAATCAAAGTGTTGCAAGATAAATTAATACATTTAATAAATTTATTAATTAGAGTAATAAATAAGCATAAAGAATATTTATAAAATGCCGATACTATTTTTTAGTATTTGAAAAAATCAAAAGGATATATGGCATTAAATCAAAGAATGATCTAAAAAATATTTATATTTTTTCTTAATTCTTTGTATATACCAGTTACAGGAAGTAAAAATAAAACTTAAAAATCAATAAACTACACAGTTATATTTTTATGAAAAAGGAAATAACATTACATGTTTAAGAACTTCAAACAACGTTATTTGCCAAACGTCTCTTTTACTATGTCGAGTTTAAAAACAACCACTTTAGTTTGGCTTATTACAGGCTCTTTAATCTTACTTCTTGGTCTAGCTTGTGTTTTATTCCTCTCTTCAGTCAATGATTACAAGAGAAACTTAAACACACTAAATAATATCTACCATGAACAATCACTATTGAATAACACTTGGGAAAATCTCTTACAAACGCGTAATACCCTAAATAGAGCCAGTTCCCGCCACTTATTAATTATTAATAAAATGGCTACTGCAAATACGGATATCTCTTCATTATTACAACAAGCTAAAGAAAAACTTCAACTCGTTGAAAACGGGTGGGAAAGTTTCAAGAGTTTTCCTCATAATGTTGAAAATCAAACTTATATACAACAACTAGAGCAGAAATATACTGAGCTTAATGCAGCATTAATTGAATTTTTAGCCTTTCTAGAACAAGGTAAAACATACGAATACTTAAATCAACCAACACAAACCTATCAAGACAATTTTGAACAAGCTTATACTACCTATCATCAACAACTAGAAAATTATTATACGGCTTCATTAGATGAAGGCGAGTTACTGTACGATAAAATTATTTATAGCTTAATTGTCATTTCAATATTAATTGTTATTTTTTCTTTCTTAGTTCAGATTGTACTGCGAAAAAACTTTATTTCACCTTTAAACGCGATAATGAAAAATATCGAAGATATTAGTAATGGAGAATTAGCGACTGATGTCACGACAAAAGGTCTATTTGAAATAAATATTCTCACTACTAATATTCAAAAAATGCGAGACCAGATAAAACGGATCGTAAATAACATCAATCACAGCTCTGGTCTTATTAATTCCGAACTAAGTGATATTGCTGTTATGAACAATAATCTTGCCATTCGTGTTGAACAACAATCAGCAGCTGTACTCGAAACCTCAGCAGGAATACGGCAATTAAGTGTGACATCAAAGCAACATGCAGAAAATACACAAACATCATGTGAGCTAGTAACAAAAGCAGATACGATGATCCATCAAAGTAATGAAATGCTCGCTAACGTTGTTGAAAATATGCATGAGGTTGTCACGTTCTCTGAACAAATTAACGATATTACCTCTACGATTGACAATATCGCCTTCCAAACAAACTTGTTGGCTTTAAATGCTGCCGTAGAAGCGGCAAGAGTGGGTGAACACGGAAAAGGTTTTGCTGTTGTTGCTAAAGAAGTAAGAGAATTATCCATTAGCTGTAACTTAGCATCAAAAGAGATAAAAATACTTGTCGCTAATTCAAGTAAAAAAATAAATCAGTGTTTTCAGTTAGCTGCTGACGCAAACGATAATATGATAGATATTTCTAAACATACTGAAAATATTAATGAAATGATCCACGATATTTCTATTTCTACAAATGAACAAAGTAATGGTATTGCCCAAATTGAAGATGCGATAAATCAATTAGATCAAACAACACAAGCTAACTCAACAATGACACGGGAATTAGTCAGTTCATTAGATTCTTTGCAAACACAATCAGATAGATTAAAACAAGAATTGACTGTTTTTCATCAGTAAGTATTAAATCTACCTACAGCATAAAAGCTATCTTAATCTTAGGATAGCTTTCTTATTACTGATTTAGGCTAATATTAAAAATGGCTAAATTCAGGGATCTCTTTTTTACCATGTGATTTTAGAAAATCTAACACTCTTCTTGGAGTTACATTCAGTATACGCTCATGTGGAAAGTCTATTTGGGCTAATACTTCTAATACTCGATCAAAATTTCCTAGTGAAGAAGCTATATGTGAGTCAGAACCCAATGCAATTAATCCTCCTGCATCACGCACTGCTTTCGCTATTTCTATACAGTTTTTCTCACTTCCTACTCTAGAATGAATAAATGATGAGTTATTCATTTCTAAAGCAACGTTGTAAGTGGCAGCTACTTTTGCAACCTCAGCAATATCTATTGGATATTTTGGATTGCCCGGATGCGTTACCATTTGAATACAGCCACTTGCTATTGTTGCAATTAACGCTTTTGTATTATCAACAAGGCCTAATGAACTCATTACCGGATCATGAAAGCCAGCAAGTACAATATCTAATTTCTTACTCATTTTCTCACTGCAATCTGTTTCACCTTTAATATTTTTAATATTCGCTTCTATACCATAAAGAATACCAACACCATCAATAATACGAGGGATCACAGGTAAGTTAGAAAAATGCCATTCATGAGGTGCATCATCCATATCTGGGCCATGGTCAGTAATTGCAAACAATTGAATTCCCTGCTTTTTAGCTTGTTGAAAATATTCACTAACTGTACTGTAAGCATGTGTACTAGCAATAGTATGAGCATGTAAATCAACGGGATACATAAACAACTCCTTCCTAAAAACACCTAACAACTAACAACTAACAACTAACAACTAACAACTAACAAACGATATATTATCCACTTCACTTTTTCTCACATTAGCAAGAAATGAAGATAATTTTTGATAAATATGCTTTAATCTTTAACATACTATTTAATATCAAATAGATAAATAAAGTTTCACTTTAGTACTATACACAAGAATTTTGAAAACACATTATATTGTGTAATTTCATTTTAAATATGGCTTTCAACTTTATAAAAGGTTATTTATGTTCAGCTATCCAGCAGTCGCTCATTTTGATGAAGAAAGTGAAACTTACGAAATTACCTACCGTGATTTTGATAATATACACGCTGTTGCTTATACAGAAGATGATATTGAACTAGAAGCCTCTGATATTTTGCATGTAGGTCTTGAAGAGTTTGTTGCGAGTAAACTGCCCATTCCTACACCATCCAAAGCACAAACTGGTGATTTTATTGTCTACTTACCTCTTATTAGCTGTTTAAAAATTGCGTTACATAATGCTATGTTAGAAACAAAGACAAAAAAATCTGATCTTGCAAGAAAGATGAATTTAACGAGCGCTCAAATAGAGCGTCTACTTGAAATTAATCAGACCTCAAAAGTAGATAGTCTAGAGCAAGCACTTTATTTATTAGGCTATGCCATTTCTGTCAGCGTTAATAAAAATATCAATCAATAATAGTTAAAATAAAAATGGCTCTAAATTAATTAGAGCCATTCGTATTTGATTATTTCACAACCAGTATGCAAAGGTAATTAAAGCTTTTTACTTGCTAAAAAATTCGCATGGTTTGTATAAATAGCAACAATATCTTCACCACGCCCGACTAATCCAGCAACCTGATTTACCATATCCAGATGATCTTCAGCATAATCATCCTTAATCAGTTTACCTAATCGCATACTTGTACGACCTACTAAGCCATCATTTTCACGCTCGGTAAAGAATGCACTTAATACACGCATTGCTGCATGAGTAGGATCCAGTAAATTACCTCTTTCACCTGCAATCAAACCTTGGATATAACTACCAAATGAATAGTAATGAACGCCATTTACGACTTCTTTGCCTTCACCACCACGAATAGCTGGCAGCCCTTGTGGGTACTTTTTATTAAATTCTGTTACATTTTCAGTTGTTAATGCTTCTAATGCAGCGATGGCATCTTGTGGATTACCTCGATTACCTGAAAATGTAGAAATAATAGTACCAATAGCTTTCATTACAGCATCAGCAACATATTCTGGCACACTATCCTTACGCATAATGCGTCGTACTAAATCTGCAATCTCTGAACCATGGTTTACACCATTAACAGAGGTAACAGAAGCAATACTTTTAGCATGCTTTGCAGCAACATAACGGCAAGCTAATGGGCCTTGGCTATGACCGATTAAATTTACTTTTTTTGCTTTAGTTTCTTTGAGAACTTTTTGCACAAACTCCCAAAGTTGTTCGCCACGAACTTCGTTCGAGTTAAATGCGGAAAGAGATGCAGTGAAAACTTTATGGCCATCCTTTTCTAATGCATCAGCGATACCATAAAAATAAGGATAGCCGACGATATCATCAAAACCAGATAAACCATGAACTAAAACAATTGGATATGTAGTTGACATATTTTTCCACTCCTTGGGTTTAAATTAATTTATTTAATTTGCTAAACATCCTATTAGCAATACTTAAAACAATAGTTAGAATACAATATTTAAAATATAATCTTTGAAGTACAAAATTATAGTAAACATCGTATTTTGATACCTTATTTGTTCTAAGTGTTATTAGATTAATCTCTATTTTACGATCGTAAAGCATTATTTTAATAAATTTTGATTTTTTACTAATAGTCTCAATTAAATCTGGAGAAAATTAGCATACCCTCAATCATTCCTTCCGCTTTTTTTAACTTTTTACCAATATACGTATCAGAACATTGATCATATTTTGCAAGCTGTATAAACGTTTTACCAAAAACATAATAATTAATAATTAACTGATAATCTTCTTTGTTGTGCGCCATCAATCTTTTCATTAAATCATTGATAATATTTGCATTATGATGAGTGCATTTTTTTCTCAATTTTATACGATCTGGAATAACCTCTTTTCCATTATTATTCAATACATTAACAGCATCTTGATCATTGGCTACCCATGATCCCCACTCTTCTAAAGTTTTTGAAATATTCTCCATATTAACGTCCTTATTTTTCCATAGAGTAACAATCGCATCCTGCAATCATTTAATGATGATCCATTAATACTTAATAAGTATTGATATTAATATAGTGGCCAAAGTGTAATTTACAACTCGGATTTATAAAAATATGAGCTATAAACTTAATTTATTGATAGAAATGAAAAATAAAGGAAATGCAACTAGCCACTTTAATTAAAAATTAAATCATTTTGAAATTACAAAGAATATTTTTTCTTAAAATGGCTATAAATATAAGAGAGTTGTAATTATGGTAATACTTCTTCCGGACGTAAAGTGAGTACTTCATACCCTGTTGCTGTTACTAAAATAGTATGTTCTGATTGAGCGGATAATTTTTTATCCCTTGTCACAACAGTCCAACCATCTTTTTTGGTTTTTATTTTAGCGCCACCTTGATTTATCATTGGTTCAATCGTGAAAGTCATACCTTCTTTTAATTCAACACCTTGACCTTTAATACCATAATGTAGTACTTGTGGCGCTTCATGCATTTCTCTTCCTATTCCATGCCCACAGTACTCTCTCACTACACTATATCCATGACTTTGTGCAAAGCTTTGAATAGCATGACCAATATCACCTAATGTCGCACCTGGTTTTACTTCCTTAATACCTTCCCACATTGCTTGATACGTTGTTTTTGCTAATTTCCGCGCGATAGGAGACGCCTCAGGCATAATATACATTTTACTAGAGTCAGCAATAAATCCATTTTTTTCTAGTGTAATATCAACATTAATAATATCTTTACTTTTTAAGCGCTCATCTGATTTTGGTACACCATGACAAACAACTTCATTTATAGATGTATTTAACACATATTCATAGCCATATTGACCTTTACTTGCTGGTCTCGATTGAAGTTCATTGACAATAAAGTCATCAACCTTATCGTTAATTTCTAGTGTAGAAACACCTGGTATAATAAAATCATCAAGCATTGTAAAAACTTTCGCTAATAAGCGTCCTGATTCACGCATTAACTCAATTTCATCGGCCGTCTTAATCGTTATTTTATCCATTCTTCTTTCCTCTTATTCTACTTCTTGCTTGATGGCTTCTTTTTCCAGCATTTCATTGATAATCATTGGAAACGTTTTATCTGGGTTTAACTCTGCTTGAATGCCAATTTTTATCCAAAACTCTGCCTGAGCATTAACAGAGCGTGACATCACATTGCTTGCTTTTCGCAAGTATTCATGTAATTCATCAGAAATTTTTACAATACCCACGACAATCCTTATATACAGATCATTATAAAACATATACGTTCTATAATAGAATCAAATTCATCTTCTTTCAATTGCTATTAGATAGTTATCGTAGGCATAAAATGCCTAAATAAGAAAATAAGGGGAAATAGTACTCAAAATAAAGAAATCCTATTTTTTGCTTTTCATATATTTCATTTTATTCATCCATAAATTCATAATGTTTGGCTTCAAACTATCCTAAATTGCAGTTATTTATCTTCTGTTACTGAAAGTATTGAAGCATATCGATTATCAGAAACGCCTTCACAGATAATATCTATATTTTATCAAAGTGGCGTTCCATCTAACTCTTATTCAAAAATTGCGCGAGTTAGCGAAAGTCCATTACAACTATCAGTTTTAACTGAAAACAGAAATATAATGCCATTATATTTTTCGCAAAATAATCAATATTTATTGTATGGAAAACAGAATGAGCGCTATATTATTTTCTTACATAACACTAGTCATAAAATAATATACGAAGCTGTTATTACTGTTGATGGCTTAGATGTTATCCGTAGAACTGCGAGCTCTTATCAAAATAGAGGTTATTTATTAAGACCTGGAGATACTTTATTTATTGAAGGTTTTAGAAAAAATCAGCAACAAGTTGCCGCTTTTCTCTTTAGTACACCTGAGGAAGGATATGTAAACTACAATGCTCAAGGTGATAAAAGAAATACGGGTGTAATTAGTGTTGCTCTTTTTGAATCAAAAGAAGGCACACAAGAAATAATCAGTAAATGTAGTTATTTACCAAACGCTTTTCCAAACAGTAACTATGCACCAGAGCCTTGAATTCCTTAATATTTACCCATTAATTTTTTTGATTTTCCATAAAATAAAACCGCTTGAGATTTATATTAACATTTAATGCTAATGCACTTTTTCTAGTTCTATTTTTTAGGTATATTTAATATCTAACAACTCCCGTACCCCCCCTACATACCATCCTTATTCTCTTTTTCTTTCTTAATTATATAAATTTATAGGAGTTATTATGCCTGAAAAATCACATCGCATTATACTAACTGGAGGCCCTGGCTCTGGAAAAACCACACTAATAAACGAACTTAAAAATAGAGGCTATCCCTGTTCTTTAGAAGCAGGAAGAGCCATTATTCAAGACCAAAGTGTTATTGAAGGAAATGCATTACCATGGACAGATCCTAACGCTTTTGCACAAGCAATGCTAATTTGGGAATTACGCTCATGGCATGAAGCAAGCAATAATAAAATACCCTATTTCTATGATAGAGGCATCCCTGATATTGCAGGATATTTACTCCTATGTGGTTTAGCTATTCCCAAACATCTTGATAAGGCAATTACCTTATTTCGTTATACTACAAATGTGTTTATAGCACCACCATGGCCCGAGATATACACTCAAGATCAAGAACGAAAACAAACCGAGAAAGAAGCAGAAGAAACCTATTTAGCAATGATAGCTGTTTATAGAAAATATAACTATAATTTAATAGAGATACCTAAAATAGAAATAAATGATAGAGCTAATTTTATTATTAATAAAATTTAGAGAATTATTATCAGCCAGTAGTAATTACTGGCATAGATAATAGTATTAAATTTTAATAAGAAGCCATGATCCGTAAATCAGGTTTTTCTCCTCGCATAATAGCTCGCTGTTGTTCATGAACAGCTTCATTAATTGCTTTTTGCTCTCCTGGTGTTCGAGTATTCTTACCACAAACTAATGTAGAACACACTGGGCTGCCTATTCTATGGCTCCCTGAATTACCCGCACTAAAAGTAACGTTATCAGTAGCACAACCTAGTAATAGAAATGATAATAATAAAGTAATTGCTATGCGCATAATTTTCCCATATGAAATTAAATTTTAAATTTATATTAAAGTATTAATAGGCATCAAAAGTATAATGTGGCTTTTGTTTCCATTTGAATTCAACTGTTTGTTTTTCTTCATTCCAAATAGGCTCAGAAACTGGCATGGTAAAGCTTATTTTTTGAATAGGCTTTAATGTTGAATTATTATTGCTTAAATACTGATTGTTTATTGATGGTTTTTTCTCATTTAAACCAACTTTAAAAATTTGTCCAAGCCTTTGTTTTTCTTCTTGCACTTCTATTTCAAAACGAGATTGCTTTCCCAACATAAAAACTAAGTTATTATTTACCTCGTGACTATTAGGAATGCGATTATCAGTATGTATCCCAATTAATTTAGCTTGAGTTGTCTTATTAGTGGTACAACCAGAAGTTATAAATACAGAAAGTAATAAAAACAAAAAATAATACATAAATTAAATATCAATAAGAAATAGGAATAAATAATTATTCCATAAAATCGATTCATCAACAAAATAAATTTTACTATTTATATAAAAATAGAAAAATTCGCTCATAAAATGATGATATAAAATGACTTTAGCTATAATTCAGTTAAAGATACAGAGCAAAGAAAATACTTAACAAAAATAATTAGAATGATAAAAACACACCCATTCATGAAGAATATGAATAAACAAAAGCAATGCATAAAGAAAATATATAGTAACTGACTATATTAAATTATTGTCATATGGAAATAAAAAGGACACCAACAAGGTGTCCGCTTAATACAATAAATAAAATTTATTGAGCTGCTGACATTTTTTTCATTTGCTCTAAAGAATCTAAAGCTTGCTTACAAGTACTTTCTTGAACATCTTTAGGTAATGCTGCAAATTGTTCTTTAGCTTGAGCATATTGCGCTTTCATCGCTTCTGCTTGAGCTTTAGTTGCATCATTTTTTGCCATCAACTCAACATAAGAGTCAGTTTCTTTAAAATAGTCTTCACATGCTTTAGATAAATCAGCAGAAACAGCAATAGAAGAAATTGATAATAAACTCAATGCTAGAATAAGTTTTTTCATAAATATCCTTTAAGTATCATTTACAGTTAGAAAGTAACTTCCATTATTTTTCTTAAGTCAGCATTATCTCAAAGAAGAATAAAATAGGGATAAGTATTATCTTAATTAAAAAAATAAAATCTCATCTAATAATGATTAAAATAAAAAATAAAATCAAAATGTGATAATTGAAATTAGTCTGTTATTTTCAGTATTATTTAACATATTGATTTATTATTTTTAAACTAATATGTTATTGTTATCTAATAGTAATTTTATTTTTATAGCAATACTACTGTTTGTATATTTATAATACACACTATAATCAAATTATCTCCACTAACTAATAGTGGTAGAAAAGTGGAAATTGATAGAATCCGCTGGCACGCATATGGTGATTTTCCTGATAACCTACCACCTGAAAGTGGAGGTATACATATAGGATTCTATTTGACTTAGATTATTGAAAACAGCTAGAAAGAGAAGACCTACAAGAAGATGCAATTGATGAGTTAGAAATGGTACGTAAAAGAAAAATGAATGGTCTGGCATTTCTTATCCAAGTTTGCGACAAAAAAATTTATTAGTGATGACTTGAATGATAAAGGATATGCTTTCACACAACATTATTACGGTTCAGAAAATAATAACTATTTCGAAGATTTCGAGCATGTTTTAGCCCAAGGACTCCCTTCTTCATGTTACGTTGAAAACTCATGGGATAATTATGACAAAATTGCACCTGTAATTACAGATGCATATACAAAATGAAAAAAAGAAATAAATAATTAAATTAACCGCTTTCTAAAAGCCAACTTTCATCCTTCATTATTAGCAATAAGTTATTTAAATAATAATTAACTTATTACGCATTTAATTAACATTCTTAAATTTTAAAACCTAACCTTATTCAATTTATTAATTTTGACGTGATCTATATACAAGAATCACACTTTATTCTTATATATAGTTGCTCCGTACTTAATAGGTTCTATTAGTCAGGGGGGCTCCCCCATCAACGGAGGCATTTAATGTCTATAAAATGGGTTTTAATTCTATCTGGATTTGTTATTGGTGCTATTGCGTTACTTCTTGGTATTAACGGAAATCCACCTAATATGGGTGTTTGTGTAGCTTGCTTCATTCGTGATAGCGCAGGAAGTATGGGCTTACATCATACCGAAACAGTTCAATATCTTCGTCCTGAAATATTCGGTTTTATTCTTGGTTCTTTTGTTGCCGCACTTATCTTCAGAGAATTTCAATCAAGGGCAGGCTCTGCTCCTATTATTCGTTTTACACTAGGTTTTCTAATGATGGCTGGCTGCTTAGTTTTTTTAGGGTGCCCATTAAGAATGGTGCTTCGTATCGGTGCCGGTGATTTAAATGCTGTAATAGGATTAGTTGGATTAATAATAGGAATTGGCATAGGTAGCTTATTTATTAAAAAAGGATTTTCTCTCCCAAGAAATTATCGTCAATCCCCTATAGAAGGTTTTATTTTACCTATTATATGTATATTCCTATTTGCTTTATTCTTATGGAACAGTGATATATTCAATGCCAGTGTAAAAGGCCCTGGAGCAAATCATGCACCAGTGTGGATGTCTATTATCGCAGGACTTATTATTGGTTTTATTATTCAGCGCACAAGATTCTGCTTTATTGGAATGGCCAAGCATGTATTTTTATCGCGTAACTATAATATGGCGTTTGGTGTAATCGCATTAACACTTGTTATTTTTTTAGGTAATCTTTATTTAGGTAAGTTTAATCTTGGTTTTGAAAATCAACCCATAGCCCACAGCGATGGATTATGGAATTTTCTCTCTATGTTGCTTGTAGGCTTATGTGGCGTACTCATTACGGGTTGTCCATTACGGCAACTAGCTAATGCTGGTCAAGGTAACTCAGACGCTGCTGTAAGCGTCATGGGTATGTTAGTAGGAGCTGCGTTTGCTCATAACTTCTCTTATGCCTCAAGTCCTACGGGTGTTACGGATAATGGTAAACTGGTTATTGTTATTGGTTTATTGTTTGCTGTCATTGTTGCTGCTATTTATACCTATGCTGTAAATAAAGCAAAAGATAATGGAATTAGAAAAAATGACGCATAACTACTTATTTCTTTTTCATGAGCAATACGCTGTAAAAAAACTTCAGCAACAACTCCAACAAGATAATTTTTCCTCAAAAATTATTGATGCTCCACGTAAAATATCATCAGAATGTGAATTGGCCGTATCCATTTATTTTTCTAACGATGAAATTTATAAACAGTATATTAATGATAATGTTAGAGCTGTTTATAAAATAAGTTCACATCATTTTGATGTACTTTGGAAAGACGAATTTTGACATAGTACATAATCAAATTATCATTATTATTTTTAGAACCTAGACAGTTAAAAGGCTACAAATGTAGCCTTTTCTTTATAAATAAAACCATCTGTTTTATATAACTTTTTATTCAAAAATAGATTGTCTTTCTAAAAACGAAAAACCATCCATTTTTAGTTAGATGGTTTCTACATCTTTATGTATTTATAGAGTAATTATTTTTTATTACTCACTCTTCTTCCGGTGGATTTTTGAGGATTTGATGAATTTCCTCTTTCAGTTTTAATTTTTGTTTTTTTAGCTCAACAACCTCTTCACCATATCCTCTTCTATCTTTATGCTCTAATCTAACAATTTTATGGTCAAGTTCGTTATGTTGTTCAAAAAGAGCACGAAAATGAGGATCAGTCTGACGAAGTTTTGAAATTAAATCACGATATTCTGGAAACATAAATAGCTACCTTCCTTATTAATTGTGAATTAAATACTCTTATAATATTTACCCAAACTGATTAACCTGTCATTGTCTTTATGTTAAAAATAAGACCAACATCAATTAATATCTTTAATTTTCAAAATAACTTAATATTTTTATATTATACATTCTCAGCATAGTTATGAATTTCAATTCGAAAGAGCATATAAAACTGTAAATCTACTTAATCCAAAAATTATAAAATAATGATAAATACTTATTCAATTATCTCTTCAAACCAAACATCTTCATATCCGTCTCTATCGATAATGAAATTATACCCTTCTGGTAAATAAAGATAATTTATTACTTCAGGTAGCACTTCTTCCAAATGTTCTGCATGCAATGATTGATAAAAATCGTCCTTTGCACAATATTCCTCGCAATAAAAAAACCAGCTTACAGTGTTACCTTCTGATTGCTTTATGCGTGTTCCGTAAATGGGATAACCATTTAGGTTATCTAAAGCAATTGCTACCATTTCTTCTGGTTTTTGAGGCAAAACGCCATATCTTTCGCACATAATTTTCTGTTGTTCAGTAATAAATAATTTATTGTTTTTATTCATGTTAGATCTTCAATTTCACAAGAAAAATTCGAGAAAAGAGTTTATTAGCTCTTGATTATAATCAGCTTATCGTTATATACCAAGTATTGATAAAGGAGAACATGCCCCATCTATTCGCATAGCAAAAAGTAAAAAAGCAGGTTGCTAAAGAGAATAAAAAAACGTCAATTCGCCTTAAAACTGGACGACATAAGGCACAAAAGCACTTTTTACTAAAAAAAAGCATTTATTGTTAATTTATAAAATGAAAATTCACTACATTTATACTGATCTCTAATAGTTTTTTATACCCATCTATTCGAGTCACTAAGCCCAATGCCGCCACATTGGGCTTTTTTATTAACAATAGTTATTGATATCATTTTTCATTACGACAGAATCAAGTCTTTTTGACTCTATTTAACTGTTTTTTAAGACTAAAATCATTTAAATAATAATGGTGAAGCAAGTAGCCCTACAACTATAGAAACTAAGCCATGCAGTATTAAGGCTATTTTAATTCTTACTATGTTAACGTACTCTTTTTTACGATTATCTAACCATTCATTTAATGCAATAAAAAAACAGATAAAACAATAAATTCCCGCACCAAAAATAATAAAAGCAGCTGTTATGGCTCTAGATAAATTTGACCAACCACCTGAATTAGAATGTGAGCTTAATTCATTGTAAATAAGCAGTCCTGCAACAACCAATGCCCCCACCCCAAATGCCATTAATATTCCCTTTCCCACCACTTTATTTTCAGTTTTATTAATATCCATACTTATTACCTTAAAAATTAATATGTATAAACTATAATCTATTATTACTATTGCTACTCTATTTTATAGTATAAATAATAAAACAATGATGCCGACTAAATTCCTTCTCGTCGGCATTAGTAACTATTTATTAGGTGAAATATCTTGCTCTTGTAATTTAGAAAGTGCTAATTCTTTCATCCAATCTGCAAGTAGTGGTGCTGTTTTTATTGAATCCAATAATGCTCGTTCTTTTTTCGTTAAACGAATAACAATAACTTCTGTTTTCATCGTAGACATAATAATTCCCCATTTGTAAAAGAGAAAATATTGACATAAAACAGTGACAGAACGGTCTGACTTACATGCTTTTACAAAACCATCATTTAAAGATGGGTTGCAATACGCTATTGATAGGATATTTGCGATATAGTTCGTTGTTTATTTTTAGGAAAAACATTAGGATATTACATCCAATTAGTTGACCATCTTCACAGGATAATTTAAGGTATTTTTGGCCTAAATCTAAATCCTATATCCCAGTGTCAACCTGACTATGTAATGCCCCTAAAACAAGATAGGACTCGACTTGCCCTTGTTCTGCAGCTTTTGTGTACCATTTTACGGCTTTAGGATAATTTTTCTGCGTTTCATACCATAACCCAAACAAAGCTTGTGAACTTGCATTCCCAGCTATGACATCATGACATGTTTTCGGTAATATGGAATTTTGGTTAGTTCTAATAATATCAGCAAACATCTCATCACAATTTTCGGCATAACTAAATAGTAGAATACATATTACAATTAAAAAAATAATATTTTTTTCAAAGCATCTCCAATAAAAGTATATTTATATGAAAGTTTATAACTGATTATTACTATTTTTAAAAGATAAATATACCTAGCAAACAATACAATAAATAAAATAGATTCAAAAGATACATTAAACCAATTATGGGGAATGTTAAAAACATCATGCTAAAAACTTCATGTTACTTTCTCATTAATAGTGTTTTTTAGCATATTATAAACTACAGGGATTGAGGTAAATTAGAGTGACTTTTTAAATAAAGCCCTGTTCCAACCTTAATATCCTTATGGCTATGGCTGATCGCATTTGTGGAGTTTGTCGTATTTAGCGTCAAATCAATATTTAACCTACTTAATGCTCCCGCCATAAACTCAATCCTTGGTATGAACACAACAAAATCAAACTTTCACCCTGAATAAATGCAATATTTATTGTTATTTGCTATTGATTTAATTATTGATAAACTGAAATTTCGAATAATAGAGGGGGGTTTTATGAGACTTATTCTGGCGTTATTACTACCTTGGTTACAATTTTTCACGATTGGACGCCCATTTGCTGGCATCTTTTGCCTTATCCTACAAATCACCTTAATTGGGTGGATCCCTGCGGCTATCTGGTCAGTTTATGCCCTTTCTCAATACAATACAGATAAAAAAATTGAGAAAATGTCTCGCGGTGGTTAACGATTAAGCCCCATTCATGTGGGGCTATCAATTAGCTAATACACTCTCAGTGACATTATCTCACGCCTTTTCTTCCGTGATTTTCCTCTTTCATATCGGCATAGAATCCATTAATTCTGGTAGAGATATTTTCGGATCACCGGTGACTACCTTCAAGTGGGTCGGTTTCGAGCGTCTTTCTGTCATCGATACCTCCCAGAATAAATTTTTCATTTCGCGGTTGTGTGCACAAATGAGGGCGCTAGGTAATCTAGGCGAAATTGTCTGAGCTTTTATACCTCCCCACCCTGTATTTCATGGTGTTATTATTGATGCCAATAAAAATTGGGATCGAATGAATGTCATCCGTATTACAGCCAATGACTTTTCCACTCTTTTCGATACGTTGTTTTGTTGAGTTATGATGCAGTTCGTATAAGCTTTTTTTCATGGTTATTCCATTACAAATTTTCCCCAATAAAAAGCCACCAGCGGTTAACTGATGGCTATTTATATAAATCCTATTTAACAAAAAATACCAAGACGGGAAATCTAGATTCAGTAAAAGATGGTTAATAATTAATTGTTTCATACAACATAATTAGTATTCTTTATTAAAAATATATCCTTTGATTTGGGCAGAAAAGTAATCAACGATCAATGGTAGTAATTCATTATATTTAGTCCATTCAACATTAGTCCCATAAAGATACTCATCTCGCGCAACAGTTATTATTTCAATAAATTCATTAGGTATTTTATTGATTGACCAATTAGCCGCAACATCCTTTGATACGAATTTCCCTGAACTCATCGTAAACCACATTCTTGCGAGAGTTAAAACAACATTACGCTCATCACCTTCAATAGAAGAAATTAAATTAGGTAAGGAATCTAACAATGCTTTTCTTATTTGTTGGATGCCAATCTCAGGTAATATAAAACTATCACCCCAAAGGAGTTTTGAATCTTTCTTAGCCTGCGCCAACATCAATGTATATTCTGGGTCATCATGCTCAACACTACTTATGCCTTGTTTGAAAGTGTCTCTCAACCACTCCCCGTAAATAAATTCACATCTAGCTGGATATTGTAAACTCTGTAATTGATCACCAACAAATATTGCGATTTCCAAAGGTCTACGCCCTAATTTATCATAAGGATATCGACCTGAAGTAGCTAACAAATCTTCAATAAGTAATTTTTTTTCATCTTTACTCAAAGCTGCTTTAACAATTACAAGAAGATCAATATCACTGGTAGGTTTAAGTCCACCTGATACTGATGAACCATGCAAATAAATCGCATCCAAATTATCTCTAAAAATTCTTTTTAATGAATTAAGTGCTTGTTGAATTTGAAATAATGCGTCCACAGATAGCGGGCTCCTCAGATATGTTATTACAGCAAAGACACACTGTGACTATTAAATGCGCTAAATAGCTCACATGGAAAAATCAACAGCATAGGGTTATACAGAAGAATTTATAGCTTAAGAGGAACTCTCCGAAGAGATGACTATGTCTTACAAAATACCTAGCCTAAATATACAGAACTCGTTATTCTGTAATGCTTTGTGTTTTTTGTGAACAGAAAAAATATGCTAAGTATGTTACCCTATTTACACAGAAGTTTTACAGAGCAACTCAAGCTAAAATTACAATCTGACTCACGGATCCACTCCCTTCTTGCTGGTGGCTCTATTATCCATGGCGGATTTGATAAATACTCCGACTTGGATTTTGTCGTTGTGGTAGATCCTCTCTACTATGACGAAATAATGGCACAACGCAAGGTATTTGCTGGAACACTGGGGCATCTACTGCATGCTTTCACTGGAGAACATGTCGGAGAACCTCGCCTACTTATATGCCTGTATGGCCCTGAACTCCTCCATGTCGATCTGAAATTTGTCACTTACTTTTTTGCCTTTACCTGTAACCTTGCCAGGAGTATTTTCTTTAACTAACTTTTGAATGACAATATCTGAATAATTATTTGGATTAATTAAAATTGCTTTTAATAACTCTTTATCATCGAATTTAACTTCTTATTTTGTTATTTTTAGTTGTTTGCTATCTTGTTTGTATACAAGAGGATTTTTAACAGGATCTGCTAATGCCAAACCTTCAGGCGTGGCTTTGAGTTTATTAATAACAGCGACTTGAGCCTGATAATGTTTATCAATATTAGCTAATCTTTTCTTCGCTTCTTCAAGCTCTAATAATGCAGCTTCTAACGGATGCAATGTCGACCATTCAGCCCATTCTATTTCTACTACTTGCTTTTCATTATTAACATCAATGACATCAATAATAGAGACATAAAGAGCCTCATGCTTACCACCAAAATCAACAATGGCATGATGGGTCTTTAATTTAGATGAAGGGATATAATATCCAGCATTAGGCTTAGAGTTGATGACTACTTGTTTATTTTTATCTGCTTTGTTTTCAGAAACACTAATGCGTACTGACTTTGCCCCCCGCAATAATAGGGGCTACTAGGAGTGCTCGTTGCTGTTGCCTTTACGATTGGAATACTAATAGCCTGACCTGTAGATACAATGGTTCATTGCTTTCCAGTACTCTTATCCAAAGCAGACATAACCTGAATACGTATACATTAATGATGTTTTTTACCGATATCACTAATTTGATTAGTAACAATATCCGCTGGCATTGTTGTAACTTTGCGTGCTTTATTTCTATCAAAAATATCTCTATCCAAAATGCCATAATTATTCAATAAAGCCATTTCAGCTTGAGTAGACATGATATTGCTACTTGGCCACAATCCCCCAATCGCAATTCCAACGGCTGTAACCCTAGTCAGTTTTGGAGCAACAGAAATTGCTTCTAATGCACTAGCTTTTAACGCTGTCAATGACTTAGAAAAATACTCTTAATATTAGCGGAAACAAATAGACTTGATGTAAAACTAAGAACATCTTGATAAGTAAGAAAACCTAAAGCAGGAAGACCGACTGATGCCATTACTAACTTTTCAGGGTATTTCCCTAGATTAAAATCTGAAATGTCTTGAACTTCCTTTATTCGCTCATTTTTGTCTCGATCTTCATTGTCGTTATCTGTGTGGTTTGAGTTATCATCTTCATCATACTCATAATAATCATGGCTACTAACACCGTCAGTTATCTCAATACGAATATCCCTATCTTCATTATCACTCATATAAAGTCCTTTTTTATATTTAATCGCACACAACTACTGTATACAACTACAGTATCTTCAATAATAATTGCAAAATAATCGTCTTATTTCGGCTATATTCGGAATAGTTACCATTAGCACTTAGCTCATCCTTGAGCTAAATATATTTGATTAGTTATCAATTTCTGGTGCGCTATTGATATCCTGATTTTCCTCCTTTTCTTTTTGTCTGCGTTCCTCTTCCGTTTTCTACACTTCTTCCATCTCACGCATTCTCACGTTATATATAGATGGATTGCTCAGGCATCTGTACACGAATAGAAATAAAGCGATCATCAGAGATATCAATTGGATCTCCACCAACAATTACCGTAGCTAATGCAATAGCAACTGGTTTTGATGGGCTCATTTACGCTAACGCCATAATAAAAGGTGATAATTAGCCAGCTTTGCAGCCACTCAATACTGGTTTATCTTTTCCTTCAACTAAATCGGCATTGTCACCTTTAGTATAAAGTTTATAGGTGTAATTTTTATTCATTGCCTCATAGTTTGCACCAGAAGCCATTTTCATAATTTTCAATGGGATCATTTCATCCATTTGATTAATGATCGCATAGCTATCTTTTGCTGTATTTACATAGATAACTTCCATCACTTTATTATTTTCACACACATAAGAAATTTTGGTTATCTCATCAGCATTATCTGCCATAACAAAACTAGAAGACAAAATACCTACTGCAAGAAAAACACTTTTAAATAAAAATCTCATATTGTCTCCTAAATATCATTAAGTTAGCGTTTATAGAGTATTCTTTTACTCTTCACTAATTTAAAAAAATCTATCTGATACTCTAATGGGATTTATCCAATTTATAACATTTAATATTAATCAATTAGTTATCTTTTGTCGGTCCCATGCAACGACTATTATGACAACTAGCGAATCCTGCTATCGCTTTATTTGAATATACTCGAGTAAATTTTGGGTGAGTCCAAACATTAGGTTGAACATATAACCTAAAGCTTTTACCTGTTGTGTAGTAATAATGTGCTTGTTGAAAAAAGTGCTCATAAGAAGAAGCCCAATCTGACTTGTTAGATACTGCACAGGCGATAAATTCACCGCCATGATTCATGGCTTTAACACAAAAATACCGACCATCTTCAATTTTTCCCGAATTAAAATCCGTTAACGTAACATTAGAATAATATTCAATATTATGACTTAATGTATCTGTGGCAAATGCCGTTGGAGTTAATAATAAAAAGGCAAAAAATAGACTACGCATTAACATACCATTCCTTAAGAAAATAAAGATAAAAAGCCTCTAATCCAAAATAATATTTCTTATTATTTTTTATTCTTCGCTGTGAACAAAGCTACAGTGCCTTGTACATGTATAGAGATGTCATGGAATAAAGAGGAAAGCATTTCTTCCAAAGAGTCCACCGAATCAGAATAATTGCAGAAAATACCTTTTTTGTTGTAAATAGACATTAATTTTTTACCAAAAAAATTATGTTTGACTCCCTGCCCTAAAATCGTTGTGCCATATAAAACCCCTTTTTCTGTCAGTAAATAACTTATATTTTCTATCGCTTTTTTCTTATCACCCATCGTTCCTGGTAAACAATGTATCAAATAAAACAATGAGATAGAATCATAAGATGCATTTAATTTATTAGAAAAAGGCTGAAAAACATCATGCTGGGAGCAATTTATTAATTTGTTATCAGGTATATACTTTTTAGTATGTTCCAGACTGTGCAAATTAAGATCAGTCAATGAGATTTCTTTTATAGAATTTAATGATTTTTTTAAATAAAACCCCGTTCCAACACCAATATCCATATGGCGATCACCGAGATGATTTTTAAAATGTGGAATTAAATATTTATTCGTATCACACTGCCATGCATAGCTATTAGAAATATTAAGCACCCACCAATCATATAGCTTCAATGACACTGGTGTATATACTTTAACTCCATCATGTGTACTTAATGTCATACAATACCTATCATAAAATGACTATTTTATTTTTTATTTATTATATGAATAGTTGAAAATACCGAATAATAAAACAGGTAATATCTTTAAAATATTATCTACTCACTAAATCACTTTCTTTATTTCTCTTAATTATAAAAAAAATCTTTCATTATTAAAGACTATCAATAATAACAATGACATATGCTTTATTATTCTATTTTTTCAAGTAAATCTCAGTGATAATCAGCAACCATCACTTACCTTTATAATCTAAATATGATTAAGTAATAATACTATTAACTAACTTATTCTGGTGATAGTTATGTCTTGCAAACACAAAATTCCTCTTGGAATAAATGTGCTAGATGCTACTCAAACGCGAATTGAATGGTTGTTTGATACTTTTGAGCAAATCTCTCTCTCCTTTTCTGGAGGTAAAGATTCTACTGTTCTGTTTCATCTTGTTGCTGCAGAAGCAAGAAAGCGGCATCGAAAATTCAATGTCATGTTTCTTGACTGGGAAGTGCAATACTCCGCTACCATTAGCCATGTTGCAAAAATGAAATTTTTGTATGAAGACTGTACGGAGCGATTTTACTGGATAGCATTACCTATCACGACGGAAAGCGGGATCTCACAATATGAACCGACTTGGACAGCTTGGGAAGCAGGAAAAAAATGGGTAAGGCAACCGCCAGCAGACGCTATCACTGATCCAGACTTTTTCCCTTTTTATCATCCAAATATGATTTTTGAAGACTTCACACCTGCATTTAATCAGTGGATCACCGGAAATCATCGTAGTTCAGTTATTTTATTAGGGATCAGAGCCGATGAATCATTAAATCGCTTTATTGCTATCAACAACAACCAAAAACTACGTTATGCCGATGATATCCCATGGACAACGGCATCACCTGAAGGCTTTTATTATATGGCCTATCCTATTTATGACTGGCATGTAAAAGATATTTGGACATACATTTCACGCTTTAATCTACCCTATAATTCTATTTATGATCTAATGCACCAAGCTGGGGTTAGTTTAAGTCAAATGCGTATTTGTGAGCCTTTTGGCCCTGAACAACGTAAAGGGCTATGGTTATACCATGTTTTAGAACCTGAGACGTGGAGTCTCGCCTGTGAACGAGTGAGTGGCGCTGATGCTGGTATGTTATACACCCACCCCCGTAATAAATCAGGCTTTTTTGGGCAACGTAAAATTAGTAAACCCGCCCATCATACATGGAAATCTTACGCCCACTTTTTACTAGCGAGCTTACCAGAACAAACCGCCGAACATTACCGAAATAAAATCGCAGTTTACCTTCATTGGTATGCTGAGCGAGATTACCCAAATGGAATACCAGATGAACAAGACGGTGATACTAGCAGTAAACAAATCCCGTCTTGGCGACGGATCTGTAAAACTATTTTACGTAATGATTTTTGGTGTAGAACATTAGCATTTAGTCCGACTAAATCACACTGTTATGACCGATATTGCAAACGAATGCAGGAAAAACGTAAAAATTGGCAGTTGATTTAACAAGAGGTGAATATGACTATTGAAACAGTGTTTTCTTCGCTAAAAGATTATCTACTAAAACTCAATGATGAGCAAAAAATCGAAGCTATTAATAAAATCAAACTATTTCTTCATCAAATTAGTCCATTCAAAAATGAACCTATAGATTGTGTTCTTTGGATAAAGCAAAACCAAGTCATAGCAAATGACTACAATCCTAATGTTATGTCTCCTACAGAAAAGAGATTACTCAAAACCTCATTGATAAAAGACGGTTATACTCAACCCGTTGTAGTATTATCTGCACCACAAAATAAAACTAAACAATTGCAATGGCAAATCGTTGATGGCTATCATCGTTATTTATTAAGTAAAGAAAACGTCTTAAAAAAACGAATTAATAATTATTTACCAGTCACCATCCTTGATATTAAAAACAACACAATGTCAGACCAAATAGCAACAACTATTCGTCATAATCGAGCAAGAGGACAACATCAAGTCTCAGCTATGTCAGATATAGTTAGAGATCTATCCCGATTAGGATGGAGCGATAAACGGATTGGTGATGAACTAGGTATGTCACAAGATGAAGTATTACGCTTAAAACAAATCTGTGGGTTGGCTGAATTATTTTCAAAGCGCCTTTTCTCAGAAGCTTGGACAGTAAAATAAGAAATAATTGTTTTCTATCAATAAAACTAATCAACTCAAGATTGAATTAATCCAATTTAAAGCTCTTACAAAAACAATTAAGGCTACACATTATGCGTAGCCTTAATCTTATTCATATTAACTAACTCAATTAGCTTTTATCTTTATTTTCTATCGCTATTGTTTGCCGTTTTTCTTCTTCAGGTAATTCATACTCAATAGCAATAGTCAGAAGCCCACTTGATAAATCAGCTTTTTCTATTTTAACATTTTTACCGAGGTCAAATTGCAACGTAAATTGCCCTTGAGATATGCCTCGGTGGATCCATTTATCATTGTCTTCTTCTGATTTTTCTTCTTTTTTCCCTTCAATCAATAAACGACTTCCTTTTAATGAAACTGTTAAGTCATTTTCTTGATATCCAGGCACACTGACTGTCAGTTCATAATGGTTATCATCAATCTGTTTCAGGTTATAGGTCTGAATTGGTGATGCAATTGGCTTACTGCCTGTTAACTGACTAAACAGGCGATCTATCTGATCAAAACGGTTTGAAAGTAAGTTATCAGATAATGTTGGGAATAATGAAAAAGGTTTAATGTTAGGCATATAACTCCTCCTTCAGTATTTAGTGAATTATGGGTGGTATCTTATTTACCCAAAATATAAATATGAACGAGCGAAAGTTTTTCAAGCCCTAAAATCTAAATTTTTTATCTTTGACCAACATGGGATTGTAGATAGCAAAAAACCCCACCGAAGCGAGGTTTTGTATATTCAACTATTTAATGCTTAACTCATTTGTGCTGTCATCACACTTTTGCAAAAGATACATTTTGCGCCGTGTGGATTCTTCACTGTGACATCAAATTGTGATGTTCTATATTGTGAACTGCGACACCTTGGGCATTTAAAATAGAGTCGAATAGTAATAGCGCCTTTAGAGAGCCACCACGTTGCCGGCTGCTGGGCCTTTCATACCATTTTCCATGGTGAATGAAACTTGTTGGCCTTCCGCTAATGTTTTGAAGTTATCATTTTGGATAACCATAGCATGTTAACCTTATTTCTGACCTTATTTTAATTCATCAGATAATCTGCAAATGATAATTTTCGCCACGTTTATCATGCGGTTTGCAGATTATTTTCTTTCTTTTCCATTTCGCCATAAACAAAACCTTATCGCCTCTTTTAACGTGTTGATTTTAACACTTACGTTTTATTCATTGTTTGTTTGGTTTTGCTACATTAGGCTACTTTTAATACAAAAATACGCATCAACACGTTACACGCACTCATAAAAAATCCTGTAACAAAAACGGGAACCCTTAAGTTCCCGTAATAAATTCGCAACGCTAATTATATTACATATGTTTGATAATCGCGTCACCAAACTCGCTACATTTCAGCAATTTAGCGCCTTCTAACTGACGCTCGAAATCATAAGTTACGGTCTTAGCGGCAATCGCGCCTTCCATACCTTTAATGATTAAGTCAGCGGCTTCTGTCCAGCCCATGTGGCGTAACATTATACCCATAATAATTAGGTAACTTATTAAATAAATTATAATTATTGGTGGTGATAATCTTTTTTTATGTGATCTTGGTTTGTATGTAACTTGTTGATTTTTATTTTGGGTTGGAGTGATTTTGGGGAAGATTACTTTATTGATTAATAACTTATCAAATTTACTATTAAATACTCATATTAGTAATAAATTAGGAATTTTTCTTTAATTTAAATATTTTTCACTATACTAATAATGTAACGAATATTTAAAAACTCAGAATAGCAATTTATTATGTGGTCGCTTAAAGCCGATTGTCAGCTTTGAGCTAGGAGCAGACATCGAAGCGTCTGTAGTGATGCTGGATTTTGGTTGCTTAAAACATTACAGGTGCTAGTGTGGATGCAGTCAGAATAAATATTTGTGCAGTAGTGTTTTTTGAGAACTAGCTCAATCATAAAGATTTAGATAAAATTACAGTGTTAAATTAATAAACTAGTGGTAATTAAGCTTTAAATGCGTTAATTGAGTTGTGTGATTATAGAAAATTAGCGCTTTTTGAATGCTTGGAGAGTGAAATGTTAGAACCACCAAAGAGTTATAATGAAATGTTGCCAATGCTCCATAAGGCAACTTTTATTACTACATTTATATTTTATCTATCATTAGTTATTTATGGCTACATTCCATTAGTTGGCATTAACGCCAAATACATCCCACCCATTAAAGACTACGAAGAGTTTATTAAGTGGATATTAACATTCGGTATATTACCAATTGCATTTTCTATTTTTTGGTCCGTGATTAGTGGAGCTTTAGACCTGCATAATAACGTGGCAAAAATTTGGGGAATAAGAAGGATATGGGATAATCGCTTAATTATTAAACCATTAGCTAAAACCGCGGGTGTTACGAGAAAATTAACTAGTGATGAATCTTACAAGGTAATGAGTAAACTATATTACCCAGAAGTTAAAGAGTTAAAAGACAAACATTACGTTGAGCTTTTCTGGAACAAAGTTTATTACTTTTGGGTTTTCTTTGAACATACAGTGATTGCATTTATTACTGCTTTAGTAATAAGTTTCGCTAAATTAACTAATCTATTCTCTGTTACTGGTTCATTAAATAATCTTTGGTTGTGGATTATTTTCCTTGTCGCCTTCGATTTTCTTATTTTTATAGCATCTGTTAAGCCAAGAACTGAAAGTCAAGTAAGACAGATACCTGATGAGAAAATAAAGGAATTCTTTAATAATAACCGTATTTTTTAAATGGAGTTGGTTTTGAATTACAAGATAAATGGAATAACTATACGTTCAGAAAATGCAGCCAAACCGCATACCATGCCATCTAGCTATCTCTGCAACCATATAAAAAGCTCTATTAAAAATGGCAGAGCTCTTGATTTTGGATGTGGAAAGCTTAGATATTCAGAACAATTAATAAATAAATTTGAAACAGTGACATTTTTAGATTCCAGAAAACAACTAGAAAGAATGCAAATTATCAGAGGTGTACAAACTACAATTCCAGAGTATGTAGCTAATAACTATAAAAATGCCAATGTTGTTCCTTTTGAAAGTATAGATAAAATAACGAGTCATTATGATTTCATACTTTGCTCAAACGTGCTTTCCGCAATTCCATGTAAACCCACAATTTACAAAATCATCAGTGCGATTAGAGAATTATTAAAGAGTGATGGTGAAGCATTGATTGTCAATCAATACAAAAGCTCTTATTTCAAGAAGTATGAGAGTGGAATTAAACATTTGCATGGGTATATATACCAAAACTCTCGCAATGCTTCCTATTATGGTTTATTAGATGAGAATATTGTCAGTAAAATTTGCTTAGATAACAATTTAGCAATAATAAAGTCATGGAGCAGAGCAGGCAGTTCATATGTGATTGTTGGTAAAAATAAACATATTTAGTATATTTAAAAAATCCTTAGAGGGTGCTATTTACTTGTTTTTTATTACTTATTAGCTCGCAGGGGTCAAGTCAACATGCCCCCCTCAAGCAATTGCAAGTCTACAGATTTTTGGTCAAAGCATTGGCAGAGTTCAGTACTAAATTTTTTTGTGCTCTTCCTAATCTACTAATAGTGATGCTTGCTTATGTGAGTAGCTTATTGTTCATGGTTGCCCTCTCCAACAGGACTACTATGAGCGAAGAGCGAAAGTAGATAAACAATAAAGAGACTCCAAATAAACATTATTCAATATTCCATGAAATCTGCTAATAATTGCCTGTTATTACTAAGTTGCCACTTAAAAACTAACAATATTTAGTGTCATGTCAATATTATTTAGACTTGCAATCTTTGATGAATTGTTTGCTATTTTGGCTTTTAATTTATCAATGCTAATCATATCTTCATAACTGATATAAACCATATCACCCTGGTTAACTTTTGATTTGTTCACTATAGCTTGAATAACAGACAGATCATCCATTACACCTCTCAGGAATTTAACCATGTTTTGATCTTTGAAGTCAGATATCGATTTTGAACGTTGCTTACGCTGGATTGTTCCTTTTGTAATTACCTCATTAATTTCCTTTAAACCAGTAAGCATATCAGATAGGCTGCCTTCACAACTCATCCGGTGTTTAATTGCATTGCGATTAATAACATTAAGTATTATTTCGAGTGAATCTTTATCATTCCATGGATGTAATGACGTATAATCCTGATGGCGCTGAATGGCATCGAGCATATCATGGATCATGTCCTCATCTGCTTTATCGCAAAGTTCATTTACGAAATAGCTGGGATCGATTATTTTACAATAACCTGGAACTGAGTATTTTGAGATTTTACAAAAACCAAAAATATATAAAACAGAGTATTTATCTTTAAGACTCACTCCTAATTCATTTGTCTTTTCAAAAGCTGTTATGGTTTTTTTAATTTTTGCTGGGCTTGCATTCGTAGTAACTTGAACTGCTATCATGTTTTGATTGTCAGCTAAATCAATGGCGGGAAAGTTAACTTTAATCTGATTCATGTTTTCCAGTTCACCCATTTTCAGTGCGCGAAACATAAAAATGGTCAATGACTCAATCATTCTTTCCATGTCATGAAAGCCAGCCTGTTTGCGTTGCAAGATATAAAGCTGAAGTAGTGCAATATCGCTCTGTAAATTTCTAATAAGTGGATCAATCATAGCTAATAATCCTTTGCAATTAAAAAGAAGGTGTATTTGAGTTTGTTTAACCATTAGTTAAATTTCTTGTTTTGATATTAACAAACTTTACAATTTCATCAAGGTTTCTCAAAACCTAATTCCCCGCAAAAATCCACTAACTATACTGAATACATTCCGTTGCTAAATATGTCCGCTCTTGGCACGAAGCCAACCACCAGCGAATATATATTTTCCTTTAATGAGCTTTCATTCCCACCAATTAAACTAACTAAGCTCTTTTATCACCCACCATACTCCCTCACATCAATATAAAAATACTGCTTTCCTAGTGAGGTTGTTGACATCTGTCCGGACACTATCATGGAATGAGGAATAATACGGTTACCTCGTCCACAAAGAGTTACTCTAATCGTTTTTCCTCCCATCGAATCCATCATACCAATATGCCCTATTGTTGTGATTAATACTGCACAGGGGAAACCGACATCCACACCATTCCAATTATTTCCTGTAAGTACAAAATTATTTCCTTCCAATAAATTAAGTGGTCTTTGGCTTGAAGCGTGTGTAATAACACCTTTATGATAAATTTGAATTCCCCATTTTTGGGGATGAAGTGAAATATGATAAGAAGACTTCACAAATACATAGAGCTCATATTCTGCTGAATTACCTTGAATAGTATCGATTAAATTCACACACCACGCATTATTCTCATAAATCACTTCAGATAATCCACCTAATGATGGATTAGAGGAATTAAGAACTCGAATAAAAATAAGTGGCACTGCGTTATTATTACCTTCGATGACTTTAATTAGTCCTGGCTTTGTTTTTATTTTCTTTAAAAATACGGCTGATTCATAAGGTGTTAATTCTTCGGTAATTCCCTGATTAAAAAATAATGCACCATATTTACTCATTTAATTAGTACCATAATAATTCCATTAATCGATTGGCTACCGCGTAGAGAATTCCACGAGATTTTATTATTCTCGACTCTAACAGTGAAATAAGATCCTCGATTTCTAGCTACAATATAGGCGGCCAATGACCGCCCTTTAGGAATATTATTATAAGTTTTACTGCCATTTTGAGTGACCGCTATTTGGTCAAAAATAAACGAACGCCCTGTGATTTTTATTGGCTTTCCTTTTTCATATATCTCTATTCCCCACGACATGAGAAATCCTCTACCGCATCAGGAGATACCCATCCTCCCAAGAATTTAAATCCTAATTGAGGTACAGCATGATAAAGAGGCCCTTTAATGGTTTCTCGTTTTTTATCAAACTTCACCAATACAGGTTGTTGATAGTGAAAAGTTTTTATTTGGTAAACACCTTGGCAATCGACTTTCTTATATCCAGAGGTACACCCTGACAATAATAATGCTGTAATTAAAACAATAAACTTCATACGCTACCCTAAATAACCTATTTTTGCCGCTAACTGATTGTTTTCATCGTAAACATAAATAGTATTATTGGTGATCACTAACCGCCCTTTCGTACTGCCTGAATTAATATCTAATCGTCCACGAAATACCGCATCATTTAATTCCACATTCCCTGTTGTGGCATCAATATTAAATCCTTTCTTGCCCGCTAAATAATTAGTCGAGGTTATCTTTTTACCTACTGATAATTTATCAATGGTTGCCTTGCTAAATAACGCATCATTGAAAAAAGCTTGTCCATTTTGGATCACAAACGGTGTCACCACTTTACCGTTTAATGACGATATCACTGCAAAGTTTTGGGCATTAACCAGAAATTGACTATTTCCTTGTGCATTAAACCCTAAGCCAATGCCAGTAATGACTTTATTCCCTTTGCTATCCTGCTGGACTTTCATTGTCCATGATGTCGAAATTTTGCCATTTATGTCTGTGACCACTTTCGAAGTTTGTTCGATTTTGGCTGAACTTGTCCCCACTTGGCTTTCTAGGCGAGTGACTTGCTGGGCGGTAGAGGTCACTTTACTTGAGACCTCAGTCACTTTAGTTTCAAGTTGGTTTACCGCATTCGCCGTTGCATTGGCTTTCTGTTCGCTGGATTTAGGTACGTCATTCGCCACAAACCCTTTTGGTGCTACTGATTGTTTGTTGATGGTGTAAGTACTGGTGATGATTTGATGGTTAACACTTTTGTGTTTAGTTAACTGATATTTTGCCCCTCCTCGCAAATAGATATATTCCACAGAGCTATTCGTTAATTGAGCAGGCCCCATCACAGGAGATTGATTTGTCCATTTCCAATCAAAATTATCAATGATGCGGTTTTCAGACTGAGTTCCCCATCCAGAACCACTGACTTGCCATTCCACAATCATGGCAAAACCTTTGGTGCTGTGAGTCGCATAGCTGGGTTTATTATCTGAATATTGTCCTAAGGTTCTAAAAACCTTAAAGGCATAACGTCGAGAGGTTACTAAAGGCAAAATAACCGGATAATAGGTATTTTCATTGAGTTTAGATAAATCTAAATCCACCACCACATATTCCGTTAAATCGGCTTTCACTTTATCTAATTTACTGGATAACGTTTGTACCTGAGAGGTTGTGGATGTCACTTTGCCATCAATATTAGATACTCGCGTATTTAATGCATTTACCGCACTGCTATCAGCTTTCCCCTTAAGATTTGAATTGAGCGTTGAAATATCTTTCGATTGTGCTTGCTGTTTCGAGGTGAGGGTTTCTAGTGATTTATTAATCGCGGAAACATTCCCATTCATCCGTGTTTCCAGTGACTGTCTGGCTTTCGCTTCCGCTTGGTCGCCTGTGACTCGCGCTTGTTTCTCTGTGGAGATAAGTCCTGCGGTGACTTTCGATAAATCATTGCCGGTATAATCACCTCGAAGTTGTGTCGCTAAAGATTGGCGTTGTTGCGCTTCGGTTTGATCAGACTCAATACGCGCTTGTTGCTCTTGTTTAATCGCTGCCGCCTGTGCTTCTGTTGCCGTTGAAACTTTATTCATCCGCTCAGCCAGTAATTTTTCTGCCTCCTCCCGTTTTTTTTCACTTTCTTCAATCGTCGCGCCTTGCCTCATTGACTCTTCTAAAAGCTTATCGTGATTTATCCTCATTAACTCATGTAATTCAGTAATATCGATTTGGTTAGCTTTGCTGTTAATTTCACCCAATAAGTCTTGTGCGAGTTGATCTCGACTAATTTGCCCCGTCAATTCCTCAAGAATTAAATCGGTTTGAGAAGAGCAAGTACCTGAAGCTTCCACAAAAGGTGATTTGCCATAGCTGTTGATTGTTCGAACATAAAAATAATACGTATGTCCTGCTTTTAAATTCTCTTGCGTCCAGAAATTCCCTTGGCCAACTTTATTTGTTTTGGTGATCACTTCATTTTCAGAAAGATCAGCGAGTTTTTCCTCACTAAACCAAAACTCAAAGGTATAACTAAAGACAGCACTATCGCCTTGTCTCGGTGCAATGGTCAGATTAAATAAGCCAGAGGTAACATCAATATACTCTGGAGGCGGTGGTGCTTGAATGGCAAAGTCACTGATAGCAGGTGCCGACATCGCACCGGCAACGTTTGTTGCTCTGACTTCAACACGATAAGTCCCTCGCGCTAATCCGTTAATATCGACACGCTCGGCCGGTACCTGAATAGATTGAATAACGTTGCCTTCTTGAAGAATAGTGACGGTGTTATAGCGCACATCAGACGCCACATTCTGCCAAGAAAGCGTACCTTGCACGATGTCACTGACAGCAAGTGGAACAAAGGTAAGATTAATCGGGGAAGCAACACCGCCAGTGGGTAAACTCACAAATGGCGGACGCTCAAACGGTTTGCCAATCACATCTTCATATAAATAGGCACCATCCTCTTCCAACGTTAAAGCCACACCGTCTAATGCATGAAAAGACCATTCGGCAATACGGAATTCCAGTCCACTAATCCCCAAAGCCGGTAATTCTAAAAGCACAACTTCCCCGGGACGATAAGCATAGCCGTCTAAGTTCATCGTGAGTTGAACCCGTCTTCCTGCTTTCTTTTTGCGAAGATATTGGCGGGCTAATCGTTGGGCTTGATAAGGGCTGGTGACAAAACGATAATCGATGTTCTCCCGAATTTCTAAGCCATCCTCTTTCACCCATTCGTCCACAATCACAGGCGTGAAATCGGTTTTTGTGTACAACTGTTCGGCATCAATAAATGTGCCATACACCGCATTGGTCGCGTCTTTTAAACCTGTTTCAGGGGTACATGTGACAGTGCCAATCAATTGTGATTCGGTAATGGTTTTTATTGCCGGCCCATAATAAGCGCCGATTTGAATACCGTGTTTTCCTGCTGTAAATGTCGGTTCAGCGTTAATACATTTGTGCATTGCTTCCAAGACACTGGATGGACTCTCATTTAAATCATAGGCGCCATTAAGGGTATATCGCGACTCAAATCCGCCTTCTGGCAGACTCACTTTTTCATCACATAAATCGGCTGCCAGTTTAAAGCTGTCAAAATCAATATCCGTATCAGGCACTTTTAAATAATGGCGGTAATAATCCAAAATGACTAAAGCCCCATTATTACTCCATGCAGTTTGCCCAGTGCGAGGATCAAACAGATGTTTTCCCCAGACTTCACATTTCACATTGGGTAATCCATAAGGGAATTTTTCTTGGTCAAACGTGAGTGTCACACGTAACCACGCCAGACCTCGACCAATCATATCTTCTTTCCATGACGGGCAATTTTTAAACATAAAGGGATCGGCATCTTCCCTATCGTTATGTAATTCCCATGAGGCTTTATCACCAAAAGTCTCAATGAGATCATCACCCAACCAGATCTTCCCAATTTTCTCTATGGGGTGTCCTGCCAACGCTAATGCCAGTGTGATTTTTTCATTTTCATCTTGTTCGCCAGTTTCTTCCTCTGCGAAGAAAAGCAAACCCGATATCACTGTTTTTCCGACGATCACGGTTTCAGGGGCAGACGATGAACGTAACATCTGTTTGCGTTCACCAGTATCTCGATAATTCATTGACGGAAGTTTCGGCTTAAAGATAAGCGAACCCGCGACTTGAACCGCAACGCCTGCCGCCATCAGCGCCATGCCCATCGCCGATGTCACGCCACCGGTAAATAGCCCAGCAATCATTAAGCCAGCACCCACGACTTTTGAAATTAATCCACCACTCCCACCCATTATTCCACTCTCCACGCTTTGATTGGGTTAATCTGCACTGGCTTTACACCTTGTGGCGTTACGCCCCAATAATGCCCCGCCCAGACCACCGCTAAACTGTCACCGTCCTCACCTTTGAACAGTACGAGGTCGCCACGCTGAACGCGCTCAATCTCAATGGATTTGAAATAGCGTGAAACTGCTCTATCAAGTGAGCCAAATTTAGATTTGATCAGGTTGAAGGCTTCAGCTTTAGTTTTATAGTGATTGAGATAAGGCTTTATCGGAGAGAAACCACATTGTGCGTCAATACATTCCGAGGTAAAAATACAACAATCAAATTCACCCCATGAAAAAGGGCGACTCATCGCCGCCCTTATCGTTTCTGGTAACTGGAGTGTCCAGTTTTGTTGTTTCATTAAGACCCTTAGAAAACAAAAGACCCTCTAAAGAGGGTCGAGAATTAAGTTATAATGGTTTAAATTTATTCCATATATAGTTTATTTAAACATTAAATTAATTTTCAAGATTACGGATTTCTTCAACCATTTTCATTTTTCTTTCACACTCTACTTTTAAGTTATTATTAATTTTTTCACCATTATTTTTTGCTATTTCGCAGAAAGCACTTGCTCTACCAATTTCAACCGCTGCTACTATCGATTGGTTTACCATATCCTTGCAAACACTTTTTCTTTTTTGGTTTTCCCCATATTCACATACCAATTTAGCTGTGTTGGCGAAATCAAAATTATCCTCTGCATAAGATGGTTGTAAAAAAAAGGCGGAATAAGAGAATACAAAAAAAGTTAAAACTAATTTATTCATCGTTTCAGTTGTCCCCGTTTTCTTAAAAATAACTATTTATAAATAAATGCAGGTGCATCTTTCTTACTGCCCCAATAAATCGCCCGTTCAGCCATTTGAGCCACATAGCGAAAGATACGATCACCTTGCCGTCGAGATGACCACGACTCATCGGTGAATCTATCGGGTAACCCGATTGACCATCGTTCGAATCGATTAGAAACATTAACACATACGGCATTTTCTTCGCCAGACACCACATTGATAGATGTGATTTGTCCAACAAATAAGACTTCAGCAAGAAGCGGGTTCCCCTCTTCGCCGATGGCGACCATCATCAATCGCACTTCTCGTCCTCGACTTTGCTCATTCATCACCATTCCCACCAGCGATTTATCAAAACCCGCTAATTTAAGCTGTAATTGTGGAGGACTGGTTGTCTTATTTTCTTTTAGCTGACTGATTTCGCCTAAACTGCCCACGCCCAAATAAGTTTCACCCGCAATAATCAGTTGCCCAACACCGGTATGCGCACAGGTGACGCCTGATTTCAAATCGAGTCTGGCGGCTAAAACGATATAAGCCCCCTCATTAATCGCGTTGACCATGGCATCAGAAAATGGATGATATTGCATTAGTACAACACCTCCTCAAAAGATAACGTGATATTGGTATACCCCAAGCGACGATGCTGAAATTTACCCTGTTCATTATCAACGAGACGAAAAACTCCAAAAGGTCTCTCAACCTCGAGCATTTCATTGACGGTAGGTGACGTTCTTAACATCGGTGAAATAGGAATATTTGCACGCCCTTGATTATCACTGACCACATCCGCCACCACCATTTTGAGTTCATTGCCCACAGTTAAGCGATCCCCTTGCTGTAGCACGCGCATATTGCGCTTCCAGTCCTTCGTTTCTAATCGATGACCTAATTGGCTCGGTATTGCAATACGAGGCGAACCGTACCCATAACGCCCTTTTCTTATCCAACTGGCTATTTTGACTCGCCCCGACATCCCATCCAATGAAGCCACCAGCGCTTCTAACTGGCGCGATTTCTCTTCATTTAAATTATTAAATGTCAGCTCACAACGCCAACGGCTTCCCGGAAAGCGTACCGTCTGGCTACTTCCATTAAATGGCGAGGTAAAGGTTTTGCTGTTACTCAATAATTGCCAGTTTTCCTGTGTGGGGATCACCTCTTTTGGCCATTCAAGAATAGACATTTAGACTCCTAATGTTCTGCGTGCTACGCCATTACTTTGAAAGTCTTGTAACATCATCGCGTGAGCTTTCTGTGCGCCTGCTTCTGTCCCTTGTTGTGCGGCTTCCTTCATTGCCTGCGCAAGTACAGCGTCACCATTTCCTGTCACCGTAATATGATTGACGAAGGTCATTTGCACACCACCTGCACGGGCTAACGTCGGTTGTGGTGTAACGGGCATTCGCCCTGCGACCGCCCCCACAAAGCCCCCCGAAGCATAACCTTGCGCCGCATGCATTAAGCGATAGAGATTGCCGACACCTAATTTAGCCGTCGCTTCTTTGGTAAAAACAAACTCACCACCATGCACAATCCCTTTAGGCTCAAATTTCCCGCCATGCCCCGTATAACCACCGTAAGCATGCCCTTTGCTCATCCATCCCATATCAAAGCCCATTGCCTGCCCACCTGCTTCAATGGCTTTGAAAACCAACATTTTCATCACCATTCGAGTGATATCGGAGATCACCGCATTGGCAAAATCTTTAAAGCTTCCTTTCCCCGTTAAAGCAAAATCGGCTAACGCATCAGACATATTATTAAGCGCATTGGTAGTGACATTTCTGACGTTCTCCATCACATCCATGGCCGATTCACTGAAATCCAATAAGCCTTGTTTTAATCCCGCCATCGGATCACCTTTCATGGCCTCTTGCTTCCTCAATTCTTCCTCAATCTGCTGTTTAGTGAGTTCGACATTGCGTTGTAAATTCGCTAACTCTTTTTCGCCTAAATCCACACTGGCTTGCTGATACAGCACATCAATCTGACGAAGGGCATTGAGCTTTTCTTGCTCTGCGCGCGATTTTCCTATCAAGGTGGTTTCAAATTGCATCTGCTCAATTTCTTTACTGCGATCATAAGCAAATTGCGCAACCGAGTTGGCACGCGCCAGATCATCAATGGCTTTCGCTTTTTCTTTTATTGTCTCAATCGCTTTGGGATCGATTTTTAAGATGGCATCAAACTTATCTTTATTCTGTTTGATATCAGCTAAGGCGGATGTGTATTCATTAAAGGATGAGGTAGTGCCATACAACTGAATGCTTTGTCCATCCGCAATCAATGAGGCTTGTTTTTCCTCTAATTCCGTCAAGATTTTGGTGTACTGTTTAGCATAATCAATGGTTGATTTATGGCTAGGCTTATACGTCCGTTTGGCTTGCAGTGCCAGTTGTGCCTCAATTTCAGCTTGTAAGGCCTTATCGTAGCCTTGCATATCTGGCGTAATTTTGCGTGAAGCCAATACATCTTCTGCATTTAATTTCGCTAATGCCCTCCCTGTGGCTTGCGCTTTTGCCACTGAACGTTGTGATTTTTCAATCGATTCATCAATCTGTTTAGCAATCGCCGTGGCGGCATTCACTTGGCTATTTGTCGCCTGAAGCGTGATATCAATGAGTGATTCATATTCAATGCCTAAGCTCTTTAAGCTCGCCTTAAGTGAATTAATAGCGACATCAACATTTTGTAACTCAGTGGCATAACGTCTATATTCAGGGGCTTGATCACCTACTTTTTCTTTGAGTGTCGCCAACATATTTTGCATATTGGCTCGCTGACGCTCTAAGTTATTAACTTGCTCTGCATATACCCCCATCGCAGCATCAAGCTCTTTTTGCTTTTCAGCCACTCGTTTAAGGTATAAATCCCCCACACCTTGTTCAGCAAACGCCTTTTCACTCTCAACGCTGTATTTTGATAGACCTTGTAAGGAAATGACCTGTTGTTTAAGCTCCTCGACTTTCTCCAATTGCGCGTTAATGCCCGATGAAACTTTACTTAAATTCGCCACTAATGTGGCATTGCTCATTTTGTTTAACGCTTCTGTTGATGTATCAAGGGAATTGGCAAATTCAATCGATTCGAGTTTGGCTTGTTTGACATTTTCGCTGTATTCATACAATCCCATTCCCAATGCTGCAACACCCGTCAACACTAATCCAATAGGGCCACCCGCTAATCCCATAACACTGTTGAGCGCTCGCCCCGCCACCGTTGATTGACGCCGAGCGGTCGTTAATGCACGTTGAGCAACGTTTTCTGCGGTTAATGCTTGTGTATAGTTTAAAGAGGCTGTTCTTGCGAGTGACTTTGTGGCGATAAGGTTATCGAGTGCTATTTTTTCCGCGTTAGTGCCTCTAGCAACTTGATATTCCATTTTGGCTCTATTGAGCGCCGATGTGGCAGCTTCTTTATCCGCCCATGCCTTCCTCACGGCACTGGTTGCTGCCACACTGTTTGCCTGCACACTCTGTAATGTGGCTTTGGCTTCATTCAACGTTGTCTGATTTTTCAGATAAGTGGCTTTCGTCCATTGAGAGAGTTTTGCTACCAATGCCGTGACGGCGATCCCTTCAACCACTTTAGCGACTAACGATAGATTATCGGCAAGAGTGGTCATCCCTGTGGTAAAAAGCTGAGTCGCACCTGTACCTTGATTCGCTTCACCAATAAATTTGGTCATCGCCGATTGAAGATTAGTGAAACCTTGGCTAACCGTTGTCACACTGGTGGCGAATTTTTTATCCACACTGTCGGCAGCACGCTCTAAGGCTTGAATGACTTTCTCAATCGTCATTTCACCATCTTGGGCTTTCTTCCTTAATTCGCCCACACTAACACCCATTCCGTCAGCGATGGCTTTCGCTAACGCAGGGGTTTGCTCCATCACTGAATTTAGCTCTTCGCCACGTAACTGACCCGAGGCTAATGCTTGACCAAATTGGGTTAATGCCGCTTGGGCTGCGGTTGCACTCGCCCCCGAAATCGCCACGGCTTTTGAGACGGTTTCCGTGAGTTCAGCCACTTTTTGCTGACTTAAGCCTAAGCGATCTGCATTATCTGCAAAACGTTGATAAACCTGTGCTGTGGCATCCAATGATTGATAGGTTTTTTGGGCAATATCATAGACGGCTTGTGTGGCTTTATTTAACTCAACGGAGCTTTCCGTCACCAGTTTTAAGCGGTTCTGTAATTCCGTCCAACTATCGGCATAATTAATGACTTGATGAATGGATAATGCACTTGCGGTGACACTCGCAAAACGGGCAAAAAGCGCCGAGGATTTTGCGGTTTGCGATACCATTCGCTCTTGTTGTACGGTGATAGCTTGAAGACTGACGCGAATACTTTGCCCAAATTGTTCTGTTTGGCGCTGGCTACGGTTGATCGCATTTGTGAAATTTGCCGTATTCAGCGTCAAATCAATATTTAATTTACCTAATGCTCCCGCCATAAATTCAATCCTTGGTATGAACACTACAAAAGCAAACTTTCACCCTGAATAAATGCAATATTCCTTGTTATTTGCTATTGATTTAATTATTGACAAACTGAAATTTCGAATAATAGAGGGGGTTTTATGAGACTTATTCTGGCGTTATTACTACCTTGGTTACAATTTTTCACGATTGGTCGCCCATTTGCTGGCATCTTCTGCCTTATCCTACAAATCACCTTAATTGGCTGGATCCCTGCGGCTATCTGGTCGGTTTATGCCCTTTCTCAATACAATACGGATAAAAAAATTGAGAAAATGTCTCGCGGTGGTTAACGATTAAGCCCCACTGATGTGGGGCTATCGATTAGCTAATACACTCTCAGTGACATTATCCCACACCTCTTCTTCCGTGATTTTCTTCTTCCACATCGGCATAAAATCCATCAATTCAGGCGGAGACATTTTCGGATCACGATTTATCATCGCGAGAAGATGCGCCACTTGTGCCATCCGATAATCCTCTCGCCATAAACCAAAGGGTTGTTTGCGATAAAAAGCCTCATATTCACACAAGTGGCTTTCAGGCATTTGCTCGATTTCCGCGAGCGTTTTTCCCAGTGCCAACGACAATATCAGTTGGAATTGTCGCCGTTCTCCAAGTTTTTTTCGCTATTCCCCGCTTCTGCTGTAAACACCGCATTAGAGAACCCTTGCCCTAAACGATTAAGACCTTTTAAGTCTTCTTCATTTTCAGCATCAAAAAGCAGTTCCCCTTTTTCATCACACAACTTAAAGGCCAACATTCTGGCGACATCATATTCATCGTAGACACGATTTATCGCCTCATTAAATTGTTCGGGATCGTCTTCGTCTAAATAAATGTCCTGCGCTTCGGCGAGCTTGATTTTAATTTGACGAAGTTTGCGCTGAATGTAATTCATGGTGCCAACATCCAACTCTTTGACATAAAAGGTGTTGTCTAAATAGGTAAAAGGCGTCACTTTCAGTGCTTGGTTTAACACTAATTCACGCAATAAAGCGTTAGACATAATCACTCCTAAGATTTTTTATCGAGAAGGGAGATGAGAAATAATGAAAGAGGTGAATTAGGGGTTATTTCTTCGCATTCAAATAATCACGGCCAGACAATTTAATCGAGATCCCCGAATCCATCATTTGCCCCACACTGCCATCAATGTTCATGCCCGTTTCGACGGAGCCGTAATAAAACATGGAGCCTTCATCTCGTGTTAAGACCATTTTCACCGCAAATTTTTCTTTGCTGTTTTCATATTTACGCAAGAGTCGCTGCACCTCACTGGAGCTATACCGTAAGAAAAAGGTCAATTTAATTGAGCCGTATTCTGTATCGCCGGATTCATATTCCTTGCCATCACTGCAAATGGTGGTGACATCAATTTGTTCGGTCGTTGAACCGTCTTTACTGAAGCTTTTTACTGCACAGAAATTATTAGACCATTGAATGCGTTGTGCTTTGGCGTTTGCAAAATCCGTGGGTAGCGTTTTATCACTCCAATCCACTTCGTCGCACAGGGTCACTTTGTTGCCATCAACCTGTGCAACAGGAAAACGTCCATCTAACTCCCCGAGTCCCGATAACATAATCATGTCATCGGCTTTCAGCTTATTATTGGCGATGGTAATAGTTGCCGGTGATAACGTGGCTTCCGTCACGGTCATCGCCTCTCCTAAGCCGGTTTGCACAAAGATCTTCGTGCCGAGGAAAGGCGTCGCTTTATGGTTTTTTGACTTTGCCATATCCATTCCTTATTTATCTGATGAAATCATTAATTCAAGAACAAGCCGATGCAATTTGACATCCGCTTCATACCCAAAGACCGCATTCACCCGTTGTGCAAATGGGATTGTCGCAACAATCTGAGCCTCGATTTTTTTACGCAAGACCATAAGGGGCTGTGGCTGGAGCGCATACACATCAAGTTGCACGCGATAGTTATCTAAATCCGTATCCTCCAGCGCACTGTTAGGCGTGATGCTGGCAAACTGGATCACTATGGCGGGATAATGCCCTTTGCCTTCGGGTAATACCTGAAAAAAAACCCTTCCATCGACAAGCGGTGAAAGGGTCTCTTTTAATTGTTGTATCATGATCTCTACCTTGCTTTTTCAATATCCTCTTTGAGTGTTTGAACTATCACTTTAGCCGTCGCTTCCTTTTTCACTTCAAAGCTGGGGCGCATAAACGGTTGTGCGGGCATCTTGGCGGTACCAAATTCGACAAACCACCAATAAAACGGATCATTCGGGTTCAATGTTGCACTTTTTCCCGTTACTTGTTTAAAGGCAGACACCTTTTTACCTGATAATGATTTCACCCAAATGCGCGTTTTGACTTGGCCATTACGCTGCACTTTCGTTTTAGAACGAATATTGCGCTTGATGGTGCCTTTGCGTCGATGCGGTACCATTTCCTTAAGAATAGGCACTCGATGTTTGATTTCTTCTTTTAACGCCGAAGCCCCTGCATTCATCGCCTTACGTGCGCTTTGATTTCTGGTTTTGCGGGCGATGTCTTGCATTCGTTGAGCGAGTTCAGACAATCCACTGATTTTAATCTCACCCATCATTCACGCCCTCTTTGCACATTAATTGAAGCTCACGATGACGCTCATCAGGGTCAATAATCGAAATAATATTAAATATTCGCTTACCCCATACAATACGCATCGAGGTATCAATATCAGCAATATAGCGAATAAGAATTCGCGTTGTGGCCTCACTTTGTACTTGCTGAGCTTGAAAATATTCTCGCCCTTGATAAGGCATGATCGCTGCACGTACTTTTGTCGCATGATCCGTCCAAATCACATCATTGCCACTGATGGCATCAGGCGCTAATTCTGGTTTTTGAATATGAATAGTGTGGCGTAATCGTCCCGGATCCATTAACTACCTCGCCAATTTCGACAAAGCAGTAACAATCGTTCTACTGCTTTATTTTCATATAACAGAATTTCACTTTGGCTGGTTCGATGTTCAAACATATCCCCCAGCACCAAAAGCATGGCCGATTTCACTTCATAAGGGATATCATCAGGTGATTTCCATGCTGGTTCATCACACCATCTCAAACAATAATTTAATGCGCTTTGAGCATAAAATAGAATCTGCTCATCACGATCATCACCGCTGTATTCGAGATGCTGTTTTAATAAAGAAAGAGGAATGACATCTAAGATATTCATGATGTAATACGGGATAGTTACCTACCCCGACCTATTACTTAAGCACTTCTTCCAGACGTTGGGAATGTCCCTTTAATTAAGGCTTGAGGGCGATAATGGGCTAATGCTAAACGCTCTTCACACAAAATGGTCAGCATATTTTTCACAAAGTTATCACGATCTTCTCGACTCACTTCGATAACTGCATTCATTCGATCCCATACTTGAGACGCCAAATCAAATGCACCAACAGTAAACTCACCTTGTTTTTGTGCTTTTGTTGGAACAACAGGTAATCCCCACATTACATTTGAAGTAAAGGCTTGTGGGCCACCAAAAATATAACGCCCTTCTTTATCTTTCATTAACGCAATGGCATGCCAATCACGAGGATTTAAAATAATACCAGAGGCACTAAATTCAGATTCTGTTACCTGATAAATGGCATGAGCAATCAGGTCAGCATGCGTGTCGCCCGTAGCATTCAACGTGGTATCATATGCAGTGGCAACATGATTAATTCCCGTCAAATTATCCGCTGTACCGTCACCATTGAGTAATTGCTCCTCTTCCACTAACGCTAAACCATACAATAAGCGGTTATTAACGTAAGACTGTAACTGCACAGCATCATCCATCACTTGGCGAGACGCTTGGATCCAATGAGCAATAGTGATCACATTTGCCGTTTGTTTTTCAAACGTCAGATTAGATTCTGGTTTTTGTGCCTTTTCTTTCACGGGTGCCGCGCTATTGGTAAACAATTTTTCGCGTACATATTCCAGTGAGTTACTGGAAATACGACCTTGTGCTAATAAATCGCGGATAACTAAACGACGCATCCCCGGCATAATAATACCCGGTACTTGCATCGGCTGAATGAGAACTCCGGCTGAACTCGCATCACTGCCTAATGATTTATTAAAGGTTTTCACTTCATAAGAAGCCTGACTCCCATTCCATGATTTTGTCAGCGCTTCTGCTGCTCGCTCAGAAAAATCTTTTTTCGTATTAGGATCATCAGCACTCGTTGCCCCTTTCTGCTCTAAATCAAACAGACGTTCACCAGCTTTTTTTAATTCCTCTTGAACTAAGGCTAAATCTGTTTGTAATTGCTTTGAAACTACGCCAGTAGCTTCAATTTCTTTCTTCTGTGCATCGAAAAGCTCTTGCACCTTTTTTTGTGATCCTTCGATGGCTTCTTGGATAATAGCTAAGTCAGACATATTCTATCCTTTCAGATTAAATGCATTAATTTGGTTAACAATAGATGCGACTAGGGATTGTTGAGTGTCATCGGACTCACTCCGAATAGCGGATTTGAAGCGGGAAATAAAACCGACTGCTTCTGATTTTGATAAACCGGCTGACTCTCTCAGCCAATCCTCAATATCTCGGATCGTTAATAACCCATCGATGCTCTTGAGTGATGAAACCTGTGCTTGGTCATTAGCGGGAAATGTACAAATACTAATTTCACGTAACAGGGAGATATTTTTAAAAATACGGCCTGAAGGTGTTCGCTCAAAATCATTACGCAGACACCCGAATCCGATAGAAAGCCCGTCAACCGTGCCATGCTTCATTGCCGCTTTTAGATCTTGAGCTGCACTATGACCGGGTGTCAGTTGTCCTCTCACTCGTAATCCTTTTTGATCTTCCTCCATGTACTCCCATTTCCCCACAGGAAGCTCCCAGACTCGATGGTTATAAAACATAGCGACTTTTTGTTTTTGCTTATCTAAAACATGCTTAAACGCACCGGGTAAAATAATGTCACCATCGAGATCTTGATGACTAAATACAGAGGCATAACCTTCGAAAACGCCTTGTGTGCCATCACCCGTAAATTTGATTTCCGCTTCATCAAAATTCAGTGTTTTTCTAATATCAGGCATTGAACCCCCATAAATAATTAAGCCCCACTTTCGTGAGGCTCTTTATTGAGTTGGTTAATCGGTAAATATTGTGCTTGCCGGTAAGCGACATCTCCACCTTCAAGAGGAGGATAATTATCAAGCCGTCGCATTTCATTAATAGTTCTTAGCCCCGATTCTCCCATCGCTTTCATAAACGCGGCGCGTGAAGTAGAATCGCCTCGCAATAATCCATCAAGGTTATGTTCAGCATGGTATTTTCCCACTTCGGGGGGTTTTAGAAGCCAACGCGCAATGCAGTTTTCCCATCGGGAGATATAGGGTTGTAAGGTATATTGAAGAAAACCTAAGTTTTGTTGCTCAATACCTGTTCCCCAACTTGTTGATTTTTCAACATCGCCGACTAAATGCGGGGGAACACCAAAGAAACGGGCTAATTCACTGACTTGAAATTTGCGGGAAGACATTGTTTCTGCATCTTGAGGACTAACACCAATATCTTGTGCTTGAAATCCCCCTTCTAAGATCCACAATCGTTTTTTAACGGGACCACCCGCAATTTCTTTGAAATTCTCTTCAAGTTGGCTACGTTGCTCTTTATTCAATACCTTATCGCCCGTTGTCAGAATTTTAGGAGACTTAGCCCCATTAGCGTAAAACTCACGTTGTTGATCTTCCATCGCAACGGCCGTGCTTGCTGTCTTACACGCATAAGCAATAGGCGACAATCCGACTAATCCATTAAAACCAAACCCTTTTAAATGAAAAATTTCATGTTGTTTAAATTTCGCAAACTCATGATCACGCTGATATTTATAGATAATATTCTTCCCCTCCATGCGTACATCCATATTGGCAGACAACAGAGGAAGCAAGCTAATCACATCACCCACTTTATTTCGCTCAATCAACGCGAAAGCATTACCATAAAAGCAAAGCTGCATAGTCATTGCCTCTCGGAATTCTTGAGCGGTCATATATTGATTGGGCGAATATCGCAGTAATCGAGCCAATGGGTTACTTAAATCAACTTTGGTTCTATTTCCCTGTTTATCCGTTTCGAACACATCCAGTGGCAAACAAGCCGTTAACGTCGAAATTAAGCTAACACAACGCCAAACCGTGGATATTTGGAGTATTCGCTCATCATTTACAGAAGAATCACCAAGCGAGCCTTGCGCTGAGATAGCGCCTGATTGTGAACCTTGTTCAGGTGTCACAAGTCTTCCCCCAACAAAGAAGGAAGCCAGACGCGCAAACCAACCATGATTAGTGCGCAAATCGATTGAATATTGTTTATCTGTCATCACATACTCAATGGGTTAGAGAAAAAATCATCAAGGTTGCCATCATCAACCTCACCTTCCGCAGCCCCAATCGCCATTGCTGATGCCACCACACCATCAATTCGACCAGTGCTTTTTTTCTTGGCAAAGACGCGGTTATCTTTTTGGTCAGCCTCAAGCACAGCAGATGCGGCATTCCATCTCAAACAAGGATTGGTGTGGATCTCAATCTTCTTGTCATCAATTAGCTGTTCAAACAGTTCGATAGAGTGTGGCATCCATAGCCCTGAATCTTTGGCTTTGTAATATCCTTGTCCATGCGGAGTTAAAGGAACCGTCACACCCGCTTCATCGAGTTTGGGTTCAAGGTATTTAATGCGATAAGGGTCAAAGGCAATGGCTCTCATGCTGACGTGCATCGCCATTTCAGCAATGCGTTCTGCCACAAATTCATACCTCACCGCATTCCCTGGAGTGGTATGCATAAAACCTTGCCTTACCCATAAGTCGTAGGGCACTCGGTCGGTTTTCGCTCTATCCAATAAAGTGTCTTTGGGTGTCCAAAATTCAACATAAAGACGTTTGAGGCGAGGAAAATACAGGGCTAATGCGGTTAAATCTTTGGTTCCTGATAAGTCCAATCCGCCATAACACTCTTCACCTTGAAGATCATCGAAGGTGAACGTGTTTTCACACTGCATCCATGTTTCACTGTTAATCCACGGATTATCGGCATCCACCCACTGGCAAAAATTAAGCCGACGCACAATGCTTTCTTTTGCGGGCATACCTCGAGCTTGTGTCACTTGTTCACGTAAGTAGCGATCAGAAAAGGTGTAGCCCAATGACGGATTGGCTTTCCCCCAGCAAGACTCATCCTTAAAGGGATCATCGCCCTCATCCAGTGAGCAAATATAGGAAAAGAAGCTGTCGTCTTCGATAGTGCCTTCGGCAACTTTTCGTCCGTATTCATGATAGTCATAACACACACTGGTTTTATCATGCCCACTATTGGTGATCATAAATATCAAGGCTTGTCGCCGACCTTTTGTGCCCGCTCGCATCATCTCAACGGCGGTATTATTTTTATGCTCATGAATTTCATCTATCAGCGCACAATGGGGACGAGGCCCTGATTGCCCATCATCTGAGCTAATCGGGCGAAAGAATGAACTCGTTTTCAAATAAGCCAAGTTCCACTCTTTGCCTGTTCCGCCTGATTTGGTGATCCGCTGACTTAATGCGGGAGATTGATCAACCATCGCCACCGCATCACGAAACAAAATCATGGCTTGGTCTTTTTTCGTGGCTGCCGCATACACTTCGGCACGCGGTTCACTGTCGGCGACTAAACAATACAACCCAACGCCACCTGCCATCGGGGATTTTCCTGAACCTTTACCTGATTCAACGTACACCATGCGAAATCGGCGTGTGCCGTCTGTCATTTTCCAGCCAAAAATAGAGCCAATCACAAAGCATTGCCAAGACAATAAAATAAACGGTTTCCCTTCATGCTCCCCGCCATTGAGCTTTAAGACTTTCGCGAAAAAGTCGATCACCCTTTTGACAGCCTCAACATCCCAGACTAATCCTCGTTGCTCGGCTTCATTTAAGTCTTTGAGATGACGTGCACATGCATGACGAATATCAGGCCCCGCTAAGATTTTGCCTTGATGCACGTCTTGCGCGTATTGCGTTGCGGGATCAACCGAAATATTGATTGAGCGGATCTTTCTCTTCTTCTCCACCATCCATCTTCACCTTCGAACGAGCGGCGGGGGTTAAACCAAACTCGACTAAATAACTTTTAAAACGGCGATCTGCATCAGCCAACATGGCAACGGCAGGATTCGCTTTAATTAAAAAATCCCCTAATTGCGTTTTTGTGGTGTATGTCCGACCTTCAATGGCAATGGTGTCTCGCAATTGAAGAATATCAGCGTAGATATCACACAGCCGTTCTAATGCCAGCGTGTCAGCCACGGTTAAAACGCCCATTCCATCGAGTAATAAGGTTAATTTTGCCCACGCCATTTTCCCCCAATCCGTTAAATGTTCGGGTGGGCTTGGAATTTCACGTTTGGGTTGGGGTTCTTTATCGTTGAGTTTTCGTTTTCCCGGATTACCGGTGACCACCTTCAAGTGGGTCGGTTTCGGGCGTCTTCCTGCCATCGGAACCTCCCAGAAAAAAACTTTTCATTTCGCGGTTGTGCACACAAATGAGGGCGCTAGGTAATCAGGGCGAAAGTGTCTGAACTTTTACCCCGCCCCCACCCTGTATTCATTGTGTTATTGATGCCAATGAGAATTGGGATCGAGTGGAATACCATCCGCATTACAGCCAATGACTTTGCCACTCTTTTCGATACGTTGTTTGGTCGAGTTATGATGCAGTTCGCATAAGCTTTGAAAGTTATTTTTATCCCAGAATAAAGCTTGGGCTTTTGCGATACGTTCTTTATCACCTGATTCAAGCGCTTCTTTAAGACGATGCGGAATAATGTGGTCAACTACTGTGGCCGCAGTAATGCGCCCTTGCTCTTGGCACATGACACAGAGCGGATGTTCATTAAGAAACGCTAATCGTACCTTTGCCCAGCGACCACCATAGACATTGCGTTTTTTCATGTTTTGTTTCTGACAACATCAGCTTCTATTGATGATTGCTTATTGCAGGTAATAATTCCTTTGAATATAACGTCACTAGACGTACTAAAACCTAAAGAATTATCGCTACTAATAACATAATGTTCATAATCAGCCTTATCCGCCCATTGATTATGAGTGGTTGCTAGTGTGATGATAGTTTGATTTATTTTATGTATTTTTTTTAGCAATTTAGCTGGCTTATCAATACTATTTAAATCGATGATTTTTGTGTTTCTTGGATCTGTATAAGGAAATTGCCCTGAATGACAAATCGCTATGAATTCTTTATATAGGTTGCTTCTCTCTTCAATTAGCTGCGATATTTCTTTTTGCAAGTAAACACAATGACCTATTGCCTCATAATTAATCTGTTTGTTTGACATAATAAACTCCAATAAAAAAGCCATTAGGGCCTATTCATCGTTAGATATTAATTAAATCAATATCCTCAATTTTAAGGAACGCTATTCAATACCAGGAATATAGATTTGAGCTTCTTTAAGAATTCGTTCCCTCGCTGTTAGTAGTAACTGCTTTCTACCACCAACTCCCCAGTTAGCCATCGTTCTTGCACAGTTACTTATATTTTTAGTTTCGGTATTAATGACATGATCTAGCTTGTTCAACTTAGACATGACATCTAATCCCTTCCTCGTAGCCTCTTTAAACGTGTTGTAGACAAGGATTTCAAATTCTGGCTTTAACCAAGCTGCATATCTAATAACGACTAACTCTAAAGCCCAAGTTCCCTGGTTGAGTCCACCTTTAATCACTTTAACCGATGCACTTTTTGTTGCATCGCTTAAAGCGTGAACAAATCGCCTTACTTGACGACTTTTCAAAAATGCACCAGGCCTTTGTGATTCCGTTGCTTTACCATCCGCAACAGCGGCCGCATGAAGATCATTTAAATTATATCTACCTTCACTATCAACACGGACAGACACACCATTAATACTTACTCTTGGATATTGCATAACGTATTACCTTCATTTGAAATGAACCCTCGTTCACATAGAAAATCAGCCCGTCGAAGCTCGCCAGCTATAACTGACTTTCTCGAAGGCTCATATCAAAGTGATTGGATTCGACGTTTTTGAATTGCTCTGTGAATGAGCGATGAAATGCGTATAAAAAAAGCCACCAGCGGTTAACTGATGGCTATCCATATACGTCACTAAATAAATGACGTTTGTAGAATTAAATATATTGATGTCTCTCCATCGTCACGCCCCTTCTTCTACCTACAGCTGACGTTGCTGATAATGACCGAAAAATAACAAAACGGTGGTATTCGTTGTTTTTGACTCTCACTATGCGCTCTCTATCGAGAAATAAAATAGGTCATGGCTAACATAGGAGACGGCGACAACGCGACGCTTTCTATTTCTATTGGCATTGAAATAAGAGTAGCGGTATGATTTATAGGTATTTATTTTTCGCTTAAATTTAGCCCCACGGTAAACTCAAACTCGCAGGGTTATTTTATTTGTATTCAATAGTTAATTAAAAAAACAATTGAAAGTATTCAATTCGCTTATTTGCTTAACAAAGCGATACTGAATTAATATCACTATATTCCTCTTGAGAAGTTCTTTATTTAATTTTGTCCATGCGTGATGCTGGAACTTATTTTTCATCTCTAATGTGAGAAGCTTCACACAAATAATAAATTTAACTCATATTTCTTCTTTATATAAAAATAAGTTGAATATTTTTACTAATATTAAAAGTTACTAAAGTAAAAATTTATTTACTCTTTTATTTTATCCCATTTTATTTTTATTAATAGTGATTAGTCTAATGGACAAAATTTACATTGCATCATCTAAAATTATTTCTGTTGCTTACGATTATCAAACTAAAATGCTAGAAATCGACTGTAAACATGGAGAACAATATCGATATAAGGAAGTACCATTCAGTATTTACCAAGGTTTAATGGCATCAAATTCTAAAAAAAAATTTTTTCATGCCATGATTGAACATAAATACCCTTATAATTAAATAACCTTATAGTTACCATTTAATATTATTATTCTTATTTTTATCACAAAAAATATCTTTTTTAAAAGAAAACAAAAACACAAATAAGAATCATTCCATCTGACTTATTAAAACTATTTAGCAAATTAATGTTAAGTATATTGTAACCACTTATTAAAATAATATTTTTGCCGCACTATAGGTATATTCACTTATAAGTGCTATCTTTATTAAGATTGATATTTTTTCGACAAATTTCAGTTTTGCCCTCGTACTCTACGTAGGGCTTTTTTTTAGTTCACACACTCCACTCTAATGTAATTCTGCAACCCTTTAATCATTTGCTCTGACTCTGCAATTCGTTCTCTGAGTAACCAATAATTTCGGAGAGCGGTGTCAGTAGGTCGGGCGGTGGTTGCATAAGCCAAGCTGGTGGCGGGAGTGGTTTTGCTTTTTGGGCACTCGGCTTTGATGTACACCCGCTCAGGATGATGCTCACTAATATCACGCAAGCGACTAATTTCATTCTTAGCATTCGCTAGCTCCTGCGTATATTGAATATCCAACTGATTTAATCGCATTATGCGTGCTTGATAATCAGTATTAATAGACCTCTGTTCTTCGAGAGCAATCGTTAGTTCTTTGTTTGTTTCTACTAATAGATTAATTCTGTTAGCTTGCCAGTTAATCACCCAATAACTACCCACAATGATGCCTACCATCGCAATGACGGCATAGAGTTTCCCGTATTTCATGATTAGTACCGATGATGTGAGAGAGCTATCTGACAGCGCTTTTCTAAACTAATGTGGTCTTTAGTACATGAGTTATCAATCAAGAGATAAATGCCACCAGCGACTGTAATGAGTAATATGAGGATAAAGCTGATAATGATGATTAAAGGTTTCCATGACATAGTGCTGACTCCGCTTCTCGACGACTGACAAGCCCTCGCCAAACCTTTCCACCTGCATATACCCAACGTTTCATTTCTTCACAGGCTCCCGCTCTATCACCCGCATTTAGTTTCTTAAGTAATGTTGAGTGAGCAAATGCGGTTGTACCCACATTAAAAGCAAAGGAATATAAAGCGGCTTTAGTGCAGTCATCGAGTGGTACGTTGATTAATGCATCGACTTGCTGTTGTGTCTTAATAAAATCGTTTTGTAATAACGCATCACATTCTTGTTGTGTGTATCTCTTACCTTGAATAATGTCTTTGCCTGTATGCCCATAACAAACTGTCAAAACACCTGCCACATCACGATAAGGTTCATAACGCACACCTTCAAAATGGGCTATCACTACTAATGCGATTGCTGTTGTTCCCGCAGTTGTTAGCGCAGCTATTTTCTGTTTGAGAGACATTAAATATCCTTTGGTGCTTTCACCATTAATTCAGCAAGTCTTTTTAGGGTTTCAGTTGGGTTTTGTGGGTCAACATGACGAACAAGCTCTTCAAATAATTGAGTGCGTTTTCGTTGCTCTCGACGAGTCATAAAATAAGTAGCTAAACCAAGAACCATGCTAAACGCCATCCCAATAACAAATCCCCATTCATATAACGAGAGGCTGGCAAAAAATGCCGTTAAGCCTGCGGTTCCGTAAGTAACATTAGTTAATTTTTCCATACGCATAGTCACCCCCAGAGGAGTGTCCGTTAATGATTAGTGTGAGAGAGTTAAAAATGAAACGATAAAAATTAGGCGGGTATTGATACTTTAAGTGCCTTTAATAAACCTTCAGGCAACGACTCTTCAAGTGACGCATTAGAAACAATCACAAGACCATACATAGATATCCATGTATTCGTTTGTTGTAAGTGTCCCTGAATAAATTGCTTCGCTTTCTCTAACAAATAAACACAACTCTCTTGTGTGTTTTTACGCCAATAAGATTCAATTGCCACCAGCAATGGATCGCCTGCATCATTAATTTTTTGTGTACCGATTCGATATTGCTTTTTACCTGCGGGAGATGTCGTGCAAATTAGTTGTGTGAGTTGTTGAGTTTCGCCATCAGCCGTATAGATATTCGCCGTTAAAATGATAGAGGTATTCATTTCACTGTCTGTTTCTGAAGCATAGTGAAGACTAAACTGTAATTCGCTTATCTCTTTTGACATAACATTTACCGATTTATTTTAGTTGATAAGGTGCCTACTCACAGCTCTTGTGTGAAAGGTATAAGTGGGTGTTGATTCTGTGGTCGGCGTAAACGAAAAGGCTACAAAGTAACCTTATTTAATTTAGGGTTGAATATATTAATGAGAATAATTATCATTACACATGTATCAAATTTGACAGGTCTGATACGAATTAGTACGACATGACTTACATTACTTCTTGCGTTTATTTTATATGCCGATATGACTCCTAGCGTATCGGCATTTTTTTATTTTGTGTTGGGTAATTCTTTCATACCTACAATTTAGATGTATATGATCAGATTCGATCTAATATTACTATGATTTAAGGCTGAATCTAATCATACAGTCCGCACAGTGCCAATTGCAGACATTTCAATGCACAGGCATCAAAGTCTGCTTTTAGATCTTAGCAGAACGTCGCGCTTTGCGGAAAATTTGTCCAGTAGTAGCGCTTTGTTATACATTGCTTACCGTAACCAACCTTACTTCTGTTTGTACTCCAAGATACTCATAAACCGCCCGTACCTTTTTTACAAAGTTCTCATCTCTTGACAATAACAAATTGCAAAATGAGGCCATTGATGCGTGACAATTATCACTCATAGCGGCAATAAATCGTCTTTCCTTATGTAACTTGGAGTCGGGGAAGTAGCCAAGAGTGTTAAGCATGTTATACATACTGGTTACTTTCTGGTGTAGATGGTAGGGTCTGTTAGGGAAGATAGGGTTTATGCGGATCTGGAAAAAGTCTTCTAAGCTGTTGATGTGGTCGTTTTTGGGAAGCTTAAATTTGAAAACACCCCATATTTTTTCGATTACATTCGGTGGCTCTATGTTATTTAATTTCATTGGGCCTATATCCACTGACTCTCTGTAGGACTTTATTCCATTCCACTCCTTCGTATCAGGAATGTCCTTTGACATCGTATTTTCAAGCTTATGAAGCGTAGATTTATATTGTTCTATCATTAGCTCGGATAGCTCGGAATACTCTTTAATCAGCGCCCTCATTTCGACAGGAAGTTCATCAGCGTTTTCGAGCATCCCCCCCATAAGCTGTGCAAAAGCAACCAACTGTTCCTCATGAATATCAGAAATGCTATCACCAGGCCTTCCGCCAGAGAACTTGAACAACCACTGGTGCATTGAATTTTCAATACTTCCATATTCATTATCATTGCTACAGTGTTCTTCGAATGCTTCAAATACATCCCTGCTAGTGATGGTCGCTTTGTCAGTTACAATGAAGCCAGGCTGCTCAAAAATGATTTTTAAATGATAGGAATCAAGGTCTTTTAGAACATTAAGAAAGTCGTGTTCATAGCCAGAAGATCGTCTTATCTCTTTGAGAGTTTCATCAGAATAAACAATCTGGAACTTGTCCATAAGCTCTCGCCCAAAACTACCCACGCCATTTTTAACGAAGAGATCGAGTATGTTGTGATCTAAGTATAGTGTCGGCTTTCCTGAATATTGCGAGGTAGAATACATGCTCATCTCAGCTTGCATAACGCCCCCTCATCGGAATTTTGGGAGCGTAGTGAGTAAAGTTTCCGAGTGCAGTGGTTTATTAAACATCACCATCCCCATCTTAACCTATCGTAAAGTGTAGCTAATTTTCTAAAACTACTTGCATAGCTCGAAACGTCATATTCGAATTTTTCTTCATTATCAATCAAAAATTGGTGCAATAACTCAACATCAATTTTATCAATACTAAGAAATGGAATGTATGCAGCAGCATTCTCAGGTGTGCAAGCTTCGAGAATCTGTCTCATATCCATATGCCGATAATTACGAAAAAACGGTTTAGCATATGAATTCATTCTTAATTTTTTCAGATCTCTGAAAACAACCTTATCTAACTTAAATCCTGAATCTCTGTAACCCTGTTCATTGATAATGCCAAACTTATGCAAATACATAAATACTGGAACATTAGGTGTTGACTTGCAAGCCCGGGGCGCCACATGCTTTAAAACCTGCTCGCAATCGTATCCTTTTTCATTGTGTAGCAAATCTTCAAAAAGATCATTAGTGCTAACACTCTCGTAGCCAATAGGAGATGGCCCTACAAACTCTTGCTGAGCAACCCCGACACCAACTAGAAATTCAACATCATCTTTTGTTTCTATTTCATCAATATCAACCACGCATATTTTTTTCTCTGGCTCAGAAGACTGCACCAATTCGTATAATTGCTCCTTACAGTACCTAAGAACTCTCGCTGGTATTTTTCGTTTTGTAGAATGAATCGCTTTATAAACGGGAAGAAAATCATTTGTTTTGACTAATACAAGCGGAATTTGAATTCCATCAATCGTCAAATAGGTATCGGATACGTTCGGGTCTTCACCGTCAGCAAGCCTCTGAATAAATATTAGATTCTTTCTGAGCTGCTCTATATTATCTCGACCAATGCAGCCAGATATTGCCTTAAGCAAACTACTTATATTCTCATCTGAAATCGAGTAACCAATAAATACCACTGGATGCTCAACAAATAATGTAATTAACTTAGCAGCCAAATAGGTATTTTTCTGATTGAAAGATTCATAATCGGAATCAGTCAAAATCAAAGAATTTGAACTCGTTGAGCAACCATGAATTTTGTATATTTCACCGATTTCTTGCGGATTAGAAAATAGTAGCTCTTCTTGCCCTATATAGGTTTTGTATTCAGGGAAAAGCTGTTCAATAAACATATCCCAGTTTGTTGTAATTACACCATCAACGTTCAAATTGGCTAGTAGTTTTACTTCGTCAGCATAGTCTGATTCTTTCGCTTTAGATTGATCTAGAGTAGAAAGATAGTTGCATATTTCGATTCGTAGTGCTGAGGTTTCATCTTTAATTTTTGACTTATATCGCTCTACACTTTGCGAATACTCAGTAGCAGACCACCAATATTCATTGAAATCTTTAGCAAGTAATGCGGCAACCTTTGGGTAACTACCATTAGCCGATGATAAGTAGTACTCGAATGGCTTACCAGCTACACAGAATTTACTGAGGAGCCCTTTCCAATCCTCTAGCCCCAAATACCTTCTAGAGAATCCAGATCCCAAAAAAAGAAATGGTCCTGCCGAACGACTGCGAAAGATATCAACTAATTTGCTTTCTATATCCATTTTTCTCTCACTACTACACTACCACATCCCTCGAAGGAGGTTTAACAGTTATTATGTAGGCCTCTCATTAACATCCGAAAGGAAAAATTAATTTATACCAATGAGTTTACCGAAAATAAATGATATTAGAAGTCAGTTAAGCACTTAATTCACTTTTAATTTACGATCTTACTAAGAAGCCTTAGCATCCCATTACAAAACCATATAAAAACAATACATATCAGTAAATTAGATTATCTTCACTTGCTTTATCATCAGCTATTACTGAGACTTCTTAGTTATTCACCAGATGATTAACACTGGAGGTTGAAATGATTCTGCCACTGTTCCTCAAATTGCATCAGATAGGTTATGAGAAAAGAGTCACTTCATTAAGACCAATGAATCCTGGAAACATTTCCAGTTTTGCGGTAAAGCAGACTTTCACATGAGCACTATGACACGGAGAGAAATTTCTGCTCTTCGCTCAAACCAGACTGTCCACTCTAATTGTGTTCGACTTACAAACCTTGTGAACTAAAATTTGAATTAGTGAAATTTAACCCCCCCACAAAAACAATTAAGGCCACACATCATGCGTAGCCTTAATCTTATTCACGTTATCTAACTCAATTATTTTTTATCTTTATTTTCTATCGCTATTGTTTGCCGTTTTTCTTCTTCAGGCAACTCATACTCAATAGCAATAGTCAGAAGCCCACTTGATAAATCCGCTTTATCTATTTTAACATTTTTACCGAGGTCAAACTGCAATGTAAATTGCCCTTGAGATATGCCTCGGTGGAGCCATTTATCATTGTCTTCTTCTGATTTTTCTTCTTTTTTCCCTTCAATCAATAAACGACTTCCTTTTAATGAAACTGTTAAGTCATTTTCTTGATATCCAGGCACACTGACTGTCAGTTCATAATGGTTATCATCAATCTGTTTCAGGTTATAGGTCTGAATTGGTGATGCAATTGGCTTACTGCCTGTTAACTGACTAAACAGGCGATCTATCTGATCAAAACGGTTTGAAAGTAAGTTATCAGATAATGTTGGGAATAATGAAAAAGGTTTAATGTTAGGCATATAACTCCTCCTTCAGTATTTAGTGAATTATGGGCGGTATCTTATTTACCCAAAATATAAATATGAACGAGCAAGTATTTTTCAAGCCCTAAAATCTAAATTTTTTACCTTTAACCAATATGAGATTGTAGATAGCAAAAAACCCCGCCGAAGCGAGGTTTTGTATATTCAACTATTTAATGCTTAACTCATTTGAGCTGTCATCACACTTTTGCAAAAGATACATTTTGCGCCGTGTGGATTGTTCACTGTGACATCAAATTGTGATGTTCTATATTGTGAACCGCGACAACAAGGGCATTTAAAATAGAGGCGAATAGTAATAGCGCCTTTAGAGAGCCACCACGTTGCCTGCTGCTGGGCCTTTCATACCATTTTCCATGGTGAATGAAACTTGTTGGCCTTCAGCTAATGTTTTGAAGCTATCACTTTGGATTGCAGAGAAATGTACGAATACATCTTTGCTGCCATCAGCTGGAGTAATAAAACCAAAACCTTTACCTTCATCGAACCATTTTACTGTACCAGTCATTGTATTAGACATAGAATTTCCTTTAATTTATTTAATTTGCCATAAGGCATATGCGGTTTGTTTTGTATTTTTACTTATGGGAATTAATTAGAAGGAATTCACAATGAAGAGGTATCGAGGATAACGCTAAACGGGAACAACTTTAAACTTACTAACATAAATAGGTCTGTACTTCCAAACCAGTGACGCTATTAAGCCATAGAAAAATGCAGATAGCAAACTTTATTTTTTTAACGATAAATCAGCTTAAATATGCCCCTAAAAAACACAACCCCGTTATACTCACGAGGTTTTTAATTGATAAGAGGTGTAACATCAAAACCATTATCAACACAATATATTGTGTTTTGTAATTACGCAAGACTATAAATATGGTGTTTTCTAATTATTTTATCCATATCTAATTTTACGTTATTAACCGATAAACACCCTTCAATAAATCCTTCCGCTGTCTGCAATCGCTTAGCCACTTCATTATGCGAAATACCAAGTTTTGAAGCCATTGAACGCAAAGGATAATTCTTCACATAGTACATAATAACCAATTGAAACAAGTAACTATTATTTACCTTTAAATGTAATACCGCTTTATTTATTTTCAAGCCATCATCATCTGAACATTGCTCTCGGCTTCGCCTTGAGCTTGGAATTAATCCTTTAAAACCTGCGGCAATTGATGAGTAATCGATACTATTCCCCTCATTAGCTGACCACGCTCCCCAACGTGATAAAACTTCCTGCATATCTCTCATACTAATACTCCCCGTGCCGTATACACGTTAAACCAACGCCCCCATTCCTAATGAACGGTTTAAAAAAGAAAATAACAATTCGATTTGGTTACCATAATTGGCTTCCCACAATTTTGGATCACGATGCAACTCATCATGATGTTGCCGACATAATGGAATAGTGAATAAGTCATGTGCTTTCGTTCCCATGCCTCCCATACCATGGCCGATGATATGATGTGGATCATCAGCTTGTTGTCCGCAAACACAACAAGGCTGTGTTTTTACCCATTGAAGCCACTGGGAATTCTCCCAACGGCGCATTTTAGGTTTAAGAAGAAATGAGGCTGGAGGTTCAGGATCGACAGTCACATTAATAACGGGGTTTATAGCATCTAAACGCGCATTCATTGCTGATAGTGCTGTCACTTCATTTGGAACAATATCAGCTTCAGGAAAACCGCCATGCACCCTGCGCTCTTTAGGTTTATCAGGCCAATTTAGAATACGACGCAATATGGCATCAGGTAATTCATCAACCAGTTTATGCATCACGGCAAAAGCAAAAAAATCAGGTATCGTCAGCGAATGGCTATCATCTAATCTCAAACGACTGCAAATAGTGTCTATCATCCAAGCAATACGATTTTTATACGCTAATTCAGCAACCCACCCCGCCGATGAATTACGAATATGATTATCATGATACCAACAGGTTCGTATCACACCGTCTTTATGCCATGTGGTTGTTAATTCATGATGATGATAACTGTCATGCTTATTGTTAATCTGGCAGCAATGGATATTCCTGCCTATCCACATATTCATCGATGCCAACCCGCCTATAGCTTGGATCACTTTTTCATTATTCAAAAAGCTAATAATGTCCTTGTTATTCAATAATGGCTGTTCATTCCCTGTTAATGCACCAGAAGGCCATTTATCTAAACTTTTTGGTACATCACTAATAATCACGCGAGAATGTTGTTTAAGTTGCTCAAGCAACTCCGCTTCAGGCTTCAATAAAACAACGCCAAGATCGGGCTGAATATAGGGGGTTAATAATAATTTCATGCACTCACCTGTTTATTCAGCATCACCATACGGATCAATTCATCCGTTTTACTTTCAAAGAAATGGGGTTGGGTTTCACGAGGATTATTAGGGCTGGTCATGTTCTTCCCAAACTGACAACCTCGAGCAGTCACTGACCAGAACTCTTTCACTTTGTTTGCGGTTTTCGTACTTGGGCGTGATAAGCGCTCAACAATACCGAGATCGGCTAATCGTTTATAAGCTTGCTGGGCTGAAATAGGTAATTGATGTTTTCTAATCAGTGTTGATAAAGCTACTGTTGGACGACTTGAACCATCCATTGATCCGCTTGGTGCATCAATCGCATACACAGGGGCTAATTCGGGTAAGCCTGCCATGGCTTGTAATTTTTGATACGCCCCTAATTTCGAAGAGTTTGAGAAATTCAGGCTCTTTGCCATCGATTCAAGCAATATAACCCCTGCTTGAACTTTATCGGCTAACTTTTCGCCGTGTTGCTGTGTTATCAATGCATCAAAAGTACGGATCACTTTTAAATGAAATGATGGGCTTATCCACATTGCATAGGCATACACTAATTCTTTGCAAACGTAAGTGCCTTGGTTAAGCCCACCAACAATAGTCACAATGGGAACCGCTCCTGTGATCTCAGGAGCGGTTGAAATTTCATCAACCAACTCTTTAGTTTGAGTCAAAACACTCCAATTCGACGGTTGATGCCGTTTTTCACCACCTGAGACTCGATGAAGATCATTTAAACAATAACGCCCTGCGGTATCTCGACGAATTTGAACACCATCAATAACAATTAGTCCATTCATGTTATTTTTCTCCACTCTCGTTTATAGCAAAATGTCCTGAGCAACTTGTTCCGCGACTTGTTGCCAAATACCTCGCCACGCAGCTAAACCTGCAACCTCATTCATTCGGCCTAGACCATTTTTCTTAGCCTGAATAGCGGCTAATTCTTGGATTTTATTTTTAGGTTTCCAACCCGTACCCCAGATGAGCCGGAATGTTTCATCACGCTCTACGGAGTCGATTGTGATTTTTTTCTTACCCGCCAAACGTAAGGTTAAATCATCCCATTGAGCCCTGAGTGTACGAGGACACTGAACATTCTTTTTCCAAAAATCATCTTGCGTAATTCGTTTATAGAACTGGCAAATTTCTTTGTGAGTATGCCCATCAATCGTTGTCATTAAGCGAATATCATTAGCCCAATCAGTGAAATTTGGCTCTTTAGGCGTTTTTAATCCCATCTCTTGAAACACTTCGCATTTACGACTGAATAGCCATTTAGCGCACTTCAAATCGTCAGCAGAGCCCCATTTTTGAAAGTTGGCGCTATAAATAACCGCCTCTGGATAACGTGCTAAAAAATCCATTTTCAGCTGGTCGCTGAATGCGTCAGAATTCTGCGACGAAGAATAATTTATTGATGGATCATATTTTGAAGTTACTGATGGATCGCCCTCAGGAGCTGGCGGGTCAAAATCCCTATTTTTGCTCGATTTTGAGGGAACAGAATTTGATGCAACAAATTTTGATGGGTCAACTCCTGATGCATCAGGTTTTGACACGTCAGATTTTGTTGGTTGAAAAAGCGCTTTCTTTGCTGATTGGTATAGTTTCTCTACATTCAGCTGATAGATATTGCTTGCGTTGCGATTGCCTTTTCTACGCTTTTCGCTGGTTAACCACCCTTCTTTTTCCAACTGTTTTATTGCTGTGCGCACCGTGCTTTCACCCGCACCAATTTGGCGAGCAATCGTCACAACAGAAGGCCAACAAATACCTTCGTCATTAGAAAAATCAGCTAATCTTGCCATGATAGCGACTGATGTGAGTTTTAAACCTGCATGGGCGCAACCATCCCAAACATAACTAGATAATTTAACACTCATAAGAGGCCTCACTTAACTCGGGTATATCTCTCTTTAAATCTTTGAACTGGCTCGCATTGTTCGTATTCACAACCATCAATCATAAAAATAACGCGCTGTTTTTCTCGGTCATAACGAATGACATGAACAAGGAGTCCTCGAGGGTTTCTGTAATAGCGATCAAGACGATTAGGATCTTCATTTCGCATTGCATTTTCCTCCACTCAAGAAATAGAAATCAGCCCATGACTTTTTCAGTGTCCTCTTATCTACCAAATCGATATTTTTTCGGTAGTTGTGTGATCGATTGTCACTCGGTATGCTTTCTACATAGCGAAATGTTCCCTCTTTAGTTAAGGGTAAACAGCGAAATTGCTTTTTAGGTATTAAATGCGCTAATCTACTCATGCTTATTTCTCTTCACATCATTGAAATTGGCAACCGAAGCCAAAGGCCGTATACCTTTGGCTTCACCCTTTCTTAGTCGCTTCCTGTTTTTCACCGTATAACACTTTCAGCGAATCCAAGAATCCAATTGCATATGCAAAAACTTTCCCTGCTTTTCGATAAATACGCCCTATTTCTTCATCCGTTAAAACACCATCAACAAGGCTTTCTTGAATTAAAACGGCGAGTGAACCTTGCATAGCAGCCAATGTCATTCGCATATCAAATAGCTCTACTTGATCTATCTTTTCCGCTTCTATTTTTGGTAATGCACTCATGCCATGACGATCTAGATGATATTCCACCAGCAACTTAGTGCCCGAAATGTCTTCCATGGCTTCTTGTTCATCAATATCAAAGAAACGACAGCCATTTTTTTCGTATAACTTGTTATTAAACGTCTCGAGTGACATACCTAAAGCCCCTGCCATAGCAGAACGTCCACCCGGCAGTGCTTTGCACATTTCTTTAATAACTTCTTTAATTGAATGTTTGCTCATATCTACCTGCTCTATCTTTTATTGGTAGTTAATTGCCTTATGCTGTTTTGGTATTTTTTCTATAAAGTTCAGGGTTATATTTAAGTTTTCCCTTGGTGATTTTTTCTATTTCATACGCCCTTACTTTAGGAATGATATATCCCCAACCACATACCGAAGGATGTTTAATACCGAGGGCTTTTGCTGTTTTACACGTACCACCAAAAAACGTGATTACATCTTTTTTCTTCATTTGTAATCCTTTGGTAAGTGAATAATTCACACGCATATAATGTAGGATATCTTACATTTAAATGTCAAGATTCTTACATTTAGAATGTGGTAGGCTTTCCTACATGAAAGAAATGAGCGAACGAATTAAACAAAGACGCCTTGAGCTGAAAATGACACAACAGGCTCTAGCTAAAAAAGCTGGAGTCAATCGTGTAACTGTTACTGGTTGGGAAAAAGGTGACTATCAACCCAATGGCGCTAATCTTCAAGCATTAGCGAGTGCTCTTGAAACAAGCCCTATTTGGCTTGTTGATGGAAAAGAAGATCCTATTTCTAATGTTTCGTTTTTAAAATTTAATAGATCTAGTGGTGAATACCCTTTAATTAGCTGGGTAAGCGCTGGGAATTGGTCTGAGGCCGTAGAGCCATATCATAGAAAATCAATCGATACATGGTATGAGACAACTGTGCATTGTTCCGAAGAATCATTTTGGCTAGAAGTAAAAGGAGATTCTATGACCTCTCCTTCTGGACTAAGTATTCCTGAAGGGATGATTATATTAGTAGATCCCGCAGTAGAGGTTGTTAGTGGCAAGCTAGTTGTCGCTAAATTAGAATCTGAAAATGAAGTTACATTTAAGCAATACATTGTAGATGCAGGCAACCATTACTTAAAACCATTAAACCCTCAATACCGCTTAATACCAATCAATGGTAATTGTAAAATTGTGGGTGTTGTTGTAGATGCCAAAATAGCTCATTTACCATAATTTCCTATCTCATTGATAAAAGGATCCTCTTCGGAGGATTTTTTATTACCATCACATACCAATGTAAGTTTTCCTACAAAAACACTTGACACACCAATGTTGGTTATCCTACATTTTAAGTGTGCGGTGTAGGATGAGTTACATTATGATTAATATCTAATTCAATTATGTGTGTGAAAACACCTTAATAAAAATTTTCATGTGAAGAGAAATAGTTTCTGTCTGTTGGGAAACAGTAGAAACAGCCACAACTTGAGGTAAGCAATAATCAAGTTCAATAATTGAAACATAAAAAATAAGCCTTTATTTACCATTAACCAACATCAGGGAAATTTAATCTCGATTAATTCGAGAGGGATCTTTATTACTTAAATTATGTGGAGAGAATAATGTCTTATATTGCAACTGCAACGAATAAGCACTTCTATTACCTCGATGTACGGATCGAGGATATAGATATTCAAGACATTGCGACGGGTTTAGCTAATGAATGTCGCTTTAATGGGCAGATTGATAATTTCTATTCTGTTGCTCAACACTCGGTATATGTCAGCTATTTAGTTGCACCTGAATATGCTTTAGAAGCCTTACTTCATGATGCCAGTGAAGCCTATGTAAAAGATCTGCCATCACCGCTTAAAAAGCTATTACCTGAATATAAGGAGATAGAAAAAAGCATTGATGCTGTTATTCGTCAAAAATATAACTTGCCACCCGTTATATCGGACGCCGTTCATTTAGCCGACTTAATGATATTAGCAACCGAAAAACGAGATTTAGAAATTGATGTGGGTAGCAATTGGCTAATGCTTGAAGGTATTCCTACGAGTGATTTTATTGTTAATCCATTAACCCCACTACAAGCCAAAGTTTTATTTTTACGTAGATTTAATGAATTAAGTAAAAGGAGCTAAATAAACAGTTCTAAAAAGTTTAAATAAATACCACCAGCATTATTAACGTCTATTTAAACAGTATACGGCAGTATGGAGAGAAAATATGTCAAGAATGGTGACTCTTGAAGCGTGGGCAAGGTTGGAATTTGGAGATGCCTCTCCTTGCATGACGGTATTACAAAAATACGCAAAGAATAACCTTATTGCACCACCTGCAATGAAAGTTGGCCGCAAGTGGATGGTTGATAGAGAAGCTCGTTATGTGGGTTATCTGTCTCTCCCCCAAATTCCTACTAAATCAACGGAACGACTTAAGAGGATAATTACAGATGGCTGCCCGACCACGAACCCATAAAATAATCATTCCTAATCTATACCGAAAGCTAGATAAGCGTAATGGCAAAATTTATTGGCAATATAAACATCCCCTCACCGGTAAATTTCATAGCTTAGGCACCGACGAGCAAGAAGCGAGAGAAACTGCCATTCAAGCCAATACAATTATTGCTGAACAACATACTCGACAGTTATTAAGTATTAATGAACGGTTATCAAAAATTAAGACAAACAAGTCTGAAATATCTGTCGATATATGGATAGATAAATATTTAGATATTCAAAAAGAAAGATTAGATATCGGTGAATTAAAAATTAATTCTTATCGACAAAAAATGAAACCTATTAATTTATTCCGTCAGTATTGTGGTACGAAAATATTAAAAGAGATAACCGCTTTAGATATCGCTGAAATAATAGATTCCGTCAAAGTATTAGGACATTCAAGAATGGCTCAGGTCGTTCGCATGGTGCTTATTGATGTATTTAAAGAAGCTCAACATGCTGGCTATGTTCCTCCTGGTTACAATCCCGCGAAAGCAACTAAACAACCACGGAACCGAGTGAAAAGAGAACGCATGACATTGGAAGAATGGCGCACTATTTACCAGCAAGCTAAAAATCACCCTCCTTACCTGCAATGTGGCATGTTATTGGCTTTAACCACAGGTCAGCGGATCGGTGATATCTGTAAAATGAAATTCTCTGATATTTGGGATGACATGTTACATATACAGCAAGAGAAGACGGGCAGTAAGTTAGCCATCCCTCTCTCGCTAAAATGTGAGGCTATCAATCTCTCCTTAAGGGAGGTTGTTGCTCAATGTCGTGATGCTGTTGTAAGTAAATATCTCGTGCATTATCGACATACCACCGCACAAGCGAAACGCGGTGAACAAGTCACGCCAAATACGTTAACCACAACATTTAAAAAAGCGCGAGATAAATGTGGGTTAACTTGGGAAAAAGGTACGGCACCTACTTTCCATGAACAACGATCTTTATCCGAGCGACTTTATCGAGAACAAGGAATTAATACACAAAAATTATTGGGGCATAAAACACAAAATATGACCGATAAATACCACGACGATAGAGGAAAAGAATGGCAAATTATTGCTGTTTAATTGAACAGTTTTGGGGAAGAGTTTTGGGGATATTTTGGGGAAGAATTTTATAGTACAAAAAATAAACGGGAACTAATAAGCTCCCGTTAACTATTTATCAAATCAATAATTACATGTGTTTGATAATCGCGTCACCAAACTCGCTACATTTCAGCAATTTAGCGCCTTCTAACTGACGTTCAAAATCATAAGTTACAGTCTTAGCGGCAATCGCGCCTTCCATACCTTTAATGATTAAGTCAGCGGCTTCAGTCCAACCCATGTGGCGTAACATCATTTCTGCGGAAAGAATGATAGAGCCTGGGTTAACTTTATCTTGGCCTGCATATTTTGGTGCTGTACCGTGTGTTGCTTCAAATAAAGCACACTCATCACCAATATTTGCGCCCGGAGCAATACCGATACCACCTACTTGAGCCGCTAATGCATCGGAAATATAGTCACCATTAAGGTTCATACATGCGATTACATCATACTCTGCTGGACGTAGCAGAATTTGTTGTAAGAATGCATCGGCGATAACATCTTTAACGATGATCTCTTTACCTGATTTTGGATTCTTGATTTTAACCCAAGGACCGCCATCTAATAATTCACCACCGAATTCTTCACGTGCTAACTCATAACCCCAGTCTTTAAAGGCACCTTCGGTAAATTTCATAATATTACCTTTGTGTACCAATGTAACTGAATCACGATCGTTATCGATAGCGTATTCAATCGCAGCACGAACTAAGCGCTTAGTTCCTTCTTCTGAGCAAGGTTTGATACCAATACCGCAATCTTGTGGGAAGCGAATTTTGGTTACACCCATTTCATTTTGTAGGAATTTAATAACTTTATCTGCTTCTGCTGAGCCCGCTTTCCACTCAATACCTGCATAGATATCTTCTGAGTTCTCACGGAAGATAACCATATCAGTTAGTTCAGGTTGTTTAACTGGGCTTGGAGTGCCTTTGTAATAACGTACTGGACGTAGGCAAATATAGAGGTCTAGTTGTTGACGTAATGCAACGTTTAATGAACGGATACCACCGCCAACTGGGGTAGTAAGAGGACCTTTAATAGAAACACGATATTCACGGATAAGATCTAAGGTTTCTTCTGGTAGCCAAACATCTTTACCATAAACCTGCGTTGATTTCTCGCCGGTGTAGACTTCCATCCACTCAATCTTACGTTCTTTGCCGTAAGCTTTCTCAACTGCTGCATCAACAACTTTTAACATTGCTGGCGTGACATCGATACCGATACCATCCCCTTCGATATAAGGGATAACCGGATTATTTGGAACAACAAGCTTACCTTTAGCATCTAGTGTAATTTTAGCGCCATTAGCCGGAACAACTACTTTGCTTTCCATTTACCTCTCCTTTCATGTAAGCGCACGCTTTGTTAATTTTTTGTAAGAGACCTGTCAATACTACTTGATTATTCAGCTAACGCCAATCGCTTCTCTTTTAAGGTATAATCAATCTCCCATTTTTTACAAAAATTAACTATGGCAAATCAACTTAAAAATAGCGCTAAATCGAGAAAACACTACACTCCATCAGCACAAAGAAAACCAGTGCGCCCAAGAGGTGAGCGTAAAGTCGTTATCTTCAACAAGCCCTTCGATGTTCTTGTGCAATTTACGGATGAAAATGGCAGAAAAACACTAAAAGATTTTATTCCTATTCGTGATATTTATGCAGCAGGACGTTTAGATAGAGATAGTGAAGGACTTTTAGTCTTAACAAATGATGGGAAGCTACAAGCAAAATTAACACAACCGGGTAAAAAAACAGGAAAAATCTACTATGCTCAGGTTGAAGGCACTCCAAGTGTGGCTTCATTACAACAATTTAGAGATGGATTAGAGCTTAAAGATGGCAAAACATTACCTGCGCAAGTCGAAATAGTTGAACAGCCCGAATGGCTATGGGAGAGAAATCCTCCAATTAGAGAACGCCAAACTATCCCGACAACTTGGTTAAAAATAACGTTATTTGAAGGCAAAAACCGTCAAGTGAGACGAATGACCGCTCATATTGGTTATCCAACATTACGTTTGATCCGCTTTAGTATGGGAAATATTACATTGGATAACTTATTACCCGGAGAATGGAAGGAGATTGATTTTGTTTAAACCTCATGTGACTGTCGCGTGTATCGTTCATGCAAAAAATAAGTTTCTCGTTGTTGAAGAAACGGTCAATGGAAAAGCAACATGGAATCAACCAGCTGGGCACCTTGAAGCCAATGAAACACTTATTCAGGCTGTTCAGCGTGAATTATGGGAAGAAACAGGATTAAGACTTCCTGTTCAACATTTTCTTAAATTACATCAATGGATTGCGCCGGATAAAACCCCTTTTCTACGTTTTCTTTTTCTTATTGAGACGCAAGAGCAATTTGAAACGCAACCTCAAGATAGCGATATTAATTGTTGTCACTGGGTTAGTGCTGATGAAATTATTCATAGCCAGCAACTACGTTCACCGCTGGTGAGGGAAAGCCTGTTATGTTATCAACAAGGTGAACGTTATCCCCTCTCTATCTTGAGTAGCTTTGGAACTCCCTTTAACTAAATAATAGAAAAGGAAAAAACAAAGCATCAAAAACAGAGTAAGACTTGATGCACCTGTGTCAGTGATATGGTAAAGTATGGCGCTTATTTTTCCGCAGTGAGATCCAGTCATGTCAGATAACAGCCAAAAAAAAGTCATCGTAGGAATGTCCGGTGGCGTAGATTCATCCGTCTCAGCCTATCTTCTTAAGGAACAGGGATATCAGGTCGTTGGTCTGTTTATGAAGAACTGGGAAGAAGACGACGATACAGAATATTGCTCAGCCTCTACCGACCTTGCCGATGCACAAGCCGTGTGTGATAAGCTTGGTATTGAGCTTTATACCATCAATTTTGCCGCTGAATATTGGGATAATGTTTTTGAACATTTTTTATCTGAATATAAAGCTGGCCGCACCCCAAACCCAGATATTCTTTGCAATAAAGAAATAAAATTTAAAGCATTTTTAGAATATGCTGCTGAAGATTTGGGTGCTGATTACATTGCAACAGGTCACTACGTCCGTCGTCGCGATATTAATGGTAAAAGTCAATTACTTCGCGGTGTTGATAATAACAAAGACCAAAGCTATTTCTTATACACATTAAGTCATGAGCAAATTGCACAAAGCCTTTTCCCTGTTGGTGAAATGGAAAAACCTGAAGTCAGAAAAATTGCTGAAAAGCTTGATTTAGCAACAGCAAAGAAAAAAGATTCCACAGGTATTTGTTTTATCGGCGAACGCAAATTTACCGATTTCCTATCGCGCTATTTGCCTGCAAAGCCCGGTGCTATCGTGACTGTTGATGGTGAAACTATTGGTGAACACCAAGGTTTGATGTATCACACATTAGGTCAGCGTAAAGGTTTAGGTATTGGTGGCACTAAAGATGGCGGAGAAGATCCTTGGTATGTAGTTGATAAAGATGTTGAGAACAATATTCTTGTTGTCGCTCAAGGTCATGAACATCCAAGATTAATGTCTGTTGGTCTAATTGCTCAGCAGTTACATTGGGTATCAAGAGAACCTATAACTGAAGCTTTCCGCTGTACTGTTAAAACACGATATCGCCAACCTGATATTGAGTGTACAGTAACACCATTAGGTGAAGATAAAATTGAAGTCCGCTTTGATTATCCTGTAGCAGCTGTAACTCCAGGACAATCAGCCGTCTTTTATCAAGACGAAGTCTGTTTAGGTGGCGGGATCATTGAAACACGTATTCAGGAGTAGATGTGGCTAAAGATTTTCGTGATATAACACTTGCATTGGCAGGCATCTGCCAAGCAAGTCGTCTCGTTCAGCAAATTGCTTACCAAGGTAATGCGAACGAGAACGATGTTGAAGTAATGGTTAACAGTGTTTTTAATCTCAACCCAACTTCAACACTAGATGTTTATGGCAATCAAATCAGCCACTTAAAATTAGGTTTTCAAACACTGAAAGCTATTCATCAGGCGGTAAGAAGAGAAAAGCTAACGCTTGAATTGATGACTTATCAGCAAGGGTTAATCAATCTAGAGCGTCTTATTAATAGAAATGATGATTACAGCTCACACTTATCGCAAAAAATTTCTCAATTAGAGCGCCAAAAAAGTTATTTTGAACCTATGTCTGAAGGTGTATTTAATGCACTTGCGGGCGTTTATGTTGATGCAGTTAGCCCTGTTGGCCCTCGCATTCAGGTTCATGGCTCTATTGATCTTTTAAAGAACCCTATTATTCAAGCTAAAGTTAGAGCGTTGTTATTAACTGGCATTCGTAGTGCTGTGCTCTGGCGTCAAGTCGGTGGTCGTCGTTTTGATTTTTTACTGCATCAAAAGACTATTCTGCGACAAGCTGATGATTTTCTCGCTCAATGTTAATACTTTAAATTCAACCTGGGAGTTGCCAACAATGGAATTATCTTCGCTGACAGCGATTTCACCGATTGACGGTCGTTACGGTAGTAAAACTTCGTCGTTACGTTCTATTTTTAGTGAATTCGGTCTTCTGAAATTCCGTGTACAGGTAGAAGTTCGCTGGCTACAAAAGCTGGCATCTTGCGCCGACATAAAAGAAGTTCCAGCCTTTGAAAAAAACGCAAACGATTACCTTGATGCAATTGTTGCTAACTTCAATGAAGAAGATGCAGCGCGTATTAAAACTATCGAACGTACCACTAACCATGATGTAAAAGCCGTAGAATATTTCTTAAAAGAAAAAGTGGCGACCATCCCTGCTTTACATCAGGTTTCTGAATTTATTCACTTTGCTTGTACTTCTGAAGATATTAATAATCTGTCTCATGCCATTATGTTGGAAACAGCACGCCAAGAGATCTTATTGCCTGCATGGCGCGAAATTATTGATACCATTAGTAAAATGGCTCAGGAATACCGTGATTTACCATTACTTTCTCGTACTCATGGGCAACCTGCAACGCCGTCTACAATTGGTAAAGAGTTTGCTAACGTTGCCTACCGTATGGAACGCCAATATCGTCAACTAACACAAGTTGAGATCTTAGGTAAAATCAACGGTGCAGTGGGTAACTACAATGCTCACTTAGCTGCGTATCCTGAAGTAAATTGGCATCAATTTAGTGAAGAATTTGTCACTTCACTTGGTATTACATGGAACCCGTACACAACTCAAATTGAACCACACGATTATATTGCAGAGCTTTTTGATTGTATTAGTCGCTTCAATACTATCTTAATCGATTTCGACCGTGATATTTGGGGTTACATAGCACTGAATCACTTTAAACAAAAAACGATTGCGGGGGAAATTGGCTCATCAACCATGCCTCACAAAGTAAACCCTATTGATTTTGAAAACTCTGAAGGAAACTTAGGGTTAGCAAATGCCGTTATGGGGCATCTTTCTAGCAAGTTACCTGTTTCTCGCTGGCAACGTGATTTAACGGACTCAACGGTACTGCGTAATTTAGGTGTGGGGATTGGTTATGCGCTGATTGCTTATCAATCAACTATGAAAGGTCTTAATAAACTTGAAGTGAATGAAAATCATCTTCGTGAAGAATTAGACTGCAACTGGGAAGTGTTAGCAGAGCCGATTCAAACTGTAATGCGTCGTTATGGTATTGAAAAACCTTACGAAAAACTAAAAGAGCTTACTCGTGGTAAACGCATTACAGAACAAGATATGGCCATTTTCATTGATGGTTTAGAACTACCGGAAGATGAAAAAGTACGCTTAAAAGCAATGAAACCTGAAAGCTATATTGGTTTTGCAACTCAACTTGTTGATAAGTTAAACTAATTTTCCTCTCTAAAAAGGCAGATAATTTCTGCCTTTTTTTATAACCTAAACACAGAGAAAACTATCTACAACTTAAACACTTTGCTGGATACAGTGTTTTTTAAGCGCTAGATTGTCTATGATGAGCCCATATTTTTATATGATAGTTTGACTATCATTTCCTGTATTTATTTTACAACAGTGAATTTTTGCTGATTGTACTCAAGGTGGAATAATGCGGATCTTAATTATTGAAGATAATATCTTACTTCGCCATCACTTATCTGTGCAATTTCGTGATGCTGGACATCAGGTTGATGCAGCAGAAGATGCCAAAGAAGCAGATAGCTTTATAGCAGAAGGTACACCTGATGTTGCCATTGTGGATTTAGGATTGCCAGATGAAGATGGCATTAGCCTTATTCGTAGATGGCGAGAGAATAATATTACCCTACCAATAATGGTCTTAACGGCACGTGAAAGTTGGCAAGAAAAAGTCTCAGCATTAAATGCAGGTGCTGATGACTATGTGACAAAACCTTTTCATTTTGAAGAAATTGTTGCACGTATTCAGGCATTAATGCGAAGAAACATGGGAATTGCATCACAAACTCTCGCCATTGAACCTTTTGAATTGGATTTATCACGTAAAGAGTTCATGATTTCAGGAGAACAAATTAAGTTAACCGCATTTGAATATACAATTCTAGAAACATTGATGCGCAATCAAAATAAAGTTGTTAGTAAAGATGCATTAATGCGTCAGTTATATCCAGATGCTGAATTAAAAGAGAGTCACACTATTGATGTACTAATGGGTCGATTACGTAAAAAAATCTTAGAAAAATACCCTAATGATGTGGTGGTTACAGTACGTGGGCAAGGCTACCGTTTTGATATGAAACCTTAATATGCAAAAAAAACAGCGCTCTCCGCTCTCATTACGAACTCGCTTTTTACTTGCAACTAGTGCCATTATTTTGGCACTTACACTCTCTTATGGGTTAGTTGCCATTGTCGGTTCGATTGTCAGTGTGGATAAAACTACTTTTATGTTGATGCGTAGTCAAAGTAATCTTTACTACAGCTTAGCGCAGTGGGATAAGAGCAAGCTAAATATTGAATTTCCAACAAATCTTAATAATAACAATACCTCGCTGGTGGTTATTTTTGATGATAAAGGTAGTGTATTATGGACGCCGCCCGACTTACCGAAAGCTATTCCTGATAGCATTAAACATAAATGGCGCCATGAAGAAGGCCTATTTGAAATCTCTGTTGATGTCAAAACAACACGTTTAATGTTACAGCAGTTACCGCAATATCGTGTTTATCTCAAACGCCTTGACGAATATTCCAGTAATGAGTTTTTAACTCACTCTGTTGTGATTAATCATTATCCTGCGGCTGATAATATGCCTTATATGGCAATCGCGGTTATCGATCCTATTCCCCAACGTATGCAAAAAGTCAGTCAAGTTTGGGATTGGTTCTTATATATCATTCTTGCAAATCTATTTTTAGTTATCCCCTTAATTTGGTTGGCTGCACATTGGAGTTTAAGACCCATAAAGCAAGTTATTGAACAAATCAGTGCATTAGAAAAAGGGACTCGCAATGATTTGGATGAAAACCCGCCAACCGAACTAAAAGGCTTAGTCCGAAATTTAAATGTGTTATTGCGTAATGAACGCAGTCGTTACAGTAAATATCGTACAAGTTTATCTGATCTCACCCACAGCTTAAAAACGCCACTAGCAGTGTTGCAATCAACATTACGCTCTTTGCGATCAGGCAAACAAATGACGATAGAGCAAGCTGAACCTATTATGCTCGACCAAATTGAACGAATTTCACAACAAATGGGTTATTACCTACACCGCGCATCCATTCATGGTGATCACGATATTACCACGCGAAAACTCCATTCGTTGTCAGGATTACTCGATAATCTTTGTAGTGCATTAAGTAAAGTTTATCAGTCAAAAGGGGTTGATTTAACACTCAATGTTTCACCTGAAATTATGTGGTTAGGTGAGAAAAATGACTTTATGGAAGTGATGGGAAATATTCTGGATAACGCCTGTAAATATTGCTTAGAATTTGTTGAAATCAACGTTAGCAATAATGAAAACAGTGTAATGATTATTGTTGATGATGATGGCCCAGGTGTCAGCCCCGAAAAAAGAGAGGCTATTTTCCAGCGAGGAACTAGAGCAGACACGCTGCGCCCGGGGCAAGGTTTAGGCTTATCTATCGCGGTAGATATTATTGAACAATACAGTGGTGAAATTACTATTACCGATAGCCCTTTAGGTGGCGCTCGTATCACCGTAACCTTTGCTGAGCAGCAACTTACCACTGAGCGTGAATAATCATTATTGATAAGACACTCCTTTCTTTTTTCATTACCGCCAAATATACGGCGTTATGTATGATATCTGTTCAATTATTATTGTGTTACCCGCTATTACTCACATTGCTCAAAGGAATGTTTAGCAGGAAATTAGAATTCATTATACTATGGCTTCAGGCTTCCCGAATTCAGGATATACACAATGGACTATAAACTTAATTTAGATTGGCAATCATTCCTCGAAAGCCATTGGCAAAAACGCCCTTTATTAATTAAAAACGGCTTCTCTCGTTTTGTTGATCCTTTATCTCCTGACGAACTTGCTGGTCTTGCAATGGAAGATGAAGTAGATAGCCGTCTTGTAAGCTGCCAAGACGGACAGTGGGGAGTCAAACACGGGCCTTTTGAGCACTTTGAAGGACTTGGTGATAAAGACTGGTCTTTACTTGTACAAGCCGTCGATCACTGGCATTTTCCTAGTGCGGCATTAATGAAGCCATTTCGCGTGTTACCCGATTGGCGCATTGATGATTTAATGATCTCTTATTCTGTTCCCGGTGGTGGTGTAGGCCCACACCTTGATCAATATGATGTCTTTATTATTCAGGGACAAGGTCGTCGTCGCTGGCGTGTGGGTGAAAAAATCCCAATGAAACAACACTGCCCTCACCCTGATCTGCTTCAAGTTGATCCTTTTGAAGCAATTATTGATGAGGAATTAGAACCGGGTGATATTCTTTATATCCCACCTGGATTCCCACATGAAGGTTATGCGATTGAAGAATCGCTAAACTACTCTGTCGGATTCAGAGCACCTAATGCCCGTGAACTTTTCAGTGGTTTCGCTGACTATGTGCTAGCAAATGATTTAGGTAGTTATCGTTATAGCGATCCAGATCTAACACCGCGTGAGAACCCAGCATTAGTGCAACATCAAGAGTTAAATAAACTCCATGACATGATGGAAGATTTACTTGCTCAACCAGAAGTATTCCGTCATTGGTTTGGTGAATTTATTTCTCAATCTCGTCATGAACTTGATCTCGCAGTTCCAGAGCCTTTATATGAAAATGCAGAAATTCACGATTTACTGCAACAAGGTGAGCAACTTCATCGTTTAAACGGTATTCGTGCGTTACGTGTTGGCGATAACTGTTTTGTAAATGGTCAATTGATGGATACTGATCATATAGAAGCTGTGGATGCGCTTTGCCAATATGATTATATTGATAAACAACACTTGAGCGATGCATTAGCTGATCCAAAATTTGTGCGTTTATTAACTCAGTTAGTTAATCAAGGTTATTGGTATTTTGAAGATTAATTATTACTAATTTCCAATAATAAGTTATAAAGCCCTGTCATATTAATGGCAGGGCTTTTTTTATTATTAAATATTTTATAATTTAACGAATTAAATAATTTATCGTTTCTTTTAAAAGTACTCTTGTATTACGAAAGAAAAAAGGAATAACAACAAAAAATGTACTCTGTAAGAAAAAAAGCAATAACGTATGCTTACTATTTGTTGCGTAAAGAGAAAATGAGATTAAATAAGTTATCAAAAAATAGCTAGAGATAATAATAAATGATTGTTTTTCATGTGTTTTTATTAACACTTTATTTTCATTATTAATATTCATTTCTTTTTTATTATTTAAATCAATTTGTTTTTCAATTACAGGATTAACTAATTTCCCTGATGCCGCATCCATTCTACCATCCTTATATTATCATTTTACAATAATTATAGATGACATTAACTTGTTCTAATTTATCAATCTATTGCGGTAAAATAGCGTATATTCTAAGTTTGAAAAACTCATAATTAACATTCATATTATTATGAAGTGATTTTATTTTAACTTAAGAGACTCCATCTAATTTATTTTAGATTTCTTTTTAGTAATTTATTCTATTTTGTTTTATCAATATCACTTAAGATAAAACTGAAGGTAACACGTTAAATGAAGATTAAAAAGAACATAAATAACCTTAGCTAACACTGTAAATAAAAAATGTAACCAAAAAAATAGCCGAAATATCGGCTATTTTTTTATTTTCGAAGCTCTTAATAAGTGATTAATTAATCACTTTAGCCTTTTCTCTTTCAGCTGTAATTTCAGCGATACGCATGATCACACTCACCGCTGCTTCCATTCCTTCTAAAGAGATAAATTCATGCTTACCATGGAAATTATAACCACCTGTAAAAATATTAGGGCAAGGTAATCCACGGTAAGAAAGTTGAGCACCGTCTGTACCACCACGAATAGGCTTGATATTTGGCTCAATATCACAATCAATCATTGCTTGTTTGGCTATTTCAATGATGTGTGGGAATTGAACAACTTTATCATGCATATTGTAATAACTATCATCAATCGTTAGCTCAATATAGCAATCAGGATGTAGGCCTTTACCGACTTTCTCTGCAATCGCAATCATATTTTGTTTGCGTTTCTCAAATAAGTTACGGTTAAAATCACGGATAATATAATGCATTTCTGCTCTTTCTACCGAGCCTTTGATACTTTGCAGATGGTAAAAACCTTCATAACCGTCGGTATTTTCTGGCGTTTCATCGACAGGTAATTCTTGATGAATTCGCGTTGCTAATCCTAACGCGTTAACCATCACCCCTTTTGCACTGCCTGGGTGAACATTGTTACCTACAATTTTGATACTCACGGATGCGGCGTTGAAATTTTCATATTCCAGTTCGCCAACACCACCACCATCTACGGTATAAGCCCAGCTTGCGCCAAATGCATTTAAATCTACATAATGCGCGCCACGCCCAATTTCTTCATCAGGAGTGAAAGCAATACGAATATCCCCATGAGGTCGATTCGTTTCTTTTAAGCGCACCATCGCAGTAATAATTTCAGCAATACCCGCTTTATCGTCCGCACCCAGTAATGTTTTACCATCAGTAGTAATTAATGTCTTACCAATCATTGAATGTAAGATTGGGAACATTACTGGTGACAACACTTCATCACCAATACCTAAAGCAATATCACCACCACGATAATCTTCAAGAACTTGTGGTTTCACATGTTTTCCTGAAAAGTCAGGAGATGTATCAAGATGCGAAATAAAGCCAATAACGGGCACTGGCCAAGATACATTGGATGGTAAACTTGCCATTACACATCCCTTATCACTGAGCATCACATCAGAAAAACCCAGTTTTTTTAATTCTTGAGCCAATGCCTTGGCTAGTTTTAATTGTCCATCACTGCTTGGTGACATTTTTGAAGATGGTTTTGATTGTGTATCAAAATTAATATATTCAAAAAAACGTTCTAATAATTTATCCATTTTGCCCCCTAAGATCTCTCTAAGAACAATAATAGGGAACTCTATAAAATAATTATTGCGTCAAATCAGCTTTAGGATCATTAATTAATTCAAACAATTTATGAACATATTCATCAACTACTTGGCTCGCTGGGCCATAATGTTTCTCTTCAAACTGGCTTTCAACCAAACTTGGCTCAAGATTTAGCTCAACGGTATGAGCACCTGTTAAGCGAGCTTCATGGACAAAACCTGCTGCTGGATAAACATTTCCAGATGTACCGATAGAGATAAAAATATCAGCCTCAGCCAAAGCACGATAAATCTCTTCCATACCAATTGGCATTTCACCAAACCAGACAATATGAGGGCGTAATGGTGATGGGAATTGGCAACAATGGCAACGATCTGTTGTTTCTAAGTCCCCTTTCCATTCAAATACTTGGCGAGATTGAGGGCAACGCACTTTCAGCAATTCACCATGCATATGCAAAATATGTTTACTGCCTGCTTTTTCATGCAGATTATCAATATTTTGAGTCACCAGTAAAAAATTCTCTTTGCCTAAACGTTGCTCTAGTTTCGCTAATGCATAATGCGCTTCATTTGGTTGAATAGAGGGTTGCTGCAATTGGCGGCGACGTTCATTGTAAAACTGCTGAACCAATTGGGGATTGCGTTGATAACCTTCAGGTGTTGCAACATCTTCAACGCGATGTTCTTCCCACAATCCATCTTCTGATCGGAATGTTTTAATTCCTGATTCAGCCGAAATGCCAGCCCCTGTTAATACGACAACTTTGGGTAAATTCATTTCATGTTCCGTTTTATGGGTTAGATGAAAATAGCGACAACGTGAATGTTGTCTACGTAAATTCTTAATTTTACGAAACTTCCTAAGCCGACGATGACGAAGTTTAAGTTTCATCATTACAATCCTTGGTTTTCAAATTTAAATATCGCGTTTCTTACCTTCACTAGTTTAAGCGTTTTTTCTTCTTTGTATGTCAATAAACTTATTGTCCACTTAAAATTCTTGCAGGATCTAGTTTAGTGGCTCGACGTGCAGGATACCAACTTGCAATCAGGCTTAAGATCACAGTGGTAATAAATACAGAGAAAACGTCAATTAAATGAACTTCTGAAGGTAGAAAATCAACGAAATAAACATCGCCAGACAACACACTATGTCCTGTTAATGATTCAATAACAGATACTAATGGCGTTAAATTATAAGCAACCAACACACCAAATATCACACCTGCGATACAGCCAATCATGCCTGATAATAAGCCGTACCATAAAAAGATATTACGAATATGGCTATCTCGTGCGCCTAATGTTCGTAAAATAGCGATATCACTACTTTTATCTCTTACCGCCATAATCAGCGTTGAGACAATATTAAAACAAGCGACACCAATCACTAAGATCATCGATAAATACATAATGCTACGGATCATCTGAATATCGCTATACATATAGCCATAATCACTTATCCAGCTTTTTGCATAAACATATTCTTTGCTGTTTAAACCTGCATTATGAATAATTTCATTGGCGAAAAAAGGATCTACCGTTTTCACTTCAATCCCAGTAATGCCTTGCCCATAATCCATATATTGCTGGGCATCCGTTAAAGGAATTAACGCTAATTGATGATCGAGCATACCACTAAGTTTAAATATGCCACTGACTTGTAAGCGAATACGTTTAGGCTGTAAAAGTTTAGTTGGATCATCATTATTAGGAATTAATACGGTGAGCCAATCATCCTGTTTGATCTTTAGTGCATCAGCAACACCTTGCCCGATAATAATTTGTTGCTTACCTGCCTTAAAATCTTGCCATGCATTGTTTTGGACATATCGAGGTAACAGGCTGATATCACTTTGCTTTTCAGGTGAAACACCCATAACTTGCACTGCCTTTAACTCTGTTCCTTTTTCTAACAATCCAGTAAGTAAAACATAAGGAGCAGCAGCGACAACACCTTGAGTATTCTCGATACGAGGTAATGCGGATTTCCATTGCATAAATGGCTGATCTACTGAATAAATTTGCCCGTGAGGCACCACCGATAAAATGCGATTTTTTAATTCACGTTCAAATCCATTCATGGCACTTAGGCCAATGATTAAGACAGCAACACCAAGCATAATGCCCAGCGTTGAAATAACTGAAATTAAAGAAACCATTCCCGCACGTTTTCGTCCTCTTGAAAAACGTAATGCGGTCACTAATGCAAGTGGCAATTGCGCCATTATTTCACTCCTGAAATTGCGTTTTGTGACTGTAGTTGACCATCTTTCATTTCAAGTTGGCGCTGAAAACGAGCAGCCAATGACAAATCATGCGTGACGACCAGAAATGCAGTTTGTTTTTCTTTGTTTAACTTAATCAACAATTCGAAAATCCCTTCTGCATTTTTCTGATCAAGATTACCAGTTGGTTCATCAGCAAGAACTAATGCAGGATCGTTTACTAATGCTCTTGCAATCGCAACACGTTGTCTCTCACCACCAGAAAGCTCTGAAGGGCGATGATGAGCGCGATCTTTTAATCCAACAGCTTCAAGTAAAGACATCGCTTTTTCTTTCGCCATTGAAGCGCTCGTGCCACCAATCATTAGTGGCATAGCAACATTTTCAAGCGCTGTAAAATCAGGTAGTAGGTGATGAAATTGATAAATAAAGCCTAATTGGCTATTACGCAGATCCGCTTTTTCCGAAGAGGATAATTTATTAAGTGACTGCCCTTTAAAAAAGACTTCACCTGATGTTGGAGAATCGAGCCCGCCCAATAAATGTAATAGGGTACTTTTTCCTGAACCTGAGCTTCCCACTATGGCAAGAAAATCGCCCTTATCCATTTTAAAAGAGACTGATTTCAGCACTTGTGTGGAAATAGAACCATCTTGGTATTGTTTACATAGGGCGTGGCAATCCAATAAACCATCTTTGTTAATTTGCATTTGTTTTTCTGATGCCATTGACTGTTTATTCAAAGAAGAATTACTCATAACGTAGCGCCTCTGCTGGCTGAATAGCCGCGGCCCGCCAAGACGGGTATAAAGTGGATAAAAGGGAAATAATAATAGCGGAGAAACCAATCATAAAGACACGCCCCCAATCAAGTGTTGCGGGTAATTCCACTCCTTGAGGGATAAGTCCTACAGCTGGCATAATGACGTTTAGTTGGCTCGAGAGTAATGCACCTAAAAGCCCACCAGCTACCGCCCCTAAAATACCTGCACCTGCACCTTGTAGCATAAAGATGGACATAATCTGAGAGCGTTTTAAACCCATCGTTTGCAAAATAGCGACTTCTCCTTGTTTTTCCATCACTAACAAAGAAAGTGAGGTAATAATATTAAAAGCCGCCACTGCGATAATTAAGCTTAATAATAATCCCATCATATTTTTTTCCATTTTAACAGCTTGGAAAAATTCACCTTTACGTTCGCGCCAGTCTTTCCAACTTAGATTTTTATCTAAAGGTTGCGCACTGTATTTTTCAATATTAAGAGGATCAGAGAAGAAAAGACGCCATCCGGTAATATTCCCCGGCTGATAACGCATTAAACGTGCTGCATCTTGCTGATTCACTAAGATTTGTGAAGCATCTGCATCACCACTACTTTGGAAAATACCTTTAACAGTAAATAACCGTTGGCTAGGTAATCTTCCCATTGGCGTTAATTGGCTTACACTTGGCACAATAAGGCGGATGCTATCCCCCTCTTTTGCTTTTAACTGTTTAGCAAGACCACTTCCTAAAATCACACCATAATCGCCTGCTTTCAGCATAGAAAAATCCCCAAACCGAATATACCGCGTTAAAGGTTCATCTTGCTCTTTTTCTATACCCAGCATGACACCAACGCTGATATTGTCTTTACTTTGCAAAACAACATCACCTTCTACTAAAGGGGTCACGTTTATGATACCTTCACGCGTCAGTAGTCTTTCAGCTATATTTGGATCTCGGGGTAATTGCCCGTTAGGTGATGTCACGATTGCTTGTGGAATATAAGCAAGAATACTTTCTTGCAATGAACGTTCAAAGCCATTCATGACAGAAGTCACTGTGATCAGTGCCGCTACACCTAACATAATCCCTAAAGCGGATAGCCATGAGACGAAGCGACCGAACTTATCGACCGCACGACCCCGCATATAACGGAGCCCTATATAAAATGAGACAGAATTGTACATGAAATCTGTGCTGTTCCTGTTGCTAATGCGAAGTGTTCAGGGATAATAAAGGGTAGTCTTACTGAATGGAACCACTCTATTCCCAAACTGTGGTTTTTTCTTTTATCTTAACCTGCCCGCCAGTTTAAGCTTTAGCCATTAAGCTAAAGATGTGTTGGGAGTTAACTACAACAAAGAGTTCACATTACACGCTTATGTCCTCAGAATATCGTTATCAACTTCCTATAAAACAAGGGGATACTCGTCAGCTAGGTCAACTGACTGGTGCCGCTTGTGCTCTAGAATGTGCAGAGATCATCAAACGCCACTCTGGATTAGTCGTTCTTGTTACTCGTGATATGCAAAATGCATTACGTTTACAAGATGAAATCCGTCAGTTTTGTGATTATCCAGTAGAGACATTATCGGATTGGGAAACACTGCCATACGACAGTTTTTCACCTCATCAAGAAATTATCTCAAACCGCCTTTCTACGCTATACCGTATTCCATCACTTCTCAAGGGAATTTTAATCTTACCAGTCAATACGTTAATGCAGAAAGTCTGCCCTACTGATTATCTCGCAAGTCATGCGTTGGTAATGCAAAAAGGAGAGATACTTTCTCGTGATAATTTACGTAAAACATTAGATGAAGCGGGATATCGCCATGTCGAACAAGTATTAGAACATGGGGAATACGCAACGCGTGGTGCATTATTAGACTTATTTCCGATGGGAAGTGAATTTCCTTATCGTATTGATTTTTTCGATGATGAAATAGATAGCCTGCGTACTTTTGATGTTGACACACAGCGGACATTAACAGAAGTTGATCAAATTAATTTGCTGCCTGCCCATGAATTCCCAACAGATGCAAATGCGATAGAAATTTTCCGTAGCCAATGGCGCGAGCGGTTTGATGTAAGACGTGATCCTGAACATATTTATCAGCAAGTAAGTAAACACATATTGCCAACGGGAATTGAATATTGGCAATCCCTATTTTTTGAACAGCCTTTATCTAACTTATTTGCTTATTTCCCTAAAAACACATTGATAGTGACACAAGATCTGCAAGATTTTGCCGAAAAATTTTGGCAAGACATCAATCAACGTTTTGAAAGCCGTCGTGTTGATCCTATGCGACCACTGTTACCGCCAGATGATATTTGGCTAAATGTTGATAAATTTAATAAAGAATTAAAACAGTGGCCTCGTATTCAACTTAAAACAGAAACGTTGCCAGAAAAAGCCGGACAGACCAATTTAGGCTATCAGCCTCTTCCTGATTTATCGATTAACGCTCAAAGTAAATCGCCTTTAGATAACTTACGCCGATTCCAAGAACAATTTTCAGGCAGTGTGATTTTCTCTGTTGAAAGTGAAGGTAGACGCGAAACAGTACAAGAGCTTTTATCACGGATAAAAATAGCACCCAAGCAGATCATTGAATTATCTGACGCCCAAGAGAAAGGTTTTTACTTTATCATTGGTGCCGCAGAGCATGGTTTTATTGATAGCCATCGCCAGTTAGCCATGATCTGTGAAAGCGATATGTTAGGTGAACGCATTAATCGTCGTCGCCATGACAATCGTCGCGCCATCAATACAGATACCTTAATTCGCAACCTTGCTGAATTAAGCATAGGGCAACCTGTTGTTCATCTTCAGCATGGTGTTGGCCGTTATCAAGGTATGACAACCCTAGAAGCGGGTGGCGTTAAAGCTGAATATTTGATGTTAAGCTACGCAGGTAATGACAAGCTTTATGTTCCTGTTTCATCACTGCATTTGATCAGCCGTTATTCTGGTGGTGCAGATGAAAATGCCCCATTACATAAATTGGGTGGCGATGCATGGGTAAGAGCTCGTCAAAAAGCCGCTGAAAAAGTACGTGATGTCGCAGCCGAGTTATTAGATGTTTATGCTCAACGTGAAGTAAAAACAGGCTTTACCTTTAAAATGGACAAAGAGCAGTATCAATCTTTCCGTCAAAGTTTTCCTTTTGAAACAACACCTGATCAAGAAATGGCTATCAATGCGGTACTTAGCGATATGTGCCAAGCTATTTCAATGGATAGACTCGTCTGTGGTGATGTCGGATTTGGTAAAACAGAAGTTGCGATGCGTGCCGCTTTTCTTGCAGTTAACAACAATAAGCAAGTTGCCATTTTAGTACCAACTACTCTATTAGCTCAGCAACATTTTGATAATTTCCGTGATCGTTTTGCTAATTGGCCCGTTAATATTGAGATGATCTCGCGTTTTCGTAGTGCAAAAGAGCAGCAACAAATCACAGAAAAACTGGCTGAAGGAACAATTGATATTGTGATTGGTACACACAAACTCCTTCAACCGAATATTCAATGGAAAGATTTGGGATTGTTAATTGTTGATGAAGAGCACCGCTTTGGAGTTCGTCACAAAGAGCGTATCAAAGCTATGCGCGCAAATGTCGATATTTTAACGCTAACAGCAACGCCTATTCCTCGTACGCTGAATATGGCAATGAGTGGCATGCGTGATCTTTCTATTATTGCAACACCGCCAGCACGTCGCTTATCCGTGAAAACATTCGTTCGTGAATATGATGATTTAGTGGTTCGTGAAGCTATCTTGCGTGAAACCTTGCGTGGCGGACAAGTTTATTATTTGTATAACGATGTTGAAAATATCGAAAAAGCCCGCGAGAGACTGGCTGCACTCGTTCCTGAAGCGCGTATTGGTATTGGTCACGGGCAAATGCGGGAACGTGAACTTGAGCGTGTGATGAATGATTTCCATCATCAGCGTTTTAATGTATTACTTTGCACCACAATTATTGAAACAGGTATCGATATACCCACTGCAAATACCATTATTATTGAACGGGCAGATCATTTTGGTTTAGCGCAATTACATCAATTACGTGGTCGTGTAGGTCGTTCTCATCATCAAGCTTATGCTTATTTGTTGACGCCACATCCGAAAGCAATGACAAAGGATGCTCATAAACGTTTAGAAGCGATTGCTTCACTGGAAGATCTGGGTGCCGGTTTTGCATTAGCAACTCATGACTTAGAAATTCGAGGTGCAGGTGAATTACTAGGTGAAGAACAAAGCGGTCAAATGAATACCGTTGGTTTCTCACTTTATATGGAATTATTAGAAAGCGCTGTAGAAGCACTTAAAGAAGGTAGAGAACCATCACTTGAAGATCTCACCAATCAACAAACTGAAATTGAATTAAGAATGCCAGTCTTGTTGCCTGATGATTACATTCCTGATGTAAATGTCAGACTTTCATTCTATAAGCGAATTGCTAGTGCTATCGACTTAACAGAGCTTAATGATCTAAAAGCAGAGTTAATTGATAGATTTGGTAAATTGCCTGATGCAGGACGTTATCTACTGCGTAATGCCGCTATTCGCTTAAGTGCGATGAGCTTGGGTATCACCCGAATTGAAGCGCATGATAAAGGTGGTTTTATTGAGTTTGGTGAGAAAAACAAAGTCGATCCAAGCTATTTAATCAGCTTACTTCAGGAGCAACCTGCCATTTTCCGCTTAGATGGCCCATCAAAATTGAAATTTATTACAGATTTAACTGAGCGTGAAAAACGACTTACGTTTATTGATGATATGTTAAGTGCATTTGATGAGCATAAAATAACCACCCCTAATGGTTATTAAATCAACAAAAAGGCGTAACTGAAGTAACTTCATTACGCCTTTCTTTTTATATCATTAGGTTTATTCTTTGCGACAAGGTACTTTTTCATTCATAGAGCAATAAGGTTCTTGTTCTAAAATCAGCCTACCATCAGAATCTAACGCGATAACTTCACCTGGTTTAAATGTAGTCCGTACTTTGCCTGGTGTTCCATCGATAGTATAAAGCACATCATAACCCACAACTCTGCGCTCTTGACGATAAATTGGAATGCACTCTTTAAATTGGGGATAAGGGAAATTAGCAATATTGCTATTATTAAGTGCTTCAATCATATAAAACACTCGACACTCTTGCTCTGCAGGATGAAATCGTGACAATTTTTCTGGTGTAAAAGGTGTAGGTAAGCCAATTCGATGACAATACTCTTCTGTCACAAAAACGGTCGATTTAATAGGTGTCGCCGAAACGACATGAGCGTATTGAGGCTGGGGAAATACCCACCTCCATGCAATAAATGAAAGAATAGCTAATACAATGATTAGTCCTATTAGTGTGTACTTTCTGACATTAACACCCACTTTTACCCCTTTTCATTTGTTTTATCCTTAATTGCCGCAGATACGTAATAAAAGCCACTGTTTCACTCTAACTGGCTAATATATTTAGTATTCAATAAATGAATTCTCTAATCTGATAGCTTAATTCAACATCCATGCTGATTAACATAATAAGTAAACTACGTATTTATGACATGTTAAATACACCACTTATTTCTGTTTTAATTACTTAATTAAATAAATACTGACTACATTCTTAAGACTTACACATTATATTAAGATAGATCTTAATTTATTAAGCTGAAAAAAATAGAAGTCATTATACTATTTTATAATATAGCATTATGATAACACCAAGTTAACAAGTGTTGCCTAAAAATAGGCGATATTTCATATTTAACTCATATTATAAAATTTACTTTTAAGATTTGTAAAATTATTTTATTCACTTAAATACAAGTAAAAATAACAAGTTAAGCTTATCTCTAATAATTTTCACTTATTATCTTTCTAATACAAATTTACGAAATACCATAACATTTTATTTGATGAATTAATGAATTAAACATCATTTTTTATTTAAGAAAATTCTTAAATAACTTAGCGTAATAAATAAAAACAAATGCTATCTTTAATATTACAAGTTTAACCTTAATAATAAAATTATATTTATCATTGTTCTATTGAGCTTTAGAGTTATTGGTTATTTTCGATATAAACAGATAAATCATCTAGTGCTTTATGCTAAGATTATTTACCTTGTTTAGATATTCTCATTTAATTATTTAATTTAAAAGAAAAAATAGATAAAAAACCCTCATATAATATGAGGGTTTAAAAAGGTAACTTTTGTCTTATTTACAAAGCAAAAGATAAATTAATGAAGTTTCAGCTTAGGTCTAATTACTCGGTTGATTGATCCTACTAACATCATAAGCCCTGTTTTGATGTAACCATGCAAAGCAATCTGATGCATTCGATATAAAGAGATATAAACAATCCGCGCAATGCGCCCTTCGATCATCATGTCACCCTTCATCAAATTCCCCATCAAACTACCTACAGTACTGAACTTAGAAAGTGAAACGAGCGAACCATGATCGGTAAACACATAATCTTTTAGCGGTTTATCTTTTAACATTGCTAAAATATTGCTGTAACAACGACTTGCCATTTGATGAGCGGATTGTGCTCTTGGAGGAACAAATCCCCCTTCTTTTCGTGGACAAGATGCACAGTCACCAATCGCAAAGATAGACTCATCTAAGGTTGTTTGTAAGGTGGGTTTAACAACTAACTGATTAATACGATTGGTTTCTAGACCTGCAATCTCTTTCATAAAATCAGGCGCTTTAATACCTGCTGCCCACACCATTAAGTCAGCATCTATATGCTCACCATCTTTGGTGTTTAATCCACCGTTATCTGCGCTTGTGACCATAGTTTTGGTCATCACTCGCACGCCTAATTTTGTTAATTCTTGATGTGCAGCACTAGAAATACGCACTGGTAATGCAGGTAAAATACGTTCGCCTGCTTCAACCAACGTAATATTTAATGCTGAAGGCGCTAATTTTTTTAATCCATAGCTATTTAGTTGGCGTACTGCATTATGCAATTCAGCCGAAAGCTCAACACCCGTAGCACCACCACCCACAATCGCAATATTTACCTTACGGTTTTCTTCTTGTGCATTAGCATCTGCTGAATATTTTAAGAACAAATTCAACATTTCGTTATGGAAACGATGTGCTTGTTGCGGACTATCCAAGAAAATGCAGTTTTCTTTAATACCTGGGGTAGCAAAATCGTTTGATTTACTGCCTAATGCCATCACTAAAATATCGTAGTCTAACGTGCGTTCAGGTACGAGTAGCTCTTGCTCTTCGTTATAAATAGCAGCCAGTGTGATGTTTTTCTGTTCGCGATCAAGCCCCGTTAATGAACCTAATTGGAAATTGAAATGATGGTTATAACCGTGTGCTAGATAGCTTAAAGCATCAACGCCATCATCTAAAGAGCCCGTTGCTACTTCATGTAGCAGGGGTTTCCATAGATGGCTGTTATTGCGATCCACTAAGGTAATTTCTGCTTTTTTGCTGCGTCCTAATTTATTGCCTAATTTGGTCGCCAGTTCTAAACCACCCGCACCACCACCGACAATAACAATTTTTTTTAATGACATTTAACGTCACTCCATAAAGATATTTACTGTTGTTATTTAAATAGCCTTAGTGAAATCTACTTAAATAACGGCAGTTAAATCGTTTCGGCTGTTATTTTTGTTCTTAAGCAAGTTAATTGGGAAGATGGTCATACCAAAGTTGATTTATATCAAAAATATTTGAATATTCATACCTATTTTTTGAAGAATATAGTCGTTTTTTGCCTTTGAGTGATGAATAAATCACCATTAAAAATACAAAGGTATTTATTTTTATCAACAAATACAATGAATTAACATAATAACAACAAAGGAGACTGTTAAAGTCAGTCGTGATAATTGAAATGATAAAAATAAAGGATCAAAACAAATGTTGAAAAGAGATAGGTAGAAAGGAAAGTATGAGCATTTTTAGCTACATTAGACAAAAAAATGGATGGAACAAACGCCATCCATTTTAAACACATTACTTTAGTCTTAGCTTTTGCTATTAAACGCTTTAATTTTAAATAGATGCTCAGAGAGGCTCTTAAATTTATGCGTTTGTACTTCATCCCAAATTACAGAGTAATAAGGCGATAATTCATCAGCAGAACGCTGATTATCTAAAACCTCATCATTACGGGATAAAATTACTAAAGCGTTATCTTTGTTTTTAGAACGAAAATCTTTAATACATTTCGTTGCAATATCTAAATATTCTTCCGGTCTGTCGATTTTGTCTGTCATGTTTTCGTAAGGAAAAAGATTAGGGTTAATCATTACCTGACGAATATTACATAAGAAACCAATACGCTCTGCCCAATATCCACCTAATCCTACACCGCAAATTAATACGGGCTCTTTCGTGGATTTAATCACTTTATCCGTTTCTTTCAGTAAGTGTTGCATGTCATGACGAGGATGCAACGTACTGTAGCTTAAAAAACGCACATCAGGATCAATAAACTGTAGCTGTAAAACTTTCTCATGATTTCCAGGACTTGTGGAATCAAAACCATGTAAATATATAATCATGCTCGCTCCTGCCATTGCTCCTGTAATTGGGTCAGCAACTGATTCGCTTTTCTCCAACGATCAGAGTTTTGTAGCTCACTCAATGTGTAACGACCTCGGTGATGGTACAATGTGGAAATGCGTTCTGCTTTGACAGAGGACAGGTTATCTAACACACTCACCGCCCCTTTTCGGTTATTACACACTAACAGCATATCACAACCAGCATCTAATGAACGTTGTGCCCTTTCTGCGTAACTTCCCATAATAGCAGCACCTTCCATCGATAAATCATCAGAGAAGATAACGCCTTGGAAGCCTAATTGTTCACGTAAAATGGATTTCAGCCAGTACGATGAGCCACTTGCAGGACGCTCATCAACCTGAGAGTAAATAACGTGAGCAGGCATAATGGCATCTAATAACTGGCGTTGAATAAAATCTTTAAAAATAGACATATCACGTTGGCGAATATCATTTAAAGAGCGATCATCGCGAGGCGTTTCTTTATGAGAATCTGCTCTGACCGCACCATGGCCAGGGAAATGTTTACCTGTTGATTTCATGCCAGCAGAGCGCATACCTTTAATAAAACTCTCTGCCATTGTCATGGCAACTTCCGGTGAATCATGGAAAGAACGCTCACCAATGGCAATACAGTTATGACCTAAGTCGAGTACAGGCGCAAAACTGATATCAATATCCATAGCTATCATTTCTGATGCCATTAACCATCCAGCTTCTTGTGCTAAATGGCTCGCTTGATAACTTTCATTTAATGCCGCATAAGATTGAGCTGCCGGTATGCGTGTAAAACCATCACGAAAACGCTGTACTCGTCCTCCTTCTTGGTCTACTGCAATCACAAGGCGCTCATGAGATGCATCACGAATTTGGCGAACTAATTCATTTAATTGTTCAGCATCGTGGAAGTTGCGGGTAAAAAGGATTAATCCCCCGACAAGAGGATGCTTTAAAATTTCACGCTCTTCACTATCGAGTTCATATCCTTCAACATCAAGCATTACTGGACCCATAACATTCCTCTCTTTGTAATTGTGACAAGATAACGTCTTTAACTCGTCAGACTAAAATAGCGACGTAAAGGTTCAGACATTATTAAAAATGATCTATCTTTTGTTTGTTGCCAACGAACTTCATACCACATTAGCATCATATAAAAAATAAATGGCTCTCTTGAAAGAATACGCTCTCTCAACTCCTTTACAGAAGAAACATCCGTCTCTTTGAGTTGAGCATAATGGCAATGATACGAACAATAATAATCTAAAAACATATTTTGCTGCGATTCATTGAGTTGATTTGTTGCAAAGAACGTCATCAACGAATCCGCTGTATCAATATCGGCGGCATATTCCCAATCAATAAATTTTATACCTGAATCACTAAGAAGAATATTCTCAACATGCAAATCCATGTGAGCAGGCGCGTATTTTATGAGATTGCATCGCGGTTGGCGTAAAAAATGTTGTTGTAAGTGTAGCCATTTAGCAGACAAGCGTTTCCTATCAATACTCTGCCAATAAACTAATAGCTCATGATTTAAGTTAAGAGGGAAACCTAGCGGCGTGTGTTGATGAAGTATAGCTATTTTTTCAGCCAGCGGTTTTAAATAAGTACTAAAAAGCGATTGATGGGTTAAATGTTCGCCCTGTAACCAATAAAGAAAAAACCATTCTTTATAACGGGTGGCAACTTTAGGTGATATGTCAGATCCTGAAAGCTGTTTTAAAATGGCGTATTCTTTTCTTCCATGTACATAAAGCGCTTTTTTTTCATCACCATAATAACGAGCAACCCAATCTATATCTGCACATTGCACGCGAAAAGCGCCACCACCTGATCCTTCTAATGTCGTAATTTTCCATTTACTTAATGCCGTTGCAGGAAAAAGCGCTTGCAAGGCATTAAGCAAACTTGAGTAATGCGGATCACTCAACCTGATGGCGTCCATTCCAAAGAATTTCACCAGAAGAAACTGACATTAACTGCATACTGATCACACGGTTATCTTTTTTACCATCAACGGTTGAGAATAAAATATAATCAGCCTTCAAATAACGGGCTAAACCAATCGCTGCACTACGAAGACCTAAACTATCTTCACCTGATAAACCAAGTGCTTTTCGTGCTGACATCATTTGTGTATAAGGCACAGTTTGCAATGCACTAATAGTATTAACTGATTCAATAATAGTATTGGTTGCATTTACCGCTTGAATATTCCCGCCTGAATTATTTTTAACATTATCAACAACGATAAGCTTACCCACTTCTAAATCACCAGTAACCGCCATTTCTCTAATTAAAGGCGTGACAGCTGCATTCCAATTAATACTCGTGATTTTAGGTGGCGTTGGCACAACTTCAATCGGTGGCTCTATGGGTTTAGGTGGCTCTACTGGCTCAGTAGGCGTAACTGGTTCAACAGGTACTGGCGGTTGTTGTGGCAACATGGATGGACAACCTGCTAATAAAAACACAGACATCGCCACAAATAGAACTCTTTTCATGCTCGCGTTACCTTATCCTAAGTAAAGAGATAAACTCTGACATAACTAATGGTCTTATCTGGTATATCACCACTAATTTCGGTATCACCATCGCCAAGAATAGTCACATCATTTACATTCCCAGCAGGGGAAACTTCAAGCCCTTGTTCGTTATACCAATAAAAACGATAGCGAATAGAGACAGGGTAAGATTGTGTATTTGATAACATGACTGTCGCTTTTGTGCCATTAGCATGGTGTTCAATGGTTGGCTGACCAGCAACAACACCTACAACTAATACCGAAGGCTCCATAATAATAGCCTGCTGACGATTGAAATAGAGTTTATTACCTGAATGAGATGATAAACATCCTGAGAGCAATGTCGTCATAAATACAGCGATAAGTAATGAACAAATGGCCTTACCTTGTCTTATCATGTATTACTTCCTGTTATCCTGCTGTTAGCATTATATCCATTATTGGCTTAATAGTGGCCCTAATGGTTTTCCGCCAAGCAAATGCATATGAATATGGAAAACTTCTTGTCCACCATGTTTGTTACAGTTCATCACCAAACGATAACCGTCTTCCGCAATACCTTCTTGTTGTGCAATTTTTGCAGCAACAACAAAAAGGTGTCCTAATACTTGTTCATCTTCCACAGTAACATCATTTACAGTAGGAATAAGTTTATTGGGGATAATTAAAATATGAGTGGGTGCTTGAGGTGAAATATCACGAAATGCGGTCACTGTATCATCTTGAAAAACGATATTAGCTGGGATTTCACCACGAATAATTTTACTGAAAATTGTTTCTTCTGCCATTTTCATCACCTTATTATTTATTTTAATTCCTGATCAATTCTATTAAGCAGGTAAGTTTTGAATATGAAAGAGCTTAGCAAAGTTACGCGTTGTTTGTTGCGCTAACTCTTCAACACTCACCCCTTTTAAGACTGCCATATACTCTGCAACATCACGGACATAAGCCGGTTGATTTTCTTTTCCGCGATGAGGAACTGGTGCCAAATAAGGAGAGTCTGTTTCGACTAAAATTCTATCAAGAGGAACGATACGAGCGGCCTCTCTAATTTGTTCTGCATTTCTAAATGTCACAATGCCGGAAAAGGAGATATACATTCCAAGATCAAGTAATGCTGTTGCGGTCTCTTTATCTTCTGTAAAGCAATGCAGAACACCGCCACAATCTTGAACTTTTTCTTCTTTTAAAATGGATAACGTATCTTCACGAGCACTGCGTGTATGCACAATAACGGGTTTATTAACTTGGCGCCCAATACGAATATGCTCACGGAAAATGTCACGTTGTAGTGCCGCATTTTCTTGTTGGTAATAGTAATCTAGCCCTGTTTCACCTAAAGCCACAACATCAGGTGCGGCTGCTAAACGAGCTAATTCTTCAACATCATGACCTTCGTCTAAATTTAAAGGGTGGATCCCACAAGAAAAGGCAATATTGTCACGTTTACCGATTAGCTCACGCATACTCTTAAAACCCGGTAATGTAGTTGCTACTGCTAACATATATTGAACATCACGCTGCTGTGCTTTTTCGACAACATCATCAATATTTTCATGTAATTTTTCATAATCTAAGCAGTCGAGATGGCAGTGTGAATCAACTAAAAACATAACTTACTCTCATTTATCTGGTACAACGTATAGGTGTTTTTTATTACAGCTAAATCATAATTAATATATAGCTAATTAATTTTTTGTGGCTAGCTGATTTTCCCAATCTAGCAGTTGTTCTACTAGTAATAATTCTCTATTTAATGCAGGAATGGTCATTAACTGATAACGACACTGTTTCCATCCATCAATAGTGGATAATAAAATATCCGAAGGCCATTGTGATAACGCCATAATCAATGCTTGCTGATCTTGGTTCACACAATAGGTTTGTGCATTGGTTTGATATTTTAATGCATCAAGCAGCAGTGATAACAACCAATACAGGCGATGCTCAGCATTATCTTGATTTAATTGTGGCAGAAATGCATATAAATTACGTTGTTGTATGCTGGTGTATAACGCTTGGCAAAAAGTCTCTCTTTCTTTCCACTCATCTTTCAATAATGAAAGCGCCAAAATTGGAGCGTTCTGCGATAAATTCAATGCTGTCACACTATTCGCATAAGGTATATTTGGTAATTGTTGCTGTAACCAGTGCGTTGCGTGTTGAAGATCCGGCGTTGCTAAATGGTAATAAAAACAACGGCTACGCAATGTCGCTAATAAAACCTCTGGTTGCTGACAATTCAGTAAAAAATAGGTGTTTTTAGGCGGTTCTTCTAACGTTTTGAGTAATGCATTTGCAGCCGCTTCTGTTAACGCTTCAACGTCTTTTATCCAAACTACTCTAGAACCACTTTGCTGAGCATGATGCTCCAGCTTTTCAGTGACTTTTCTTACAACTTCAATACCTATCGAAGACTTACCTTTTTCACTTTGTAAAACATGCCAATCAGGGTGTGTTTCAGCAAGCATCAATCGACAGCTATGGCATTCATTACAACTTTTTAATCCCTGTTTATTCTGGCACATTAACCAACGACTTAATCCATAAGAGAGTGCTTCTCCTCCCATGCCTTCTATCGCATGTAAAAGCAAAGCATGATGACCACGCCCTTCTTGATACATGCTAATAAGTTGCCGATATGCCTGATTTAGCCAAGGATACCAATTCATAGTAATTTATTTTCCTGCTGAACTAGCCACGCTGTTAATGTTTGACGAATATCTGCTTGTACTTTTTCAATTGCTTGAGAGGCATCTATCGTAATAATAGAATCATCATCTTTAGCCAATGCTTGATAACGTTCGCGAGTACGATAAAAGAAATCCATTGACTCTTGTTCAATCCGATCTAACTCGCCTCGAGCACGCGCTCTGGCAAGGCCAATAGCAGGATCTAAATCAAGATATAAGGTTAAGTCAGGGCGAAAATCACCAAGGACAGTATTACGAAGTGACAACATAAGATCTTTATCTAAGCCGCGCCCGCCGCCTTGATAAGCTTGTGAAGAGAGATCATGTCTATCACCAATAACCCATTTACCATCCGCAAGTGCAGGTTTTATCACGTTTTCTATAAGTTGAACACGCGCTGCGTATAGCATCAATAATTCTGCTTTATCCGTAACTTTTTCACCCTCAATACCTTGTTTGATAAGTTCACGTAATTTTTCGGCAAGCGGTGTGCCACCCGGTTCACGAGTAAATGCTAGGTTAGTAATACCTTTATCTTTTAGGGTATCAACAACCGTTTGGATCGCACTGGTTTTTCCAGCGCCTTCAAGTCCTTCAATTACAATAAATTTACTGTTGTTCATAATTATCTTTGTTGTAAGCGTCGATATTGTGCGACGGCTTTATTATGTTCATTGAGTGTGGTTGAAAATTTATGACCACCCGTTCCATCTGCAACAAAATAGAGATAACGAGTATCCGCTGGATGTGCAGCAGCTCTAATTGAAGCGACACCCGGCATTGCTATTGGTGTTGGTGGTAAACCATCAATTTGATACGTGTTATAAGGTGTATAACCATTTAAATCACTACGATAAATCGTGCCTCTATATTTATCACCTAAACCATAGATGACCGTTGGGTCGGTCTGTAATCGCATATTAGTTTTTAATCGATTAATAAAAACAGACGCGACTTTTGTTCTTTCGGCATCAATGCCCGTCTCTTTTTCAATAATTGATGCCATGATAAGCATTTCATAAGCCGATTTATACGGTAAATCACTATCGCGTTTAATCCACTCTTCTTCTAATGTTTTTTCCATTTGCTGGTAGGCGCGTTTTAAAATTGCGACATCTGTCGTACCCGCGGTGTAATGGTATGTATCAGGTGCAAACCAACCTTCTAAATTAGAAATCTCTGGTTTTATTCCTATTTCTTCACGTAACTTATCACTATCCATTGTGTGTGCCACAGCTGCAAGTTGAGGCGCTTGCTCAAAAATAGATTGCCAATCCTTTAAGCGACTTCCTTCAATAAAACGGATTGAGAACTGGGCTTCTTTACCGCTTTTGATAAGCAGTAAGACATCATGCAATGTCATTCCTTTTGTTAAACGATAAGTACCTGCTTTAAATTGGCTTAATTCAGGTTTCACTTTTAATAAAACCTGAAAAAAATCCCCTTCGCTAAGCAGATTGTTTTTTATTAATAGTTGCTCCATAGCAACACGCCCTGTTCCTGCTGGTACAGTCAGTAGCATTTCATCTTGTTTCACAACAATATTTTCTTCTAAACCCCGAATATGTTGCATCATATACAATGCAACTGCGCCAAGGCTAAACAATAAGGCAAAAAAAACTATCCATACTATTTTTTTTATCTTCATTTATAACTCATTAAATTCTATTTAAGTGACAAAGTGTGTTGTAAAACAACATGATAATAATCCCTACTAGGGTATTTATAGCACTTATCATCTGAAAAAGTGATTTGTGAAACGGGGATCACTGGCATCAACGCATTTGTTAACCATATTTCATCAGCCTGATAAAGCGTTTCAGGTTTTTCTCTCACAATATCAATTTTCCAATGATTTTTTTGAGCTAATTGAAAAATAGATTGGCGCATAATGCCATTTACCCCTGAATTAGTCAGATTTGGTGTAAAAAACCTATTTCCTTTGCGCCAAAAAAGATTCGCTGCATTAGCTTCAACTAAATATCCTTCATTATCACACACTAAAACATCATCAAATTCTGTTTTTTCTAAATGATATTTGATAAGGACTTGTTCTAAACGATTGAGATGTTTGATCCCAGCCAGCAAAGGGTTTTGCCCTAAGGTAACAGGGCTAATACCAAGCGATACACCTTCGTTTTGCTGGTGGAGATAATGAGTAGGATAAGAGGACAATGAGATTATTACTGTCGGTGTTATAAATCCATTAGAGGAATATCCTCGCCCACCAAAACCACGACTAATAATAATTTTTATAACACTTTTTGTTTGAGCCAGAGAAGCCACATAGATGATCTGCTTTTCAAGTTCAGACCAATTAGGATGAGGTAAAAAGAGAGCGTTACAGCCTTGTTTTAAGCGGTTTATGTGTGCAGATAATAAAACGGGATCCCCCTGTTCAACAGCCAGTGTTGTAAAACAGCCATCACCAAACTGTACTGCTCGATCACTGGCATCTACATTTTGTTGCTGTTGTCCATTTACCCAATACATCTAACACACCTTACATCTATGTTATTGATATCAATCTGCACATGATAAAGCAACTGGCAGTAAAAGGACAAAATAAAAGACCCAGAATAATCCTGGGCCTTTAGGTATTTTTTCAACTTTCTACAAAAAACGGCTTATACGCGTTTAAAGAGAATTGAACCGTTAGTACCACCAAAGCCGAATGAGTTACACAGAGCATATTCCATGTTCTCAACTTTACGTGCTTTATGTGGAACAAAATCAAGATGACAATTTTCGTCTTGATTATCTAGGTTAATTGTTGGAGGTACGATTTGATCACGCAGTGAAAGGATTGTAAAGATAGACTCAATTGCACCCGCAGCACCTAATAAGTGACCTGTCATAGATTTTGTTGAGCTAACTAATACATCAGTGCCTTTACCAAATACGTTTTCTACCGCCTGAGCTTCAGCAACGTCGCCTGCATTTGTTGATGTGCCGTGTGCGTTGATATAACCCACATCTGATGAGGCAATACCTGCATCTTTCAGTGCATTTGTCATCGCCAGCGCACCGCCTTCGCCATTTTCTGCTGGTGAAGTCATGTGATAAGCATCGCTACTCATACCAAAACCAACTACTTCAGCATAAATTTTAGCGCCACGGTTTTTAGCATGTTCGTATTCTTCAAGAACAAGAACGCCTGCACCATCACCTAATACAAAACCATCACGCTCTTTATCCCATGGACGGCTAGCCGCTTGAGGATTATCGTTACGTGTTGATAATGCACGAACAGCACCAAAACCACCCAGACCTAATGGTGTGGTTGCTTTTTCAGCACCGCCTGCCAGCATTGCATCTGCATCACCATAAGCGATAATACGTGCAGCATGTCCAATATTATGAACACCTGAAGTACACGCTGTTGCGATAGAGATTGTAGGGCCACGAAGACCATACATAATGCTTAAATGCCCTGCAACCATGTTAATGATGGTTGAAGGTACAAAGAATGGGCTAATTTTACGAGGACCACCATTCATCATAGATGTATGGTTTTCTTCGATAAGGCCTAAGCCACCAATACCAGAACCAATAGCAGCTCCGATACGACTTGCATTGGCTTCTGTTACTTCAAGACCTGAATCCGCAATGGCCTGCACACCAGCTGCAATACCATATTGAATGAAAAGATCCATCTTACGCGCGTCTTTACGCGAAAGATTATAATCTTCGTGATTGAAATCTTTTACCAATCCAGCGAATTTAGTCGCATGATGACTGGTGTCAAAATCTTCGATAAGGCCGATACCACTCTGTCCGGCACACACAGCTTCCCAAGAAGCTTCTGCGTTATTACCGACAGGAGATAACATGCCTAGTCCGGTCACAACTACACGACGCTTAGACACGCTTATCCTCCAAGGAGGGAAAAAGTTTAGGATTAAAAATATAGGCGGTCGAGTGACCGCCTAGATTAGCAAGCTTATTTGCCTGCGTTTTCAACGTAATCAATAGCAGCTTGAACTGTAGTAATTTTTTCTGCTTCTTCGTCTGGGATTTCGATATCGAATTCTTCTTCCAGAGCCATTACCAGCTCAACTGTGTCAAGAGAATCAGCGCCTAAGTCATCAACAAATGAAGCTGAATTTACAACTTCTTCCTCTTTAACACCCAGTTGTTCAACAATGATTTTCTTAACGCGTTCGTCGATAGTGCTCATACTATTAAATTTCCTATCAAAACTCGCTTGCGCGATGATTTTCTTAGTTTATAAATACAGGAAAAGATCTAACCAATCCCGACTGTGTGGACTACTTTATTCGCTATATTTTGCATTATATTGTACGCAAAAAGCAAATATAAAGACGTCCCCATAATTAGATCATGTACATGCCACCATTGACATGCAATGTTTCACCCGTGATATAGCTTGCTTCATCAGAAGCTAAGAAAGCTACAGCACTGGCAATCTCTTTGGCATCACCTAAACGGTTAGCAGGGACTTGAGATAAAATACCTGCTCTTTGGTCATCTGTTAATGCTCTAGTCATATCAGTTTCGATAAAGCCTGGAGCAACAACATTCACCGTAATGCCACGGGAAGCAACTTCGCGTGCTAATGATTTACTAAAACCAATCACACCCGCTTTTGCTGCCGCGTAGTTTGCCTGTCCAGCGTTACCCATGGTTCCAACAACAGAACCAATGGTAATTATACGACCATGACGTTTTTTCATCATAGCACGCATAACTGCTTTAGACAGACGGAAGACTGATGAAAGATTAGTGTCAATGATATCTTGCCACTCATCATCTTTCATGCGCATCAACAGGTTATCACGAGTAATACCTGCATTATTGACCAAAATATCAATTTCGCCAAATTCAGCACGCACATCTGCTAAAAATTTTTCGATAGAGTCGTTTTCTGTGACATTTAACACAAAACCCTTACCCTTACCGTCTAGATATTCGCTGATAGCTTGCGCACCGTTTTCACTCGTTGCTGTACCAATTACTGTCGCACCGCGTGCAACTAAATCTTCTGCAATCGCACGGCCAATACCACGGCTTGCACCAGTAACTAGCGCTATTTTTCCGTCAAATCCCATGAGATCCCTCAGTCATTTCCTAATGCAACATCTAATGACGCAATATCATTAACTGCTGCAGCGTTCATTTCTTTAGAAATGCGTTTTGTTAAGCCAGTTAATACTTTTCCTGGCCCGATTTCTAATAGTTGTGTGATACCTTTTTCGGCAATAAGTTCAACCGTTTCAGTCCAGCGAACAGGATTATAAAGCTGGCGAACTAACGCATCACGAATTGCATTCGCATCAGTTTGCGCTACCACATCAACGTTATTAACAACCTGAATTTCAGGTTGTTTAAATTCAATTTCTTGTAATGCAACCGCAAGCTTATCAGCTGCCGGTTTCATTAAAGCACAGTGAGAAGGCACGCTTACCGCTAATGGTAAAGCACGTTTAGCACCTGCTTCTTTACATAACACACCAGCACGTTCTACGGCTTCTTTGTTGCCTGCAATAACAACTTGGCCCGGTGAGTTAAAGTTTACAGGCGAGACAATTTGTCCTTGTGCTGCTTCTTCACAGGCTTTTGCAATAGCGTCATTATCTAAACCGATAATCGCATACATTGCACCGGTACCCGCAGGCACGGCTTCTTGCATCAGTTGACCGCGTAATTCTACTAATTTAATTGCAGCTGCGAAATCAATAACACCCGCACACACTAAAGCAGAATACTCGCCAAGACTGTGACCTGCCATCATTTGTGGCATTTTGCCTTGTTTTTCTTGCCATACACGCCAGATAGCAACAGAAGCTGCTAATAATGCTGGCTGTGTTTTCCAGGTTTTGTTTAGCTCTTCTTCTGGACCGTTTTGAACTAAGTCCCAAAGAGAATAACCCAATACATCAGATGCTTGAGCAAATGTTTCAGTCACGATTGGGTATTGCTCTGCAAGTTCTGCAAGCATTCCAACAGCTTGTGATCCCTGACCGGGGAAAATCATTGCAAAATCAGTCATGTTTATTTTCCTGATAATATTAAAAACGGATAAGTGCAGAACCCCAAGTAAAACCACCACCAAACGCTTCCAGTAAAATTAACTGACCACGTTGAATGCGATTATCTCTTACAGCTTCATCTAATGCTGTTGGGACTGATGCTGCTGACGTATTGCCATGGCGATCTAATGTCACCACTACTTTATCCATTGTCATATCCAGCTTTTTCGCTGTCGCTGAAATAATTCTTAAATTTGCCTGATGAGGCACAAGCCAGTCCAGTTCAGATTTATCAATTTTGTTAGCTTCAAGTGTCTCATCCACAATGTGGGCAAGTTCACGAACTGCGACTTTAAATACTTCGTTTCCTGCCATAGTAACGTAAGCAGGTAAATCGACACTTTCTCTACTCTGATAAGGTAATGCTAATAGATCACCAAAACGTCCATCAGAATGTAAATGGGTAGAGATAATGCCTTCTTCTTCTGATGCACCAACAACCACAGCACCTGCTGCATCACCAAATAGGATAATCGTGCCACGATCTTCTGGATCTAACGCGTGAGATAATCTGTCAGCACCAATAACTAATGCTTTTTTAACAGAACCAGCTTTAATAAATTGATCCGCAATACTTAATGCATAAACAAAACCAGAACATGCAGCCGCAACATCAAAAGCAATACAGTCATTAATCCCTAATGCATTTTGAATTTGGCAAGCCGCGCTTGGAAATGCGTGTGAGCCAGATGTAGTCGCAACAATAATCAATCCAATATCTTGCTTATCAATACCTGACATCTCTAATGCTTTTTCGCCAGCGCCCGCCCCCATCACAGCAACAGTTTCTTCTTCTGCTGCAATTCGACGTTCATGAATACCCGTTCTGGTAACAATCCACTCGTCAGATGTTTCAACCATTTTTTCTAAATCGGCATTAGTTCGCACTTGTACAGGCAAGTAACTACCAGTACCTAAGATTTTTGTATACATTCTATCAGTCGCTCTTGGGTAATACTGTTGTCAGCCGTGAAGCAATTCGCTCTGGAATTTTTCGCTCAACGGCATGAACAGCCTGTTCTATTGCTGCTGTAAACGCGCTTTCATTTGCGCCACCATGGCTTTTAATGACGATACCGCGTAATCCTAACAGAGAAGCACCGTTATACTGGTCGGGGTTCATATGTCCAAAACGCGTAATTAGCCGTTTTTGTAACCACTTCTTCAATATTTTCATCCACCACGACGTTTTTTTATTTTCGGTAGTAGAAGATTTAATCAATGAAAGGAAAACTCTGATAACCCCTTCCATCGTTTTAAGGGAGACATTACCTGCGAAGCCGTCACACACCAAAACATCAGTTTTGCCTGTCAGTAATTCATTACCTTCAACATAACCAATATAATTAATATTCGGTGTCGATTTTAATACCGTAGCAGCTTCGCGGATATTATCTAATCCTTTACTCTCTTCTTCACCAATATTTAAAAGCGCCACTTTCGGTGAATCAATCTCTGCTATTTCTTCGGCCATAACTGCGCCCATTACCGCAAACTGTACCAGCATTTTGCTATCACAATTAACGTTAGCACCTAAATCCAGAACAACCGTCTTACCTTTTTTCTGGTTAGGTAATACCGAAACCAGTGCAGGACGTTCAATTCCATCAATAGCATTAAGTCGAAGTTTTGCTAATCCCATCAATACACCAGTATTCCCTGCACTTACACAAGCCTGTGCTTCCCCTGTTTTCACGAGATCAAGTGCCACTCGCATTGATGTGCCTTTACTTGCTCTAATAGCCTGTGAAGGTTTAGCATCATTGGCGACAATATGTTCTGCGGGTATAACTTGTAAACGGGAGATTAGCTCAGCATTTTGATTTGCAAGCAGAGGAGAGATAGAGTCTGGTTGGCCTACCAGCAATATTTTTAAATGAGGATTAGATGCCAGCGCCCGCAAACAAGCAGGCACTGTGATGCGAGGACCGAAGTCCCCGCCCATCGCATCTAACGCTATGGTTAGATTTGTCAAGGTATCAACGAGCTATAAAGCTAATTACTTGTTGATAACCTTGCGGCCACGGTAGTAACCGTCAGCAGTTACATGGTGACGCAGGTGAGTTTCACCAGAAGTTTTGTCAACAGAAACCTGAGTTACTGTCAGCGCGTCATGAGAGCGACGCATACCACGTTTAGAACGAGTTGGTTTGTTTTGTTGTACGGCCATTGACCTTACTCCTTAGTACTTTTCTTTAAACTGGCTAATACGGCAAATGGATTTGGTTTCTCTGATAATTCTTCAGGGAGTTCACCAAACACCATATCCGCGTCGGACACTTCACAGTGTTCAAAATCATGTACCGGAACTACCGGCAAGTTGAGGATTATTTCATCTTCAATCATCGCCAGCAAATCTATTTCACCAAATTCGTTTACATCGACTGGTTCATATTCTTCCGGTAATGCCTCGGCCCGTTCATCACTGACAACAGGGCTAAAACAATATGTTGCGTGAACATGATACGGAAAATGGCCACCACAACGCTGACATTCTAAAGTTACATCCACATCGGAATGTCCTTTAATCACGGCAAGACGTTGATGGTCAATATCAAATGATAAAGCCACATCAATATTACTGTCCACACTGACCACCGATTCAGCTAAGCGGCTTACTTGCTCTGGAGAATAATGACCGTCATAGTCTAAATTCTTTTGAGCTGCTCGCAGCGCATCAATGGTCAGGGGTAATTTTACCTTTTGCATAAGGCGCGCATATTATCTTTGTAATGGAATATAGTCAAAGAAAAAGGCGGGTTATCTACACCTTTCCACCAAAATTCGCTTTATCAGCGGCGCATAGTTTAGAATGTCAGGCATCATTTTGCTACGGATTTTAAAAAAAATATGTTGCCACTCGTTCTTGCGTCTACTTCACCCTTTCGAGCTCAGTTGCTGAAAAAGCTTGGAATGCCCTTTATACAGGCATCTCCAGAGATTGACGAAACCCCAAAACCCACAGAGTGCGCTCAAGATCTTGTCAGCCGCTTATCCTATGAAAAAGCTAGCGCTTTACAAGCAAAATTGCCACATCACCTTATAATTGGTTCTGATCAAGTTTGTGTGCTGAATAAAAAGATCACGGGGAAACCCCATAATTTTGATAATGCCTTTGCACAATTAAAACAAGCTTCAGGGCAATGTATTTCGTTCTACACCGGATTAACTGTATATAATAGCCTAACGTTAGAACATCAAACACATTGTGAGTTATTTCAAGTTTACTTTCGTCATTTAACTGATGAAGAAATTATCAGTTACTTAAATAAAGAAATGCCTTTCAATTGTGCAGGAAGTTTTAAATCTGAAGGGCTAGGCATTACTCTATTTGATAAACTTGTTGGCGATGATCCAAATTCTTTAATTGGTTTACCACTTATCCGATTGAATAAAATGTTACTCTCGCAAAGAATAAACCCATTATTTTTCTCTGATGATCAAAAATAAATCTGATCATCTTATTTTTAATCTTATGTAGCGATAAAGCGTATTATGAATAAATTAGCATCAGTCTTAACAGCTTTAGTGGTGGTAACAGCATTAGTGGGTTGTTCTGATGAAAAAGATACTGAAATTTCAACAACGAAAACAACTACCACCGCAAATACTATCCAAGACAGCGTGATTTCAGACAAAAAAGAGGACAACACATCCTTATTTAAAAAGAACTTTGTCAGTAGTTGCATATTAGGTTCGGGTATTACTGATGATGCGCTAATTCCTCAAATTGCCGAAGTGTGTGAATGCACTTACGACAATATTATTAAAAATTACGGAATAACAGAATTTATCCGTGTAGATATGGAAATGCGCAAAAACGGCTCAAAATCACTGCCTAAAGAGTGGGATATTGATAAAATTGTTGAGCAATGCATGACAAAAGTCGAAGGTTAATCCTATTTTCTATTCACGTTCTTAGTGAATTAAGAAAAACAATACGCCCAGCTAACTGGGCGTATTGAGTATTCGAATTTTCTGTTGAAACAAAAACTTCAAGCTTAAGATTTTTGACTACGTAATACTTGTAAACAATGACGTAACTGATTATCCATTGGCGCTTCAATTCGCATTTGTTCACCCGTTGAAGGATGAGTAAATGTCAAAGAACTTGCATGTAAGAATAGGCGCTTAAGTTTTGTTCCTACCAATTGTGAATCAAAATCACGATCACCATAGCGATCATCAAATGCAATAGGATGACCTGCATGTAATGTATGCACACGAATTTGGTGTGTTCTTCCTGTCACAGGGCTTGCTTTCACAAGTGTGGCAAATTCAAAACGTTCTTCAACCTTAAAACGAGTCTCTGAAGGTTTTCCTTCATTACTCACTTTAACCACTCGTTCACCACTTTGAAGAATATTTTTCAATAACGGTGCTTGAACAACTTTAGTATGAGATTGCCACTGCCCACGAACTAAGGCTAAATAATCTTTTTGCATCTGTTTTAAGCGTAATTGCTCATGCAACGCACGCAATGCTGAACGTTTCTTTGCAATTAATAAAACACCCGATGTATCTCTATCAAGACGATGTACAAGCTCTAAAAAACGAGCTTCTGGGCGTAATGCGCGTAGGCCTTCAATCACACCAAAACTTAACCCACTTCCCCCATGCACTGCGGTTCCTGAGGGTTTATTGATGAGCATTAAGTGGTCATCTTCATATAAAATACAATCTGCCAATGCCGAAACTTTATCAAGTTTTGGTGATACAGCGATCTCTTCTTTTTCTGATACCCGTACAGGAGGAATACGAATACTGTCGCCTGCATTAATTTTGTATTCAGGTTTAATTCGCCCTTTGTTAACTCGAACTTCTCCTTTTCGGATAATTCGGTAAATCATACTTTTTGGTACACCTTTCAAGCGTGCCAGTAAAAAATTATCGATACGCTGGCCTGCTTCATCGCCATCAATGGTGACGAACTGAACTTGATTAAATGATTTCATAGTGGCGATTCTTTGGCTCTCTTAAAATAAAAATTACAAACAACTTTATGGTGCACAAAATAACATCAATTCTGTCGTCTATTTTAACCTGAATAATGGGAAAAAGACGAAACATTAGCTAATCTCTCATATTTATACAGAAAAAGTCACCAAAGCAGAAAAGTCATCTTGCTATAACCCTAACACCAATGGAATAATGCAGACTCTCCTGATTATGTTTATCAGGTATATTTATGAAAATTTTGTTTGTTTGATTTTCAAAATGCAGCAATGGCGTAAGACATAGTCGAAAATCAAACAATTTAGTATGCCATAAATACATCGCTTATTGAGTTGAAACATTGTGTTCAATTAAAGAGTGCTGAATTTTTGAACTAAAAATCAGACTCACCGACATATTGCACCTCTATACAATCGACAACCGTGAGGTTGACGCATTTGTAAAAGACACGAGGTCATCGGTTATCAATAGTGTAATTACGTATGTTAGTGGCACATTATAAAACGTGAAAATAACGAGTAAGTCACAATATGAAAAGAATGTTAATTAACGCAACTCAGCAGGAAGAGTTGCGTGTTGCCCTTGTCGATGGGCAACGTTTGTACGATCTGGATATCGAAAGCCCCGGTCATGAACAGAAAAAAGCGAATATCTATAAAGGTAAAATCACTCGAATTGAACCCAGCTTAGAAGCCGCTTTTGTTGATTATGGTGCGGAACGCCACGGTTTCCTTCCTATCAAAGAAATAGCCCGCGAATACTTTCCTAGTAATTATCACTCCCATGGTCGTCCTAACATCAAAGATGTCTTAAAAGAAGGCCAGGAAGTTATTGTTCAAGTTGATAAAGAAGAGCGTGGTAATAAAGGTGCAGCGTTAACCACTTTTATTAGCCTTGCAGGAAGCTATTTGGTATTAATGCCAAATAATCCTCGTGCAGGTGGTATTTCTCGCCGTATTGAAGGTGAAGATCGTACTGAACTTAAAGAAGCTTTATCAAGCCTTGAAATCCCAGATGGCATGGGTCTGATTGTACGTACAGCTGGTGTTGGTAAATCAGCTGAAGCACTGCAACAAGACTTAAGCTATCGTCTAAGACACTGGGATGCTATTAAGAAAGCAGCTGACAATCGCCCTGCACCATTCTTAATCCATCAGGAAAGTAATGTAATCGTTCGCGCATTCCGCGACTATTTACGTCCTGATATTGGTGAAATCTTAATTGATAACGCAAAAGTCGTTGAAATGGCACGTAGCCATATTGAAGCGATTGGCCGTGGTGATTTTGCTAGTAAAATTCGCCATTACACTGGCGCCGTTCCTTTATTTAGCCATTACCAGATTGAATCACAGATTGAATCTGCGTTTCAGCGTGAAGTTCGCCTTCCTTCTGGTGGCGCTTTAGTTATTGATACAACTGAAGCATTAACAGCGATTGATATCAACTCCTCACGCTCAACCCGTGGTGGTGATATCGAAGAAACTGCATTTAATACTAACTTAGAAGCAGCTGACGAAATTGCACGCCAATTACGTTTACGAGACTTGGGTGGTTTAATTGTTATCGACTTTATTGATATGACGCCTGTGCGCCATCAACGTGAAGTTGAAAACAGAATGCGTGAAGCTGTTCGTCAAGATCGTGCTCGTATTCAAATTGGACGCATCTCTCGCTTTGGTTTATTAGAGATGTCTCGCCAACGTTTAAGCCCTTCATTAGGTGAATCTAGCCATCACGTTTGCCCACGCTGCTTAGGCACTGGTACTATTCGTGATAATGAATCACTGTCACTTTCTGTGTTACGTCTTATTGAAGAAGAAGCACTTAAAGAAAATACCCATGAAGTGCATGCGATTGTACCTGTTCAAATCGCCTCTTATTTGCTGAACGAAAAACGTAAAGCTGTTACCGACATCGAGTTACGTCAATCTAATGTCAAAGTGGTTATTGTTCCTAATGACCAAATGCAAACCCCTCATTTCTCTGTTATTCGTGTACGTAAAGGCGAAGAAATTACTTCTCTTAGCTACAACTTAGCGCAATTCCATGAAAATCAGTTAAATGAAGCTGAAGATGATGTTGTTACAGAGCGTAAAGCACCTGAACAACCTGCTATTTCAGCCTTTGGATTACAAGAAGAACCTGTTGCTGAAACAGTAAAAAATAAAAAGGCGCCTCAACCTCAAGCTAAACCTGCTAAAACAGAAGAAGCTCAAGGTACTGGTTTCTTTGCTTCTATTGCAAAATTCTTCTCTAACTTATTTACTAGTGAACCAGAGCCTGCGGTAACACAAGAAAAACCACAGGAAAACAAGAAAGAGAACAACGACAATCGTCGTGAGCGTCGTAATAATAATCGACGTAACAATAATAATCGCCGTGACCGTGATAACGATCGTAATCGTGATAACTCGAATAGCGAAGACAATCGCAAGAATCGCAATCAAAAACCACAAACGACTCCAACAACTGAAGTTAGTAGTGAACAAGAGATTGCAGAACGCGAAGCTCGTCGCCAGCAGCGTCGTGAACAACGTGCTGAACAGCGTCGTCGTCAAGAAGAGAAACGTCAACAACAAGAAGCAGCTAAAGCTCAAGCAGCTCTTTCTGAGAATGATACTGTTGCAAAGAATAGTGCTGATGAGAAGAAAGAAGAACCTCGTCGCCCTGCTATGCAACGCCGTAATCGTCGTCAATTAACACAATCTGTACGTGTGACTGACGATGATAATACATTAGCCGTTGTACCTGTTGCGACCGAAAAAGCAGTTTCTGAACCACCAGTTGCAACGACACAAACTAAAGTTGCCCCAACTGAAAAACCAGCACCTAAAGCAGTCGCTGTTGTGAAAGTTGAAGCAAATGAAGCACAAGTTGTAAAAGCACTACCTGATGCAACTAAATCACAAGATGACAATAAGAACGAAGATAATAACGGACAAGATAATGTTATGCCACGTCGTTCTCGCCGTTCACCTCGTCATTTACGTGTAAGTGGTCAACGTCGTCGTCGCTATCGTGATGAGCGCACCTTAACAGTCTCACCAATGCCTCTGACAATGGCAGTTGCTTCTCCTGAACTGGCTTCAGGTAAAGTCTTCATTCGCTATCCAGTCACTCCTGTAAGTGATGCACCATTTATTGAGAATGATGTTGAAAACAACAATGACGTTTCTGTTGGAAACCACATTATTACTCATAAAGATCCACAAATGGTAGCTATCGCACCGGTGGTTTCAGAAGCCATTGTTGCTGATATTGCACAGACAGAAACCTCTGAATCAACTTACTCTGTCACTGTTAGCACTGAATCAACCACTGAAGCTATTGCTGAAATTGTTGCAGTAGAGCCACAAACTGAGCCTGTTGAAACTAACGTGATCAGTGATGCAATCAATGAAGTGAATACAGAAGAGCATGTTACTCGTAAAGAGAATATTTCAGCAGTATTGAATACCACTGAGGCTTACATGCATGAAACTTCACAACAAATTGAAACAAATATCGCGCCAGAAGAAGTTGCACAAGATACGGTTGCACCAGTAGAAAGTGAAACATCAACACCTGAGCCTCAACCTGTTGAAGCAGTAATAGCAACTGAAGAAACTGTTGAACAACACAAAGAAGTTGCTGCTGTTGAAATTGTTGCTACCCCTGTCGTTGAAACTGTCATTGAAGGCCAGCCAGCAGAAAACGCAACACCGGTTGTGGAAGTTGAAGCAGTAACAGTGAGCAAACCAGCTGAAGTCGTTATTCGTCAAGAGCCTGTTGTAGCTACACGCCAACTACATGCAAGCTCACCAATGACAAAAGCACCAGCCGCTGATGAAGCGCCTGTGGCAATTGAAATCAAAGCGTGGGAAGCACGCCCTGCTTTTGATAAAAAAGGCCGCACAGGTGCAGGCGGACATTGTTCTACTAGCCACGCGTCTTCAGAAATGACGAAAGCTGAAAGCAAAAACTAATAATAAGGTGTTATTAAGAATATCTTGATAATACTTCTAAATCGAGAACCCACTTTTTAGTGGGTTCTTTTTTTGGTAACTGTTCACAAATTAACTGAGCATTTATAAAGCCAAAAATAAGATAAAAAAAACCTCTGAATATTTAATTCAGAGGCAGTTAATTTCTTAGCAAAGCAATCAGTCTTTTAGATCAGGCAGATTTTTAATTTCGCCCATCGCTTTTAACTGCTTAGATAATTCGCGACGCTCTTTAGACAGATCGGCATTTTTAATAATGTAATCGTCAACACGATCGTCATAGTCACTACGCATATTAGCAATAATACCCAGCACATCTTCAATCGACATACCTGGTTTAATATATTCACTTAAGTTGTCTAACAAAAGAACACGTTTTTGGTTATCACGGATCTTTTTCTCATTGTCAGTGATCTCACGACGGATTTTGTTCTTACGACGATACATACGCACAAACTCCAGTACGTTTTGGAAAGACGGCTTGTTTGCGTTATCCATTTCCTACACCTTTACAATTGATATTTAAGATAAATAGTTCTGTTTAAGATTATCGCTTAATCGTGTCAATAAACAAGTAAAGTTTACAAATTTAATTGGTTTTGCTTAATTAACAATTAATTAGGATTATATGTATTAATAAATATAGTCAACATTCTTTAACCCGTAAATGTTCACTTAATTAATAATAAAAAAATGGCTACACATTTTCACTGGTAGCCCAAATCGACACTACAAAGGATAAACTTATGAGCGATTAAATAGGTTGTGCTTTATTTTTATCTTCATATTGTAAGCCATCAAGTGGCAATAATGCTTTCGCATCTGAACGTAAAAACATAGCAGAGAGAAGTGTTGTTCCTATCACTATACATCCCATCACCATATAAGTTGGTGCAAAACCATAATGATCATAGCCATAACCCGCTAATGGAGATAATAATGTTGCGACAATAGAGCTCACACATTGAAAACCGACTAAATAAAGTGTTGAAGACAAACGTTTATCAAAATGTTGGCTGTTATATTTAAAAATTGAAATTAATAAAATCGGTAATTCAACCGCATGTAATAATTTCATACAAGAGATCAAAACAGGCCCTTCAACTAATCCGGAACCAATAATACGTGCAGCCATAACACTACTTGCTAGTAATAAGCCATTTTTAGCACCAATTCTATTTACAAGGAAAGGTGCGATAAACATACCACCAGCTTCTAAGAATACCTGCAATGAATTCAGATATCCGTACATCTCATTTCCCTGTTGTAAGGTTGCAAATTGTGATGAGAAAAAGACGGGAAATTGTTGGTCATAAACCCCATAAACACAGGTACCAATAACAAACAATATAAGCGCCCAAAAGCGCGGCAATGAAAGTAAATTCAGCGCATCTTTGAGGGTAATCGCTGATGTTTTCCCATGCTCTAATTGATTAAATGCGTCTGATTTATCGGTCTTTAATAGTGCTAAAAGAATTAAGAATACAATGCCAGAAATAGAAGCCATTACAAAATTGTAATTAGGATCAATATTTATATTGTGTCCGGCAATAAAAGTTGCTGATGCCCAACCTAACGATCCCCACATTCTCGCCCTACCATATTCAAAACCACGAATACGACTAACACGCTCTGTGTATGACTCTAATACGCCAATGCCCGCATTAAATGTCATTCCAACATATAAGCCCCCTAAAATGGAGCCAACAAATATATTCCAACGTAGTATTGATGCGAAACCTAGAAAAAAAGGCCCAGAAAGAATAAGCAATGCTGCAATCACTAATAACAAATTCTTTCTTAGTCCTAATTTATCTTGAATAAAGCCATATAAAGGTTGAGCACATAGCGCAATCAGAGAAATTGCAGAAAATATTAATCCAGTATCAGTCGCTTTTAGCCCTACATACTGATTTAACCAAATAGAAACTAATGAAAATGATGATGACCAGGTAAAAAAGAAGAAAAATAACAGTGCACTTAAGATCGCATAGTATTTTTTTGAGTCTTTATTCATTGTTTTAGTGCCTTATAAAGTCATTCCACCCCTAAATGTTAACGTTAACTTTTAAGTTAACAAACAATTTTATCGCTTTAATGTGATATAAAGCACATAAGTTAACGTTAACAACTTGAACTATGTGTTCTAGATCCACTTTTATCTTTTATTACTGTTATTCACAGTTAAACGCACAAATAGGTATCATATAATCCATTTTCATTGGTTTCCTTTGCTAAAATAGGTGTATCTTTCATAACTATCTTAAAGCCATGCTAACTGATTTAAACCACCTAACCCTCGCCGTCAATAATGTGAATAAAAGCTTTGCCTTTTATACTGAAATATTAGGTTTTAAACCTCTTGCTTTATGGGATAACGGCGCTTACCTACAACTGGGTTCCTTATGGCTATGTTTATCTCACGATAAACGCCATATTACTGAAGACAGTGATTACACCCATTATGCTTTCAGTTTATCTGCAAATAATTTTGAAACCTTTAAACAGCATCTTTTATCCCATGACATTACTGCATGGAAAGAAAATAAAAGCGAAGGTGATTCATTCTATTTTTACGATCCTGACTATCATAAACTTGAAGTCCATGTGGGTGATTTAAAAAGTCGCTTAGAAGCTTGTCGTCAACATCCCTACTCTGGTATGCAATTTTTCGACAAATAAAAAGATGATAAGAATGAGTAGCTAAAATAATACGATAGATATGCTTGTTGTAGTTTTATGTTATTGTCATCAAAAAGATCAATATTAGTGGCGGTACGCTCCTACTTATCCTTACTGTGACACCCTATATTAAACACTACATAAGTACGCTTTGATCTGACATTTCACGTTTACCACATTATGGTTTACCATGGTCTTAATTAAGCCCAATACAACTCATTGAGTAATGATTTTAAAAATCATCAATAAATTTACGGTAGGAAACCTTGTCTAATTCAGCGAAAACGCCCACATTTTACATCCATGACTATGTGAACTTATTTTAATTAGTTGATATTATTGGATTTATTTTTAAGTGCATTTTATTTGGTACTCAATTCTGTACTCACAGCAAGAATTGTAGGTAATTTTGAAGTGAAAAAAAGAAAGGTGATACTTTTATACCACCTCCTCATTTTTAATTCCACACCCTGCTATACTCTCCAAAAACTAACCGGATCTACTATGAACCTCGCAAACCTAACCCAAGAAGAAAAAGACAAGATTAATATCGATTTGGCCGCAAGTGGTGTCGCCTATAAAGAACGCCTCAATATGCCAGTTGTTGCCGTAGAAATTGAACGACAACAACCAGCGCATTTGAGAGCGTACTTTAATGAACGATTGACGTTTTATCGAGAGAGAAGTAAGAAACTGCCGGATGTAAATTCAGTGCGGTATTTGAAAACAGAGTGATTATAACAACCTAATTTCACCGCCAACAATATTGAAGTTTCCAGTTGCTATACCAGACAGTGAAATAGAGACTTTTTCATCAACTTTTGTGACGGTTACTCGGCTATCTATAGTTCCGTCTGGTTTCCTGCATGTGTTACCCCATATTATTCCAACGAAATCTTTTGTTGCTGTATTGTCAGCTATTCTTATATTCATTAATATTAATTGCATATCAGAATATAGAATTTGAGTCTTAAAAGAACATTTACCAGCTTCAGTATCTTTTATTGGGTCATACAATCCATGCAGTGCACCATAAGTATATCCAGAGTTATACTTACCACTATAATTACCTGGTACATACTCATTAACCGCATTACTAACATGAGTAATCCTTCCGGCCGCATTATTGTGTATTATTTTTTTTTCAATAATAATCCCATCACCAATATTAGACATTCTATATAAAGTGTTTGATAAATCTCCCGTTGCCCCTGTATTTTTAAGCTCTATTACACTATATGAAAGACCTTTGTCTATAAAATAGTTTTCTGGCTTAATATCTATAACATGATTATTTCTCTGCACCTCGATCATGTTTCTTGGTTGTAGTGGCTTATGCTTAAATAAATGTTTTGCCCTTCTTGGTAACATATAATTATTAGAAAATGTTATATGCGAATATGATTGGAAGTCAAAGCAGATGTCTCTTTCATCACCTACATTTTCCAAATAACTATCCTTTACCGTCATATCAAATATTTCACCTTTAGAAACTATTGATACTCCCTGCCCCTCAAATGAAGCCTTACTCATAACTAAACCGGTCACTCCAGCTTCGAACACATAACCATCCTTTGTATTTAAAGCAATCGGAGCTTCTATATTCATTAAATTGCAACCATTTCTATATTTATGTCCAATGGAGTTTTTTGATAATAACGGCTCTGAATTTAAAAGAACGTTATTGTTAGAGTGAAGATAAAAACAATTATTAAAATCGAAACCTAAACCAAAATTTCTAGCAACGAGGTTGTCCGTCTTGCAATTAATATGTAACTCTTTAAATCCAAACGCTCTTCTTCCTATCGCATTATCTACATTATTATTATTAATAACTAAATTTCTTACATAGAGATTGCTAACATTTTGCGCCATAACAGGATCATCCATGCATGACACCCACCTACCATTATCTTTTTTACCAGAAATAAACACATCGCCAACATCATCAGTTGGCAAAAGAATTAACCCACCAAAATCCAAATCAATCAACTTCATTCGATCTTCAAATAATGGCAGGTAAATTGTGTCAGTTATTTTACTCCTTAACCCAGAAACACCATTAATACCTACTTTATTTTCGTAGCAGTATTCTAGCGCCTCCATCAAGGCTAATGTGTCATCATGCACTCCGTCACCAACAACGCCAAAATCAAGAATAGAAACAGAATCATCCAGCTTTTTATTTAATTGTCGCTTTACAGAATTTGCAGCTGGATATTTGTAGCCAATTAGTGATGAACCATAATCTAACTCCAGTTCATTTCTTAATTGGTCAGGATCATACTTCAACACATTAGGATAATAATGTTGCTGCGCCCCATAGCCGTCATACACAGCCATGCTGTGCCCCTCAACTGTTACAAACTTAGCAATCTGACCATTGTAAACAGGGAAACCAGCTTGATTGATAATTAACGGCTGTGAAATAGGGATATGAGAACCATCTTCATTTTCTAAATAAACCTGAATTTGATTTTCTGGTAATGTTGGATCGGTATCAATTTTTCCAATAAAAATCTTACCATTACTCGCCGCTTGGAATTTCCTTGCGAGAGTGAATAATTGTGATGGCATTGACACGACGACATTAGGGATAATATCTGACATTGCTTTCTCCAAGCGTGAGTAGTCACGGCAATGGTATCACCGTGGTCTTATTGTGAATAAATACAGTAGGTTATATTATGTTTGTCCACCAAAAAATAGGGTGAGACAAATGGCAAGAGAAGATACGCAGTTCAATCTACGACTTACTGCTGAAACAAAAGAGAAGCTAAAACAAAGAGCAAAGATGAATGGTAGGTCTTTGAACTCTGAGCTTGTTCACATAATTGATATTTATTTATCAACTCCTTCTTCAGTTGTTGGTTATAGAAGCGATGCTGAAAAACTAGCAGATCACCAAGCAGAAGAAGTTAAAAAGATGGTGTTCGATACATTAGTTAAACTATATAATGATAAAAAATAAACAGTGAGGTGATGACTTGGAGTTGCTTCTTATTTTAATTATTTTTGTTTTGTTATGGATAGGATTTAAGTTATCAAAGATTGTAAAATTGCAGTCTGAAATATCACACAATACAAAAACCTGTTTTCTGTCTATAAATGATGTGCTTGATGAATTGAAATCAAGCAATGAAAATAGAGAGCGTCAGTTGACAGACTTATCTAACACTGTGGAGTGCATATCTAACAATGTTTCTGATATGAAATAGATGCTTACCCTATTCTTAAACTTGAATCGTGAAATGACGACATGTATAAACCAAATACAGATAAAAAAGATCCACTATGGATTGAAGTTGGTAAAATAATAGCATATCCATCAATTATTTTTTTCTGGGTGCTCGTTTTTGCTAGAGAAAAACTAGAGTTCGGTAGCTTCTGGTATTCGGCATCATATTACCTGCTTCAATTAATATCATTAGTTGCTATACCATTTGCAATATCAACACTTAAGTTTGGGCTGTCGTCAATTGAAAACCCTCCTCGCTTTTGGAGAGAAAGAGGATACCTTGTAGATCCTAAAAGTGATGAATATTATGATCTATTTGAGGAGTTTTCTCTTAAGTATTACTCATGCCAAAATATACAAAATAGACTATCTGATGCGTTCCATTATTTAGGTCTGGTGTTTGATTCTATTGCAATAGTAATTACAGGACTTATATACTGGCAATTCTCCTACCAAGAAGATAATGTTATTGACTTAATTAGCTTTATTCCTCAGATTTTCTTGTCTACCTATTTTATCATATCAGTTCCTTTTTATTTATTATGCAAGGTAATCACTAATAGATATCCTGGAGAGGCAATGAAAGCAAGGAGACTAGATTCAGCCTCCCTTTTAGATGGATATTAGTTTCTGCTTTCAGCTTGACCTGTTGCAGTTAGAGTATTGATGATATTGGTTATCGCTCTATCTCTTGCAGTGCTTCCTCGTGGTGTGTTGTGTAGTCTCAATAGCATGTTTCTTATCGCTGGAGACTCGTACATTCGAGCAATTAAACCAACCCCGCCCTCGATGGCCGTCGCTACCCCGCCTGTTACCAATCCTGATGCTATTCTTGCTGGAGTAAGTAGAGACATTCCAGTCTGAGTAACTGCGTTAGCGGTACTAGCTCTTCTGGTCGCTTCGAGAACATCACGGATTCCCTCAATCATCCTGCGTTGCTGTTGGTTAAAGACTGTATTAAACACCTGACCATTTGACTGATTGATTAACTGGTTTAATTGAGTCACCATGCGTTGAGGAGAGCCGTTAGCTTTCTCATAAGCGCGAGTCAAATAAGCAGATCGCAATTGGTTTCTGCCGTTCTCATTTACCATGTTGAATATTCTAGCAATGTCACTAGGACGCTTACTGTAAACAATATTGTTGATTAGCTCTGGCGTGATGTCGCCTTTCTCTAAAGCGTTCTTTAGCCCTGTTTTCTCTATCCCTCTCGCTATGTTTCGGTATTCGTTATTTGCATGACGAAGCTGATTTAATGCGCCAGCACCTAGATTCTGACCAACAGATCTATTCATGTCATTTGTCATGGCAGTATTTATTCTGTTGTATGCAGACTCAAGAGCTGTTGGCATAGCTAAGTTATCGCCCTGCAAACTTTGACGAAGCTCCGTTCTTAGATTGCGAAGCTCTTCAAAACTAGCGCCATTAGCTACCCTATTTCTAAGATTGCCTAATATTTGAGTGGCAGCATTGTTTGGAGCTAAGCCATTACCTATCCGTTGTAATGCCTCATCAATTGCAGGAAGAGATCTGGTTGGAGTAACCGGAACACCTGTCATTTGTTGAGTAATGTTATTTATTGCGCCACCGTGCAGATCTTTAGCTCTTCGCAATCCAGCATTAACTTCTCCTTGCATAACATGCGGTGCGTAAATGCCGAACTCGTTATCAATCCTCTGCTGAAGAGTTTCAACAAAGTTCTCTCTTTGTTCAGCCTGAATGGCCCTGCGATTTCCAGTGCCTCCAAGACTCTGCTCACCAGTCTGTTGAAGTTGTCTTCTCACTGACGTTCTTGGCGGTAAAACATCGGTTGTCAGTACATCTATTCCGTTTTGTTCAGCATTTCTCAATAGTTGCTGAGCTTCCGGTGCGATATTTCCACTTGCTGCGCGAGATAGACCGCTGAGTCCGCGTTCAATAGCTTTTCCGCCTCCACCGATACCAGCAGACAATGCAGTTTGCCACGGATTAATATCACCACCACCTGCCATGTTAACAGATGATTGCAGTGCTAAATCCGTTCCTGCTGATCTGGCTGTTGCACCGACAATTGTTGGCGCTCTTGCGGCTGGAGTGAATGCAGCCACATTTGCAATAAATGGCATTACATCTTCAGATGACAAGCCGGGCTTATTTAATGCGTAGCGACCGGATGGCAAATCAACCAGCAAATTTCCTTTCTCGTCTTGAGATACTTGCCCGCCCATATTGCCGATAACTTTTACAAAGTCGTTATCGTTACCAAACATTTGCACCCAAGCAGCTTTCATTGCATCAGTATTAAATGCGTTCATTTCTGGTGATGACATGATCCCTTCGAGCCCTTGAATTTCAGGAGTCATCTTGCTTTCACCAGTAAAGGCATCTATTACGTTTTCACGGAAACCTTTAGCATCATCAGACGATTGCTGTAACCCCTGCGAAAGGTTCTGGCTAGTTTGTTTCATGCCAGCGATATAACTATTTTCTGGCTGTGGCGGCTGGGTTGCTTGTTCTGGCTGTGATTGAGGAAGCGGATAGGCGGTATAAAACTGTTGTCTTGCGTTATCTACGTCGTTACCAACATTTGGAGCAACTACCTCGTTGAAGTATTGCTCTTGCGCTGATACTTTTTGTTCGCTAGATAGTGATTGATATTCAGGTGAAGAGATCACCTCTTTCCATGGTTTAGCCATTACCCACCCCAGAGATTAGAATACCCACCTTGATTGTTAGTGGGCGCTTGTTGCGTTGGTTGTGCTGACTGCTGGCTTGATGGTGCGCCTAAGTTGGCGTTATTTCTTGCGTTGTAGTCAGCAACATATTTTTCTATGGCTAGATTTGATTTTCTAATAGATTCAGTGCTAGACATATCTAGTTGAGGCATAGACTGGAAGAACATTTTCGCCTCTTGGACTGTGTTAATACCACTTGCACCCATCGATCTCGCAGCTCCGATACCCTGATTTTGCATATACCCTTGAATACGCTTAGCTGCGTTGTAAAGCTCCCTTTCCTCGCCACCACTAAATCTAGTTGAAATATCGGCAGTTAAAGGCTCAGTACCAACACCACCAGTCAACCCAGTGATAGATTTTAATTTTTCGTCAGATGCGTTTTTAATCATCTCAATATCGGAGTTCATTAAATTCTTACCTGCATTACCAGAAGGATCGGAGACGGATGACAAGGCATTAACAGGAACTGTTATCATGTTTCCGTTAGCGTCTATCCCCCTGTAATATTTACTTTCACCTGCTCCATAAGGAGTTGGATCTATCATGGCCGTCATTCCATTACTCAATTGTGCAGGCTTCATCTCCATCCCAGCTTTGCCTTTTAGCTGCATAAATTGCTTGCGTTGTTCTGGTGAAAGAGATTGCATGTATTCATACTCTTGCACCGAGGCTGGCTTGCTTCCAGTTGAGTTAGCTGAACGCATAGAGTTTTGAGCGGAGATATTTTGTCCACGCACCTGTATCTGATGACCTTCTTTTGTTAGTGCCTCGCCAGCTTGATTGCTTCTGATTTGCTCATCTAAACGACCTTGGTCAATCTGTCTGCCAAGTTGTTTATCTTCAAGTTCAGAAAATTTCTCAAACCCAACCGCCTGATAACCTAAATGCTTGGCAAACTTAACCGCTTCTTGAGGATCTTGTTCGGCGGCTTTTAATGCCTCTTGAGGGTCAATCCCAACACGACGAAAATTATCAGCATTTTGTCTAACGTACGCTTCTACATTACCGCTATTTACGGCTGAGCTATAACCAAGCGATAAGTTGCCAAGAGTTTCCTTTACATCTCCGTTAATTCCCTTCATTCCGCCATCTATCATCTGAGCATACTCTGGATAAGTCGCTAGCAGTTGTCGCATACCATCACGATCACTATTCGCGTACGCCTCACCCCATGCTTTTTGGAATTCACCAAGACGTTCTTTGGCTTTATTTTCTTGATAGATACCAGCAAGACCTACAAGCCCATTTAATGCTTGCAGACCCATGTTATTAGCACCAGAACGAGCTAGTTCATTACTTTGATTAATTGAGTTAATAACAGGATTTGCATCACTGGCTCTTGGTGCGTTATCATTAAATTGACCTATCGAACCAAGAAACCCGCCTGAGTTAACTGATGGTTGCCATGTAGCCATTAGAACAATCCTCCCAATAAACCAACACCAGCACCAATACCAGCGCCCCATGCAGTACCAAGACCAGGAACAACACTACCAAGTTGAGCGCCCGCCATGGCACCACCTAAACCACCTGTAATTCCTTGCTGAAATTGTGACGGTCGATTAGCCATAGCTGCTTGAGCATTTGCATTTTGTTGTAGCAATTGCCCCATATTGTTTGCGTAGTTTTGACCAGCGCTAGCCTGCCCCTGCAAAGCACCAAGCCCAACATTGGCTAAGTTCTGGTAGTTATTCATCTGGTCAGCTAACCAGCCTTGACCAAGCGTAGGGGCAATAGATGCAAGCTGATTGCTTGTTGCTGTTGAACCCAATCCACCGGTAGCTTCTGCACTGGCTAATTGCTGATAACGAGCTTGGTTTGATAAATCGTTAAATGCCTGAGATTTATAGTATTGGTTTAATGCTTGACCTTGACCTTCTAAAGAAGATAGGTTTTGCAATTGACCAATATACTGCTGAGCGAGTGGCGTAAACGGTGCAAGGTTTTGCATGTTCGTCTGCCACATTTCACGCTGTAGCGCCGTGGCTTCGCGAGTCGCATCGGCTTGAGCGCCCGCACCACCATCACCACCACCTTTCATATATCCATGCATGGGTAGTAGTGAGTTTCGGAATTTCTCTGAAATAATCAGCATTTTAATAACTCCTCGTACTGTTCGCGTTTTAGTTGATAGATAGTGACGCCTACTGGTTTACCATTACTGATATACGCATCATCTAAATGACCGACACGAGTAGCACCAAGCATTTTCACAATAACGCGACCGTATTTTGTGGTATCAGGAACCATAGTCACTGAGTTAGTGAATTGACTGTTTTCAAGTAACCACTTGCAGAATAGCTTGTGTGCATCAAAGGCGTACTTACCACGAAATCCAGCATCAAATATGGCGTGACATTCAACAACTGTATGCCAAAAATTACGCACCTCGAAAACACCAACCAATAGAACTCCTTCATAAATACCCAAGTAAAGCGCATCAGGTTTAATGAAATACTGATCATTGCTATCAACGATATTTCCCGTGTTCGACTTATCATTTAAAAACTCAGATAGTCGAACAGGGTTATCAATAATTTTAATTTCCATTAATCTATTAATCCGTGTGAACGCAAGGCGTCTTCAAGCGCCTTGATACGTTGCCTTGCCTCGACTAACCCACTTGCTAAAGTTTGCATTTCTGACCGCGTGTAGTCAGCGCTGAATGAGTAGGATTGGTTAGCATTAAACGAGCTCTTAAGTGCTGTACCTGTTGCTGAAGTGAAACCAGTAACACGAGTGCCGACAACTTTAGTTCCGTTTACTGAGTAGGATGTTGAAACATCGATAGGAGACAAGAGCTTCTGTTTTTCTGTTTCACTGAGAGAAACGTAATCAACTTTGATTTCAGATATTTGACCATCGAGGTCTTGTATCTTTATTTTTAGCCCATCAACGTCTTGCTCAACATTAAGGACTCTTACCTCTAACTTAGATAAATCCTCTTCCGTTTTTGTGATGCGCTCTTCATGATTTGCTAGCTGAATACCATGCTCAACAATTGTTTGTTCGGCATCACCAAGCCTTTCCTCATGGTTTTCAAGAACAATGTCTTGCTCATCATTTCTAACTTGAGCATCAAAAGCCTCAGCGCCAGCCTCATTTGCACGACCAGCCACCTTTGCCATATCATCAGCACCACTTAACACTATGCGTCGATATGTTTCACTGAAATTAGTAGGTAGGATGTCTGGAACAATATAAGCGGATTGAATTTCTATGGGTTTAGAAATGTCTTCATTTGCCATTATTCAACCCTCATCGATAGATCGCTCAGTGTTACTGGTGACTTAGTGATAACGCGAACCTTAAACCCTATATTCTTTCTCACTCTTCCTACTCTTCGCCATAAAACACGGCGGTCATATTGGAATGGTGAGTTTTGTTCAATCATTTGTTCTCGACCAAAGTTAATGCCATCAGTCGTTGCAGAGAGAAATAACTTATCGGCAATCTGAGCAACGCCTGTTGATGCCTCAAGCTCTAAATCGAACACCCTTGCGTTATCGGCTTTAGCCATAGGCGTGTATAAAATATGCTCGACCTGCTTGTCATACTGAGATGACTTATTGAAAGCAAGATTGCCAATAACCCCCTCGGTTTTATCTGCGATAGTGATCTGATTACCTTCATACATAAAATCAATTGCACGATAGGTTTCGTCATACAGCCCAGATTTTAAAATGCACCACTGCGGGTATTGCTGGCTTCCTGCTGCGTCAAAGCAAAGTGTATGGCGCTGTAAGTGAACAATGAGTAACTCATGACCATCAAAACGAATAGTCTCAAGAACCGCATGTGATAACTCGTCTGATGTATAACTACGAATGATCTTATCAATACTTGCAGTAGATATTTGACTGGCAGAACCAGAACCAAGGATATAGACAGATGGCGCTCCGTTTGCTGGGTTACTGATGAATGCAAATGATTCTCCGAACTTACACTTAGCATCACGGCCAGCAATGCCCATCTGAACCATATAAGATGGCTGTGGCGCATATATTACTTGTGACGAACTTGTTGAGCCGGTAATGGTGAAGTATTCGATGGTTGACGAACCAAAGCAAAGAACCATATCGCGCCAAGAATCAATAGAAATGATGCCGTCAGGTTGAGATTCAGCAGTGTAAAATGGACGGAATTTATCAGGCTTTGACTCATCATCTAAATCAGTAACGCCAAACCTTTCACCGCCTTTCTGAAGCCAAATATAGCGCCCTCGGTTACGAGCGACATCAACAACATCACCTAATTCGTATTGAGGGTAGCTTTCAACTACCTCTAACACTTCTTGTGTCATCAAAAATTCAGTAACGTCTTTGGCTGTTTGTTCGCTAGATTTAGCAAGGTTCATTTTATACGTAACTGTGATTTTACCACCTGCACGCTTAATGCCCTCTACCAGAACGTCAGTAAGATAAGGTTTCTCGTCATCTTCCTGCTGAGATAATTTAACGCCCACCATTTGCTCAGTAATAAGCATCTCATTACCGGTTTTACCATCAGAAGTTTTAGGCGTGATTTTTAACGTTAAGAACCCATCTAGATCATTCTTTGTGAGCGGTACAAAATCATCATTACCGTCTTTGTGAGTCCATTTTTTAACTTCGCGTTTATAGCCTTCGGTAATCACCTTTTCCTCAGGCCAGTTAGATAACTCTTCAACCTCACCGTCATAGCGATAGAGTTTTAATTTACCGCCTGACGCTACTGCTTGACTGTAACCAGAGTGAGCCATAGTCACCCTGTCTTTACCTTGAATGTCAGCAATGGCATTCTGTCCACGATAAAGTTTATTTCCACACACGCGATAGACCGTGTTGTTTTTCGTGTTGTACTGAACACCACGAGATACACCATCAACACTATGACGCTTTTCTAATGCAGGGAACGAACGCAAATAACCGGACGCATTCAATACTTCTTTCGGTGTGGCCAACATATTAACCGGAAGACCGTCAATGTAATCTGCTGCATGCGGGTCTTTTCGCAAACCTCTAGCCAGTGGCAATTTGATAATCGGCATAAATCACCTATCTTCTTTGTTGCTCTCGATGTAGAAACGGTTTGAAGAAAAAATCCCGCGATTACCTGCGCCCGTTGGCATGTCATTTCTACGCTGTAGCGATGGAACTTTGGTTAAAGCGATACATACTGACTGATACGCAGAGTCTGCGGCAGTAAGTAAACTATCTGATGGTTGAATAACATGATCCATGCACAAGTTAATCGCTAGCTTTAGCGATACCGCATCTGCCGCCCAAGATGGTATGCCAGAATCATCATTAGGCATTGGGTGCTCATCATTGTCAGAGTCAGCAAATTGATAATCTAAATCGATACCCTTTACTTTCCACTGAGCCATCATGTCATCAAGGTCATGTAGCGCATCCTCAACATCTTGCGGAACAGCATCAGTGAGTGTTGCGTCAGAATACAATCCCGCCTTTCGTAACGCTTTAAGTACTAGCTCACCCTTCTTCTTTGCCATCTTTCACCGCCTTTTTAGCCTTTGGCTTCTCTACAGTTTCCTGTGGTGTTTTAAACCAACCTTGCTTTAGGGATTCTGTAACCTTTTCATCATCAACAATGATGTAATCAAGCTGCAATGTTCCACAGGTGATCATCGACCCTAATTTATAAAGCATCGTTGACATTGCTATCTCCAAATAAAAAGGGGAGCCGAAGCTCCCAATAACAACGAGGGTTTATTACTGGCCGGCGATAACCAAACCAGTGTATTCAGGAACCAGAACAGAGCAGCCATACAAAGTGGTGAAACGTGTAGTTGTCACACCTTTGATGTGGTCGAACGCATAAGACATGATCAAGGTTGCTCCCTGCTCAGTTGTAGCAGTCATTACTTGAGGGCCTTGTCCTGTCGGGAATGCTAATTTTCCATACATTAACTCAACCGAGCCATCAGCCCAGAACAAGTTAGTTGCTGCCGCATTCTTATTCAGAATGGTGATTGCTGCGCCATTTGCTGCGTTTGCATCAACGTTAGCGTATGGACGGCTAGCTACATCAGCGTTATTAGGTGGTAAAATTTGCGGTGAAATCGTCGCAGTAGTACCACTAACAGCCAGCACACGGAACACTTGAGGTTGGTCAGTTGTATCTTTGGTAATTTGATGTACAGAGTTAACGCCAGCAATTGTGAACGCATCACCAACTTGCAGACCTGCTGCCGATAATGTGATTGTACCTTGACGGTTATCCACTGGCATATCGTTGGCATCTTTAGATGTCACTTTATGCGCAGGAGCAGCTGCAAGAGTTAACGCCTCAGTAGTTCCTTTAGGCACACGGCCTGAGATGTCAGTTTTGAAGCTATCAAAGCTAGCAACTGGCGGTATTTGAGCCTTTTCATACGCTGTAAGGTTTACACCTTGAGTGTATGCACGGCTACCTAATTCACCTGCTAAATCTTTGTAGTTGAAGGGATTCCAGAAGCTACGGCGGTTAATTCCTTGAGGCACACCGATAACTGTCATTGTAGCGTCCATACCTGCTGCGCAATTCCATAGGTCACGGCCTTGACTGCCTGTTGTACTATTTGCCATTGTGATGACGTTAGTGGCTCGGCTAGTAACCATGTTAATTAAGTCTGAGTCGATTTGAGCTGCTAATCGCTGACCTGCCGCACGACCTGCTTCTGTCTTATGCTCTGGGTCACGCATTTCTCGTGCATCAAGCGTATAAAGAATGTTTTTAGGTTCTTTAAACACAGATGGCACTAAACGCTGAACAAGTTCAGTAGGTGTTTTACCTGTTAAGTCCAAGCCTTCTTCAACGTTCATGTGGTAACGCTGAGGACGCCACTCAACATCACCAGCACGCTGCATGGCAGTATCATTTGGTCGATGTTTTTTAGCATTTTTAGATACCACGCAAGAAGCTTCAAAGCTTTCTACGTAGTTTTCGAACATGATTTCTAGGTCTTTTACTAATTGGTTAGACATATGTTATGTGCTCCGATAGGTTATTTTTTAGCTTTCTTAGCGGCGAAATACTGGCTCCAATCGCCAGTTTCTCGTGCTTTTTCTTTCAGCTTATCTAAATTATTTAATACAGCACCCGTACCACCTTTTACTTCAGGTGTTGCGGCTGGTTTATTTTTTGGTTTTGGCATAATTTTAGCCTTTGATTCAATGGAGCCGATTAAACGACCAACCGCCACGGGGTCGGTGGCATTAGCCATTTGTTGACGTAATTCAGCGTTGCGACCTAGTGCCAGAACAACCATTTCAGGCTTTTCAGCGAAATGAATAATCATCGCTTGAATTTGCTCAGGGACTTCTTCAATCACTGATTGCTCAGCTTGCTGATAACCTGAAACCCTTAGAGACTTAACCCTCTCTTGGTAACTGGCTATTTTCTGTTGGTGAGCTTGCTGTAATGATTGTTGCTGCCGTTCCTGCTCTGCTTTCTGAGATTGATATCTAGCGTTTCTTTCAGCCCACTCTTGTACTTTCTGAGAGTAAACAGCGTCATCGTAATCAATACCTTCATCAGATAACTGAGGCATTCTCGGTGGAGGTGTTAACTGTTGCTGAGTTACAGGCTGGTGAGTTTGTTGTTTGCGAGCCTCTCGGAGTTCTTTATCTTTCTCCTTGATGGTGTTTCGCAAATGCTTAACTAAACCAGTGTCTCTTTCTTCTTCACTAACTGGCGAGGTTAGTTCATCGTCACCAAAGTAAAATGCTTGTTCGGAATCATCATCGTTATCGTCATCACTTGGCTGTGCGTCATTGCCTTGTTGTGCATTCGGATCATCATTCAGCTGAGCTTCTGGCGTATCAACTTCTACGTCAGGAATGTCAGCATCCACTTCTGGTGTGTTTTCTGCCGTGTCTAACATAACTACCCCTTACTACTCGATATAAGCCCATCGGAAGGCAATAGAGTGCTAGGCCTCTTAGTGACAGCCATTAGCATGATTAAATTGAATTACTGCTCGGTTTGTTGCTTAGGTGGTTGCATGGAATTAGTGAAATCCATGTTTTGTGAGTGACTTTGCGCTGATGTCTTTAGCATCAATTCAGCATTTGCACGGGCATTATCTCCTTGCTGTTGCTGTAATGAGCTAAACATAGACATGAATTCCCTGAATTCCTTGCGCTTGTTTAAGTCCATAGAGTTGAATATATCGGCAATCTTAGCCGCATTAAGCTGGTTTTGACCTTCTACTTTTGCTGCTTCAATCTGAATTTCTAACCGTCTATTCTCCTCCCTTATTACTTCTGCTTGACCTTGCAAGTAAAGTCCTTGAGCGGCAATTACTTCTGAATTAGGTTGCGACTGCTGCTCAGCTTGTGCCTGTGCAACCATTTGCTCTTCTTCTGGCGTTCTAGGTTTAACAACACCAGATATTAACAACTGCTTGCGGTTGTAGTCTTTCAGATCATCAATCCCCTCGCCATCCATGTTGTCTAATATCATTGATGTCAACATGTCATGCTTAGGTGTTCCAGGTGGAACCATTGCTAAGATATTGGTTAGTGATTTAACCGTCGCGTCTCTGCGTGTAGCGAATGACTGACCAACATCTACAGTTACTTCATATTTACCTTGCGATAAATCATTAAGCGCTACAGAATTGCCTGTTTGCCTATCAATAACTTCACCACTCATCAATGCTACATCGTCGGAATCATCTTCATTGACGATGCGCATTGGTGTATCACTACCGTAAACTTCACGAGCCATAGACAGCCACACAACGCCAGCCCATCGCATAGACTTAGCCATGTTATCCATATAGATATAACTTTGCGTGTCCATGCGATTGAAAATGCTATCAACCGTTTCAGTGGCCACATTGCTTGGCATATTCTCAAACTGTGAAGCACCAGTGATTTGTTGAATAGCCGTTCCTGTGTACTGTAATAATCCAGCAAGAGCAGGAGGCATTTGAGTTGGTGGCGTATAACTACTAACCTGAGCAGGAGAAACCACATCTCCACTTTTATTTTTAAGGCTAGTCATTGGCAGGTAGGCTGGACGCTTCTTATTTCTCTCAGCCCAGTGAGACATTAATGGCGTTGGTATCATATCCACATCAACAACTGGGATGCCATCACCGCCTGCCTGAGTAGCGTTATCAGCAATCATTGATACCATGAGGTTTTCTAACCTCTGTGCATCCATCGCTTTAGCTGCATGGCCTTCTATTCTTTCTTGGTTATCAACGAAAGAACGGCGACCATAAACAGGAATGAGCGGAATATGTTCACCAGCAATGCGTTTAGGCTCTTCCAGCCATTCTGCGCCAGACATCAAACCACAATAAACTCGACGCTTTTTAACCTCTCGTTCATTAACTAGTTCGAATGCGCCACTCTCCAACTCATCCTTAACTTCTTTGATCTGCTCATCATCATAAATAGCAGACTCACCAGTAAGCGTATTTCGCCAAGCGCTAATTGTTGTTTTCTCAATACGCACTTCGTAATATCTAGCCACATATATAGCTTCAGGCGTTGACCAATCGTATTGAGTGCCGAAATCATCACGCGATAAACTGGCAGCAATGGCATCGGGGTATTCTTTTTCGAATGCCTCTGGCGTCATTGAAAACATTTCAAGAGCCCATGTCGCATCGCTTCTGTCGTACTGCTTGCTGTCTTGGTCGAAGAATACGCATGTTGCTGGGTCATACACTGGAACTAAACTAATTCTACGTTGCTCATTACTCGGATCCATTTCATCTTCATAATCAGCACACATACGGAAGCAACCGAACCCACCGACAACCGCGTCATCGAATGCGTTATCACAAGCTTCTGCGCCAGACGTCTCCTGATAGTCAGCGCGAAACTTACCATTCATCTTTTCAGCTAGCGCCTCTGATGCTTGGCTGTCCTTTGGCCTGAATTTAACGCTAATCCTGTTTTGTCGGTACTCACCAATAATTCGGTCGCATTCTCTGGCTATCTTGTTCAATTCGAAGCGGGGGTAATGCTCAAAGCGTCCTTCATCGAATGAATAACCAGCGTTTGTACTACCTTCCCATTGAGCGCCAGCAACCCGTACAAATCGTTGAGCAGCAACAACCTGCTCTCTCATGCTTTGAGATGCAGACCAAGATTTATCAAAATTCTTGACCACTTTGCTGTGCCAATCGTCCATCTTTTTTATATTTGCCATATCAGCCTACACCACAAGGTATGTTGTAATTTGAGTAATCGGTAACTATTGCGTTTGGTGGGCAATACATAGACATCATGAGGGAGTCCGCCAAGTTAGGTGATGGAATGCCAAGTTTTACTTTCATATCAACTTTGGTCATTAGCTCTAACTTGCCGTTACCATTAAACTTACGTTGAATTTGCGTAAGCTCTGCGAATAGTTTTTCTAACATCTGTTCGCCAATCGCTTCTTTATCGAAGCTAATCATGTCGTCAGGGTTTGCATATTCGCTATGCTCTACCGCTCGATAAGTTAAATAGAGTCTATCAGCCAATGCATAGTAGAATTGAGCGCGCTTATTTCTGAATACATCGCCGATGGTTCGACTATTGTCACCGCTAACCACTTCATCAGCCCATGCACCAGATTGATATAAGGCATCCTCATCGAAAGGAGACTCACTACCTTTGAACATGGTTACTGTTGTTTGCTTTCCAGTGAATGCGTCAGTAACTTGCCTGCGTAATGCCGCACCCAATCCGTCACCATCCCATAGGAAGTGATCAGCGCCATCTTGAATAGCTTGCTCCGTAGCCCAATCAGCTCCGTCGTTAACGTCCATCAACAAGCATTCTGATATTCGCTTAACAACCGAACCATGCCGCATAGCATATCCTTTCGCATCACCACCAACATCAGACGGGTCATGAGTCGCAATGATTGCGCCCTTAGCTTTCCATCCGAGTTTCTTATGTGCGTCAGTAGCGGCCTCTAGCCATGCATACTTGATAATTGCCATATCGGAGGCTCCAATAGGCTCACCTAGATAAACATGCCGATATAGCTCGTAATTAGCTTTTTTCATGATCTCCATGTCACGCCTTAGCGTTTCAGGAAACCATGGATTATCTGTGTAGTTTATTTTCTTAACGATGCAGTAACGATTTCCATTTTCATCGTAGTCAGGATAGATACGATTTAATACAAACCGCTGATGAGTATCACTGAGCCTATTCTTAGGGTTGTAAGCTACCCATATCTCAGACTCAACAACTCGCCCATACTCTTTACTAAAATACTCTTTACGAACGGTTGGTATTAATGTTTCCCATGAGTCTTTCGAGACATTTTCAGCCTCTTCAATTAGTGCCGCATCAAAGTTTGCATACCCCTTTATGTTTTCCACATTAAGGCGCAAGAAATCAAAGCAGATACGTCCACCACTATTGGCGAATATCTCTGTCTTGTTAATGGTCACCAATGAATGAAGGTTACGTCTGTTAATTTCTTCAACAATTTCCGCATAACATGATTCTTTGATTGATTTCATGTACTCACGGAAACAAATTAATTTCCATCCGTAAAAAATAACGTTATTCAGCAGGATGGTAATAAATGTTCTTGTTTTTGCTGAGCCTCGCCCACCGTAAGAAACTTTAAATCTAGCAGGTTGCAAATACTCTTCGAAAATCTCAGGAATATCACACTGTTCACTCATCTTTTTTCACCTTGACTACATTGTAGACAGGCGCTGAAGGAGTCATTGACCCATCGGATGATTGATGATCCACTTGCTGTTTTTCTGAGTACCCATGATTAGCAAGCATTAGCTTCGTAATGGTAGGGTTGAATGTGCCAGTTAGACCACTGTTTATCAGCTTTAGCTCCTGAATCGCCATCACCCCCTCTAACGTGTCCGAAAACTCACGCCCAAGATCACTCTCCTGCTTTCCGTACTCATAAATTGTTGAGCGAGCAAGACCTAAATAACATGCCAATCCTGCAACGCTAGGAATGACAGAATCCTCATGCTCTTTGTAACCGCCATACAGATATTCTTTTGCCTTAGCGATTAGCTCTTCAGTAAGCTTGCTAGGGCAACCAACCTGCTTAGTTTGTTGTCCCATAATGTTTACTCCTTTAATCAATTATCCAGCTCACTCGTAAATGAGCTGTGTAATTAACTATTGCGTGAATAGGTCGAGTGCTTCTTGAGCTTCTCGTGCTGCTTTCTGTGCTCGCGATACAAACTCACTTTCAGTCTGACACTGCTTATATGCGTCTTTGAATAATTCAAACTTGAGAGCGTCGTCTTTAACAAACTCGATAGCCGCCTGAGCCGCTGCCGTGTCATTGCCAACCAATCTGAGTAATTCCAACCGCATTTGATTCTGTGCTGTAATTTCTGTCATTTGATGTTCCTGTGTGAAGTTAATCGCAACCATCACCACGTATCACTACGTTACTTTGGTCACTTACGGCTTACCCGTCAGCAAGATATGATCACTCTCCTTAATGGATAAACGACTTATCTAATTGCTGATATATATATTTACTTAAGCTATACTAAGTAGCTATCGCTACACTTTGATTGATATATTGTTAGTATTGCCCAGCCTCCCGTGCTGGGCTTTTTTATTCTTTTGGAATGCTTTTATCCGGCTCTTCACGGAATTGAGTTGGGTTATCGAAGCCTTGTGCTGCCATGATATTTCTCCATAAAAAAGCCCCGCTATTGCGAGGCTCTTTGTTGTTCTTGTGGATTTTATTTTTTGATGGTTAAACCAAGTAGAATTGCTATTACAGGCATTATAGCCCAACTACTATCTGGATAGTGATATTGAATAAAGGCGCCAATCACTATCGAGAAATATGAATTTCTTGCACCTTTTGCAGTCCAGACAATACCCATAACGGCTCCATTAGGTTATTTTTTCTTTTCTTGCGCTGGTTAAGTAAAGCAGCTCTCCGCCACTTGACCTCCTTACACTCTGTATGCCTACCTTTAGGCTTACAAATCCCTCTAAGAATGTCATTGCGCTGCCAATTAGCAATGATTCAACTGGGTGATTCGTCATTGATGCGGCAGCAATAGTTGCATACAGAGATTTTATTTTAGTAATATCAACCTCATTGCTTATATGAAGGTTAAATTTTATTGGCGACCGCCACCCTTCATTATTAAGCTTATCAATATCTGATATGGCATGTTTTAATTTAGATATTACTTTAGCTTTAGTTAAATCAGGATCACCTGAATTTAATATCTCAAGGTATAAATCATCACTATACGAATGAAGAGCTTCCAACTCCGCTTTTCTTCTTTCTTTAAACTCTAGTATTTCATGAATATGCACATCAACCGAAGGAACAGGCAGTAAATTTGCCAACTCTACTCTGGCTGACTCAGAAAAAAAGCTATCTCTTGATAAAAAATCACCTCCAAATTGGTGTATACGCCAATCTGAACTAGGGTTCTTTTCTCTAAGGGTATCAACTGTCTTTGACTGAAGTCTCACTTGGAGATCAGGGTAATCGTCGGTATTAAAAGCGCCATTAACTGAGTATCGAGGTCGCTCTAAGACACCGCTACCCATAAAAACCTCTTCATTAGCAACCCCAGTGTAAATTATATTATTTGACGGAATAACTATTTTATCCCAGTAGAGAGCTAAGTAATTCATCTCTACTGGATTAATGGCTCGCTGTATAGTAAACCCGCTATCATTTTTATTACGAGTTATTAACTCGGAAGAAACAACAACCCCTCTTTGCATATAACACCCCTATTAATCTTTAATAATCGTTAAGTGTTATAGCATAGATTATTTATTTCTTTCCGCTTCCATTTCCCATATTGCTTTCTTGGCTATCTATAAATAAGCACCTTTAGTCTGTTCAGAGTGGGTCATCGTAAACACTCCGTTTTAATATAATTCTGCAAATACAAAGTTTGCTGTTCGTTCTCGACTATCATTTCTCTGAGACGTAGATAATCTTGTTCAACTGCTTTGTTAAGTCGTGCGGTGTTTTCATTGCTTCCGCTTTCGGTGGAATTCTTGGTGACTGCTGGACACTCGGCTTTGACATACACCCGCTTAGAGCCATTGCGAATATCATCACGCAACCCATCAATTTCATTCTTTGCACTAGCTAACTCCTGAGTGTATTTAATATCGAGTTGATTTAGTCTAGTTATACGGGCTTGATAGTCTTTGTTGATTTCGACTTGCTGAGATAACTGATTGGTTGCTGTGTTGTAATCTTTGCTCAGTTTGTCGTAATCATCTATTACCCACCATAGCCAGAATGCAGATATTGCCAGTAGTCCAGCTAATACCTTAGTTAGCGTGTTCATATCACTTAACGCCATTGTGTTCTAACGAGTAGTGATTGCCGTCATTGAAACGACCGCCCCACGTACCGCCGATAGATTCCCAATATTCACCAAGTAATTTATGGTCACTTGATGCTGTTAGATATTTACCGTCTTTAAATAGGTTGAAATCCACAGCTAGGCGCTGGGTGTGTAAGCTGTTTTTAATACCGGCTCCTGATTTGGCATTTAACTGTGCCTGCTCTGGCGTTCGGTATGCTTCCGAGAATGTCAGCTCATATCCGTTGTCGTAGGCAAAAATAATTAAGTCCGCAATCATGCGAGTGAACTTGCGTTGTTTCTCACCGAGTGTCATTTGTTAACTCCGAATTTGTTTTTGAAGAACGACATTACCGCTTCTACGATTGCACCGATTTTCTTAGTGCCTAGGAAACCAATAAACACACCAAAAAACTGAGCCAAGCTGATTGGTAACTTTGCATATTCCAAAGCAGTAATGATGCCAATACTGATAAAGGCACATATAGCCGCTTCAGCTAAAGATGCCTTCCATCCCGAACCTTCTCTTTTCTCTCTGGTAAAAGCAGTCATTCCGGCTAACAAAACGCCAGCGATAAGTGGCGCATTTATTGTTATCCAGTCCCAGATTTGCACCCAGAATTCTGTATTTTTTTCAGGCATGCGCATACTCACCCCCTGCGGAGTGTTCCGTAATTAAAGTTAATAGAACGCCGACTCACAGCTCTTGTGTGAATGTGAAGTGTTGTGATTGATTCTGTGGTCGGCATATGAGTTTAGCGATGCCGGAATTGAACCGACGCAAGCGACTGTATGGCTGTCGCACATCACCATGATGAGATCGCTAAAAGAAAAAAAAGACCGCCTAAGCGATCTTCAAAATGAGTTGTTCGGAATAACCGAACATGTGAACTATCAGGAATTTCCGGAGAGTTGAACTTGTAAGGATTGCTTACAGGTTGCTATTCCCTCGAATTCGGGGGAATTAAAATAGAAAGCCCCAAGTGTATCGCAAGCCAGATTTCTCCGTTCTGCGTAGTGACTATGAGGGCACTATTATGAGATTGTGGAGGAAGGCTATTTAATCCTTTGTCGGTTTCCAGATACTCTCAGGGGCTTAGCCTAATCCGCAAAGGCCGCCTCTGGATGGTGTGCGGTACATCCGACAGCCCATACACTGCCGATCAGTCTCGGCGTTCTCCACAATGGTTAAGGCGCCTTCTCCATGCAGTGCAAGGGTGATTTTACTCACCAAAAGACACCTTACCATTGCAGATAACAAAAAACCCCGCCGAAGCGAGGTCTTGAATTCTTTTAACGTTAACGAAATGGCAATAACCCATCGTTAGAGCAATATTTACACAAAAAAGTGCAAAAGTCAATTCATTCGTTAGAAGTATTCGTTTTTAATTTGTTACCTTTTTTAGTATGTAATCTGCGTTACTTTCTCCTTTTTCACACTCAACCGCCAATGACTCATAAAATTTACTAACCGAACGTTTCCATTGATCAATCGTAATCCCTAAATGAGATACGGATTGAAAAGCCTTCGATGCAGGTATTCGCTCGTAGCCACGACCAGAACAACGCTTACAAGGCATACTGACAGCTTCACCGGTTAACCTTAATGTTTCCTTGTCTATTGCCATGCCACGCCCTTTGCAGTCATTGCATGCGCAAGAAACATAACCTTTACCGTTACACTTATCACAAGCGCATGACTCAGTGTCATTAATAATGCGAACTTCCTTACCAAAGACTTTTTTAACCTTAATCGCCTTTACCTTAAAACCTGAACCATTGCACTTTACGCACTCAGTAACACTCGATGCTGATCTGCAATAATCTGCATAAGCGAATTTTGCGAGTATTTGCATTACCTTTCGCTTAACATTCATATCGAGCTTGCGTAAGGCTGGAACCTTGTCGCAATGATTCAATGCATGCCGAGTTAAAAGTTGTATCGCTTTCACTTTGTCATTCTGGCTTATCTCCATCTTTCCCGAGAACGCAGAAAAGCCGAATGACTCTTTACTTTGACAGTATCCAAAGGCACCCATGACATCAGTGCCGGTTAATCTATCTGGCGATGTTGAGCTAGGCGCATCTGATATTGATGTGGTTTTAGCGAAGTGATATTTGACAGCGCTTTCTAGATTCATCTCGCCTCCGGTAATACTGTGTGATAATCATCATTCGCAGTTGTATATAGGACTCTGACACCATCCATCAGCCCGCTGGCTACTTCCATATAGTTCATAACTTGCATTACACAGAAATTAACTCGACCACCTGATTTGGATTTTAAATATCTTGCTTCTTCAATAGCTGCGATTAAGTCAGTGAACATCTTTCAGCTCCTTTACCGTTCTATACTTAGATGCGAATATGTAAGCTCTTCTTTTTGCTTTTGCTATCCGTATATTTCGCCTATACCTGAGGTAGTTGTAAGGAATCCAAACAAACAATAAAATCCCCCAAGTTATAACTGCAAACCATGCATCAGGAGTCATTCTTTAGCTCCTTTAACTTGGTTCGGTAGTGATCACGTATCCGCTCATAATCCTCGCGTTTCCATTTCGGCAACTCATGCGGGCCCATCAGACGTTCGAAACGCTCCTGACCAATTTTCTCTATTAGTCGAGGTGTGTAGTTTTCGATATTTCCCGATAGATGGTTATTACATGGTGCGCATTGCTTATGGCAGTTATCTTCATCGAACCTAAGTTCTGGGTTAGCACTGGTGGTTCGATAGTGTCCTGCGTGATACTGACCTTCGTGAAAACGACCACAAGAGATGCAAGGCTCATCCTTGTCTCTTTCTCTGATGAATGCGTTGAATGCGGTCTGTGCTTGTTTGGTGAAATATGAGAGGGGTTTTACTGCTAACTTGCGGGCTTTGAGTTTGTCTTTTGCTTTAACTTCCTTTTCTCTTTGCTCCTTTTTACGTTTCGCTAATGCTTTTTCTTTCTCCTTGTTTCTTCGCTTTATCGCTAGTTCTGCTCCATGTTCTGGACAACACCACCAAATGTTACTGTATTTAGGGTGAAACCATTCTCGGCATATTTTACAGCGCCGTCGCCTTAGCTTCTGCATCTCCCTCTCCTTTGATTTTATCCATCACTTCCAAATGAGCGTATTCATCAGCACACTTGCTACACACATAAATTTCATCATCTGTTAGCGGTCTATTGCATGACATGCAGTTCATTGCGTACTCCTTTGAGTAACGAGTCTATTTTCATCAACATCGGATTACCCATACCTGAGACGTTGGCTTTATCGACAAATGACAACCCACACATAAAATCATCCAGCACTTTTCTAGGTTTCTTTGCTTCAACTTTCTTTGCTTTTGGGAAAAGTGGAAGGTTAGCCAGTCGCTCTTTTTCAAACTGACTTCTCAATCGAGTAATTGCATCGTCTGTTACTGCGTAGTTATTAATTGGGCGAGTGCGTTTACGGCTCTTTGTTTCAACATGTTCTACACACTTAAATGCAAGTAACTTTCTTAGAATCGTTCCTGCTCTTGCGGGTGTTAAACCTGTTACCGATGAAATGGTGTTGTGATTAAATGAGATAAACTCACAACCAACCACTATCACCTGCGCATAAGCCCTGTATTGTTCTTCAGTCATGATCACTTCCTGTTTAAGCTGTAACGGTTGATGTGCTCACGGCGACTTTCTTCGATAAATCGAACCAACTTCTGAGCCTCTTCTAATTTCTCGTCATACTGCTTTAACTTTTCTTCTGGCGTCATTCGTCTTGTTTCCTTTTCAATTTCATGTACTCGCTATCTTCTGGAGTAGTTAGTATTAAACCGAACTGTGAAGCCCACGCTTCAACTCTCTGTAAGAAGTGATGCATTTCCCCTTTATCTAGTTTTGAAGTGTGCCTAAGCGTCTCTCGTTGCGTTTTTTCGCCCGTTAACACATCGGTGTACTCAGTTACTTCAAATCCAAGATAGGTCGCTTTCAAGCTTTCTTTCACCCACGCTTCAGTACAGAACTCACGACCTGAATTAATCAGATAGTCGCTGATTTCTTTGTACCAAACATGGCTTAATGAGTTTTGAGAGAGGCTTCTTTTTGGTTTGTATGGCTTGATCGTGACACTGAGTTTTGGGTGGGATTTAAGTAGTTCAATTACGTTGTTATCAAATAGCTTTTTCGTTGATTCGTGTAGACAGAAGTTCTCCATAGTTACCTCGTGCACTCCAATACTCAACTGCTAATTCCATATCTTCAGCAATAGGGCCTCTTGCTCCACAGTGTTTGCACTGGACAAATGAATTACTGAATACCTGCATGACCTCCAGTTTTTCTGATTTGCAGTGGTGGCAAGATTTTAACTCACTCACGGTTATCTCTCCTGTTCCAACCTAATGGCTTCAATTTCTGCAAGCGTCAGACTATCGACTGAATATGGATTGTTGAAATAAACCGTCGCCTCTTTGAATGCCGTAGGAAATCCAGCTACTAGCGTTACAATGACAACAATCGGTATGAACAAAATAACTAATAACCACTTGTCCATGTAGCACTCTAGCGAATTCAATTCATCTACTTTTGAATGCTGATAGAATGACAATCTACGAGTTGGAAATAGCTTATTGTGAACTTTGCGTTTTATCTTCATCATTCACCCTCTGGCATTGGTGGGAGTGGCATTAGAGCGCTAACTCTGCCTGCCATAAACGCTTCATATCTGCTCTGAATTGATTCTTGCTGGTAATACGTTCCTATTGGGGTTCTTTTTCTGGAAGCTATTAGAAAATCAATTGAGTAACCTGATTTTTTTGAATACCATTTTTCAAACTCTGTTGGATTAATTCCCTGCATTAAATGCCTCCCAGTCAATTTTAAATAGTCGATTAAGCACTTTCTCGCTTCGGTAATTTTTGAAAAACTTGCGGTTATAGTCTTTGCAGTTCTTTATGTATTTTCTTTTCCTGAAGGTAGCCTCGTCGGCATAAGCCCATAGGAGATCTTTATAATTAGTTCCTTTCATCTAAAAATCCTCTTGCGTGTTATCTGAAGCCATGCTTTTGCTTCAAGCTTGCGATTATTGATAATGATTTATTACGACTTGTTGGTGTGATCTTGTATTCGACTTGAAGCACTGGCGCTGGAATAGTTTCACCTGATTTAATTCTTGATGTCATACTCCGCAACTCTTTGGTACAAAGCTTTTTAACCTCACTATCAGTTAGGCTTTTGCTTCGCATCTCAGAGTAAATTTTGGTAACCATCCAGTAGCAAGCGTTTGATGGCCATTTCATTTCACGCCAGCCACGCATTTTGCAGTATTCTCGATAGAGTTCGTAAAGCTGATCCTCATTAGGCAATCCAACCGCTAGAGATTCACCTTGTTTACACCATTGAATAAATTGACCAGGAGCAGGAAGGAATGGATTCTCTTGCTGTCTGGCAATTTTCATCCCTGCGTTAATTTGATCTATTGTTCGAATATTGTTTTCAGCAAATGCCTTTGTCCACTGGCGTTTAAACTCGTTTAAATCCTCCTGATCTTTGAAGTTCGCCATTGACGCTGGGAATGTTGCTCGAAGTTGCTTGAATAACTCATTGAATACTTGCGCGGTATGCTCTCTGACTGGCTGTGCTTGCTGTAATGGCGCTGAATTGCTCATTGCCTGCAATGCCCTACCATCCCGTTGCTGAATGGCAGTAACAAGTGATTTCATATATCAACTCCCTCCATCCATTTTGTGTCATCAAAGTCTATCTTCTGCTTCTGTGAAACTGGGTTGCTGATTGCGGGTTTACGATTAGGTTGCTGACTTTGGATAATCAGTGTGTCCCATTTCTCACGTAGCTTTGCAGGTGATAATACGTTGCTACACCAGAACGAATCACGATTAGCCCACTTGAACATTCTGCAAATATCTTGGTGCGTATGCCCGTCTAATTGTCTCATCAGGCGAACATCGTTAGCCCATGTTGACCAGTTAGGTTCTTTAGTCGTAGGACTTACAATCAACACTTTCTCGTAAATCCATTGAGCAGCTTTTAGGTCTTCAGCATTACCCCATTTATCCCCTTTCTCTGAACTCACAACAGCATCAGGTTTTACCTTACGAGGCACAGAAGATTTTTTTCTCGGACGATCATTTAATAATTTATTATTAAATATATATTGTTCATGATGTGCGGGTTTATGTGCGTTGTTATGTGCGGGTATGTTGTCTAAAGGTGCATGAATACTGGCTTCATCATGTGCGGGTTTATGTGCGTACTTATGTGCGGGTACACTGACTAAATTTTGAGCATAATCACTGTAATTTGTGATAGTTATCACGGTGCCTTTATGCTTCTCTCCTTCGATTGAAATCATCCCTTCACGAACAAAAACAGCCAGCATTCGATTAACCGTATCTCTACTGGTTGGCTTGCCGTTCCTGTCGCACAGGTTTAGCCCTAGATTGGCTGGAGTTGTAACCAACTGACCAGCCTTTAAATGCCATATATGCCCTTTGTAATTGGCTGTGTACGGCTCGCTCTGAGCTTCTAACAATAAGTTTTCCCATAGTGTTCTAAGATAAACATCTTTAGCCCACGACTTATTTTTTATGCTCCTGTACAACGGGATGAAGCCTAGCTTCTGGTTTTCCACCCTGTTGCTCCTTTGTTGTCTTGCAACACCAAGATCGTAGAATTTAGCTGTATTCACCACGACCTCCATATCTGTTTGTTAAATAAACAGAATTCATATATAATTACTCCATTAATTAGCTGTATCAGACAAGAGAAACCTAAATTCCTCTTGTCGTAATTACTGGTTATTGATACAGTGTATTTGTTAGTCTAAATGGTTAAGTCCATTTGTTGAGAAGCCTCAGTTACCGCTGGGGCTTTTCTTTTAATCTTTCCCTTTCCTTCAAGAGCCTGAATAACCCTTTCTGCGTAATCACCTTCAAGAACAACTTTCGTTGGCTTATCGCTGATATTTACAGAGTCAGGGGGTAATCCGAACTTACTCACCAACTGGCAAGCTAAATCGAATATTCTATTTTTATCACGACTTGAAGTTGATGGATGAACGCCTAGCATTTTTGCCAGTCCGTTATTTCCGACTGAATACATTTGTTTTAGATAGAAGCTCATCAATTCATTTGACGAACATTCAACTTTGATAGTTTTTGATAGTTCCATAGTTTAAATTCCTTCTTAGATTACTTCCCATATTGGGAACAGCAGTAATGATCCATGGCTCATTCCATATGAGCGGATTGTTGATGATAGTGTGTAATTGGGTTTTGCCTCCTCTAACCATTTAGCTAGTGCTATCCGGTAGCCCGACAATATACTGTGCCGTTCAGTTGGAGATTAATAATCTAAGCGACTAGCTCAGGCCAATTTTTTATCCAGTCGTCTGGGTAAAGGTCTTTTCTAGTCACTTTTGAATTGCTATTTTTTTCAATCAAGACACAAAGTTCTGTTCCGAGTCTTGAGCCTTTAGAGATAGCCTTTCTTAGGTATCCTATGGTTGTTCCGCATCTAATAGCGAACATTTCCTGTTCAGGTACAGAAAGTGAGTTTAAAAATATCCTTAACTTTTCCATTTGTTGTCCTTGTTTATATAAAACACATTAAATATACCTGTAGGTATACATAATATCAATACCCACAGGCAATTTACCAAAAGGTATTTTTAATAGATGATTTACTTATGAACTCAGAAAATGATTTATATGAAAAAAGGCGCAAAAGACTTGCTGAACTTGTTGCTCAATATGAGACGCAAGAAGAGTTTTCTCGCGCCATAGGTAAAGACAAGTCTTATGTATCTAGAATGCTCTACTCCCCTAACAAAAAAGGATATAAGAGGATTGGGGATAAGATGGTTATAGCTATTCAGAGAGCTTTAGGTCTTCCTGCTGGGTGGATGGATGGCATAAATGATTCTACATTTACACTTCCAGAGACTAATGATAACTTCAAAGTTGAGATGCTAGACATTCAAGCTAGCGCTGGTCCTGGAGTTATGGTTATAGATGACTTTATTGAAACAATAACAGCTATAGAATATTCAGCCGATGAAGCCAAGCGATTATTTGGTGGTAGGCCGGCTAATACTATCAAGATGATAACTGTAAAAGGGGACTCTATGGCTGAAACATTTGAGCCTAGAGATCAAATATTCGTAGATATCACCACTAACTTTTTTGATGGTGATGGAATTTATGTCTTCGTTTTAGATAATCAGCTGTATATAAAGAGGCTTCAAAAGCAATATAAGAGACTGGCCGTCATATCTGATAATCCAAAATATGAAACTTGGTATTTGGAAGAAGATAACGTTAATAGTGTTTATATCCATGCAAAGGTATTAGTTAGCCAATCAATAAAATATAAGTTTCTCGGATAGTTTACCTATAAATGAATAAAAAAGCCCTTTTAGGGCTTTTTTTGTACCTAAATAAAAATAAAGTATAAAAAAATTACCTGAAATATCATCAAGGTAAACATTTCATCGCTATTTTGTTTACCCATAGGTATTTACTTATCGATTACCTATGGGTATATTTAGTTCATCGAAGGCAAATAACGAAAGCCAAAGATTGAAAGAAGTGAACGGCGCACTATATCGACGGGCGGACGGCGTATCTCAGCTTTATATAGAGACAATGTACCGAAGAGGCAAAACCCACATTCACAACAAACGAAATTTATTTCATTGAGATATATTTCATTTGTTGGAGATTTAAAATGAAAAAAAACTTTCTTGATTGTCCTGTATGTGGAAATAGATTTAATCCCAAATCACCTTTAGAACACATACAAAAATATCATCAGCATGCAACAGATAGAGAGCTTATTAAAATAAGAGATGCAAGGAGAGCCTGTTTTGGAAAGCCTTATTCAGGGAAAAAAATTAGTAGTTCTGTGCTACCAAGCATGTCTTTATATGCAACTACTCATAAGAAAAATGGTAGAGTTAAGGATGTAACTGCAAGGTGTTAACCGATTAAGATAATTTAAGGAGGATTGTTTTTAATGGGTAAAACAATATTTAGAATGATCAATGGAAGAGTGGTTCCGATGGTCGTTGATGAAGAGATTGCTGGTAATAGTGGTACAATGTTTTATGTTTCTACTCCAAAGCATAAAACAAATGAGAGAAAGCTAAGTCATAAATCATCTTTCGTTATACCAAATGCAACATGCCAAAAGTGTGGTAAAGATGTTTTTTATTATGAAAATTCTTTTGGATCTAGAGTATTGTTTGATTCCCTTGGCCCTCCTTGGCCAATTCATCCGTGTTACAGTACTTTTGTTGAGAAAAAAAGGAAATTACTATCAGCTCAAGATCGTGGGTGGGAACCCGTGATTATAAAAAAGGCAGTGATCACATCAAGTGGCGCCTTAAAAATTCAAGGAATTCTCGGAAAAGAAGAAATACGATTTTCTTTTGATGAAAAGACGTTCTCAAAAATGAGGATATCCATAGAGGATGCAGAGAACTTAATAATATTTGGTTCAGTGGAGCGAGGTAAGATTCAAACCCATAATGGTAAGAATTTATTTTCTACTAGATTTAATGAAGTAATTATCGCTCCTCCTAAAGAGGATAATAAAATTATAATCGAAGAGCCAATTAAAATATTTGGCATTAAAAATACAGTAGACAATATTTATTATCTTGTTGATATTATTGAAAATGGGAAATTAACAGCTCAAATTTTAATATTAAAAAATAAATTTGATAAATACTTTTCAAATAACGCAAGCTTAATATTTAAAAAAACAACAGAGTGCAATCCATTTGCATTTAAGTGTAAGTCTGAATCACACGGAATGTATATTAATCTAAATGTACTCTCTGATGGTATAACTTATATCTCAAAAGATTATATAGAATCTATTTCTAAAAATAGAAATCCTGATGATAAGTGGTTTGTTGGGATTTTAAGTATTGAAAAAATGCAATTGATTGCAAATCAAGATGATAATTTAAAGAAATTGTTGATAACAGGATTGCTAAATAGAGGGTTTAACACCAACTACTTAATTTTAGATAATTCCTTATCATTGTCTATATATGAGGCGCATAAGAAAAATAGAGTTAATTCAATATCAGCTAAAGTATATGAAAATCAAAGCTCGATAGAGATAGCGATTGAATTTTCTGGTGTAATAACACTCTCTACCGAAGCTATTGTTGTAAATGATTCTTATATAAATAAGGTTAATAAAAAGAAAGAACGCCGATTAGCAATCCACAAGAATACGGCTAATGAAGATAAGATAGAGATAAACCTTCCAGATATAGAAAATCAGATTAGTGATTTATCGTCAAAATTATCCACAGCTATGGCGGATGCTTTCGCATCAGCAAAAAGACGAAAATAAAATATATTACATTTCACGAAAAACGCCTCGCAAGTGCGGGGTTTTTTATTACCTAAATTCGGCTAATTAACTAATTACAGTCCATTCTGTGGGCTGTGGTGAGTTGATTAAACAAAAGGAATTTCACATGCCAAATCATGTAACAAACATTATTGAAGCCAGCTCCGTAGTAATTAACGCGATTCTTAATGACGATGGAGTTGTAGACTTCAAAGTAATTAACCCAATGCCAGATGATTTAAGTATCAATGGCGCAAGCGGATTTTATGGCGACGCTGAAAACGCAGCGAAGCTTATGTGCAAAGAGAAACTTAGTGATAACCCACTACTTGGTGCATGGCAAGCATCTACCCAGAAAGGCGCTAACGCTCTAAACATGACAGATGAAAGCTTTGAGCAGTTTGTCTGCATGATGAGGAATAAGCGTAAACACGGTTTTTATCACAGTATGGATTTCGCTAGAAATGTATGGGGAACAAAATGGGGCGCCTATAATTCTTCTAAAGAATCAGACAATAAAGTCTCATTTGAAACCGCATGGTCTCATCCATTCCCTGCATTAAAGTTGCTATCTCAGAAATTCCCAAATGAAGAAATCACAGTTAATTATGCCGATGAAGATACTGGCAGCAATTGTGGTTATTACACAATCAAAAATGGCGAAATCATCGTTGAAAGCATCGCGCCATCATGGAATGAGCAGACCGATGAAGAAAAGCGCAAATGGACAGAGTTCGCTTTTAAATTAAATCATCCAGACAGTAATCCTCGTGAATATGGATATAACGAAAACTGGGAATATGACGAAAGCCTAGAGAGCTAGGTTGGTGAGTTGATTAATAGATAGGAGATAGAGATGGAACCAAGGGATTACCGATTTTATAAAATTAGCAAAGAAGCCACCAAGCAAATCAAAAAGGAAACGGATGAAATCCGCGCTAAGCGGCAGGAGCTACTCCACGAAGCCATTGAAAGCGTTGGAGCTAAAGGCGTTAGCTTTAGTAATTCATGGGGTGAAAATGGTACGACAATTCGCGCATTTGCTTTTGCCGTAGATAAAGAATTCGATTTTGCAGTTAAAGAGATTCAGCGAACCAGTGAATTAAGAGTTATTCGCGCCAAAACTAACTCGAAGAAAGGTAAAGAATTCAACGCGGCATTGGACGCAGTGAAAGACGAACTAAATAAGAAACTCAAAGAGTTACCCTGTTTTAAAGATTACATCATCAATAAGTTTGATATTCAGTGCTGCTCTGTTAGTCAACACGGTAGCGGTGCTGGAATGCGAATGCTGGAAACGATTGTAGGATATCCACAAACTGATAAAAGCTTTCTTATTTGTGCCATACCAAATCATGAGAGAGGCATGGATAAACAACCAAACATTCCAGATTGCTTTGAAGAGATAACCTACGGCGTATTTTACGACTTATCAAACAGCAAATAGCATCGTATTTAGTTAATAACGGAGGGAGTATGACATGCCAATGTTTAAAGTAACTTGCAAATGGAATGGTAAGCCTTGGGAAAAAGATATTGAAGCAGAGGATGAAGGCGATTGTGCAGAGCACATTTATCTATGGGCAGTAATTGGAGCTAAGGCAAACATCACGGAATTAGATATCAAAGAAATACCTCAGCAGTAACCCACCGCACCAACACCAGAGAAACCAAATAACAATCGCTATCGCAAGATTAGCGCAGATTTCGCACATCCAGAGGTAAGCATGAATATTGATAAATACAAATTACGTGTAGCCCAAAGCAAAGCTGGAATTGCTTTATTTCTCACGGATGAGAATGGATGGCGCGAAGCAAACGAAACATTAAAAACAGCATATGGAGTACAGCATGAACGCAAAGCAAAAACATGCAAAGCAACAGATATTCACCTTACTTCGCGAGTCTGAAATGACTGAGCAACAAGTCGAATTATTGTTTGATGATTGGAAATTTAAACAGCAATGCGAAAAGACAAATCGCATTTTACGTCAGGTTAATACGCGTGGAGAGTATGCGTTCACGTAAGGAGATAGTCATGCACCTCATCTTGGATATGTGCTGTGGTAGTCGCATGTTCTGGTTTGATAAGGAAGATAACCGAGCAATTTACAGCGACATCCGCGCAGAGAAACACATTTTATGTGATGGCAGGAAGCTAAATATCACACCAGACATTATCGCTGATTTTAATTAGAGTTGACCACAACGCATGGATGTTTAAAAAGTATGGGAGATTAAATAAAGAGTCATGGAAAGACGATTTATCAAAAGGATTTAGTGAAGCATTTAGAGTGCTCAAGCCAAACGGAACATTGGCATTCAAGTGGAATGAAACGCAAATACCTACCAAGCAAGTTTTAGCGCTAACCGACCAAAAACCAACAATAGTACAGCGTGTCGGTAAGAACGATAAAACGCATTGGGTGCTGTTTATTAGGGAGGAGTTATGAGCAACTCAAAGCAATGGTTAGAAGAATTACGCAGGAAGCGTAAAGAATCGCAGGAACGCGAACGCAATGAATTTATGTATCAAACGGAAGTGTTAGGACGACAAGGACTGTCATTGCCAATGAAGGACTTTCAGGGGGATTTTCAATGAACGTTTCTAATTCCTACCCTACCGATAAATACCCTCAATTAACATCTCCATCATTAGCAAAAAACAGAGAGGAAGCTCTGGCTCAAGCTATTGCAATGATTGAGGGGCATTTGCCGAATACGAGCGTGAAGGAGAGAGAAAAGCGACTAGCAATGGAACTGCTACACATGAACTTGGACGCATCGAAAAATCACCCTCCTATCCCTCAACATATTCAAGCGTTACGTGATGCAGAAAGGAGTTCTGCACCGAGTAATAAATTTGAAATCGATTATTACGGAAGTGATCGCCGATCTGGTCAGTATTTGGGAGATTAATATGACATACAGAGTAGTAGATACAGAGACTTGTGATTTTGACAGCGGAATAGTTGAGATTGCAAGTGTCGACATTAACAACAATGAAATTGATTACACTTCTCAGAAGTCGCACTTTGTAAACCCACAAAAACCTATCTCAATAAGCGCAATGGCCATTCACCACATCACTGATGAAATGGTTGCTGATTCTCCGCTAATTGATGACGTTATCAACGATTACAAGGGAGCCGATTACCTAGTTGCACATAATGCCGAGTTCGATAAGCGAATGATGCCGGAAATGGATGTTCCGTTTATTTGCACGTTAAAGCTGGCAAGACGCTTATATCCAGAGTTAGAGAGCCACAGCAATCAATATCTACGTTACGCGCTAAAGCTGAATGTTCATGTGCCAGATGGATTACACGCACACAGAGCGCTATATGACTGCATTGTTACAGCGTCATTGTTTAAACGAATCAAGGATGATTCAGGGTGGTCAGATACGGAAATGTTAGAAATAACTAATCAGCCATCATTATTAAACAAGTTACGCTTCGGTAAGTACAAAGGAATGACATTCGCCGAAATTAAGAAAGAAAACACAGGTTATTTAACTTGGTTGCTCAATCAGCCTGATTTAGATCCTGATATTGAGTTTTCAATTAAATACTGGCTGGAGAAAAGAGATGAGTGAAGTATACAAGGCAATAAGTAATGTTGCTAAGGAGTTGGCTGAAAAAGGCATCAGTAAGGAAAAGCCCAGGGGCGGTGGCGTAAATTATGCGTTTAGGGGTATTGATGCGGTTTATAACGCCCTAGCCCCTGCATTAGTTAGGCACGGATTACTTATTTTAACTCGCTGTACTGAGCGATCTGTATGCGAAAGAACTAGCAAGAGCGGAGGCGTATTAAATTATGTCACTGTTAAGGCTGAATTTGACTTTGTGTCTGTCACGGATGGCAGTAAACACACAGTCATGACATATGGCGAAGCTATGGATAGCGGAGATAAAGCCACAAACAAAGCCATGTCCATTGCATATAAGTACGCGGCATTTCAGGCGTTCTGTATTCCAACAGAAGAAACAGCAATTGATGCAGATGCGGAAATTCATAACGTAGCGCCACGGACGGCAGAGCAGGTGTTAGCTGATTACACTAACTTCCTTGGAACAGCTACGAATCAGTCACAAATCATGGATGAGTACAAAAAAGCATGGAATGCATTGGCTGGTACTGAATCACAAAAGGAATGTGAGCGTTTAACAGGCATTCGGATTAAAGAACTTAAGGAAGCTGCATAATGGCAAGTAAAGGCGTAAACAAGGTAATTCTCATTGGTCATTTGGGGCAAGCCCCTGAAATACGTTATATGCCGAGTGGTGGCGCAGTAGCAAATCTCACACTAGCCACATCGGAATCGTGGCGTGACAAACAAACCGGTGAGATGAAAGAAAAAACTGAGTGGCATCGAGTATGCATCTTCGGAAAATTAGCAGAAATTGCAGATGAATATCTGAGAAAAGGAAGTCAGGTATACATCGAAGGCTCTCTGCAAACACGTAAATGGCAAGACCAGAGCGGACAAGACCGATACACAACGGAAGTAGTGGTCAATATCGGTGGCACAATGCAGATGCTAGGCGGTAACGGTGGTAATCAGGCAGGAAGCCAGAAGCCACAGCAACCAGCACAACAACCGCAAGCACCACAAAATGAGCCACCTCAAGATTGGGATGACCAAGAAATACCCTTCTAACCACCCTACCCGTTTAACCAAAGGATATAACCATGATTCATGTTGTCAGTTTTTCTGGCGGCAGAACCTCGGCTTATCTCGTGCATCTGATGAAACAAAGACGAATCAAGGAAGATTTGGATGTTAGATACATTTACATGGACACAGGAGCGGAACACCCAAAGACATACGAGTTCATTAAAAATGTCGTATCACATTGGGGTATTAACTTAACCTGTTTGCGTGTCGTAGTTAATCCAGAACTTGGACAAGGAAATAGCTACGAAGTAATACCCGTCAGTGAAATCAAGCATGACCTTGAGCCATGGAAAGCCATAGTTAAAAAATACGGACTACCCTATCCAGCTGGTGCGTTCTGCACCAGGGAAATGAAATTCAATCCAGTCACCAAATACTGCAAAGATAACTTTGATGAATATACGACATGGATCGGAATACGAGCAGATGAACAAAACAGATTGAAGCCAAAGGATGGCATTAATTATCTAGCTGATATCAGTGACTTTGAAAAGGATGATATTAATCACTGGTGGTCAAAACAACCTTTCGATTTAAACATTCCTGAGCACCTCGGAAACTGCGTTTTCTGCATCAAGAAAAGTGTAAATAAAATTGCCTTAGCTGCAAGAGATGAGCCTATTCTAGCGAAGCAATTTATTGATGTGATTAATGGGGATGTCAGAGAAGTTAATCGAGAGCAGCAATCAAGCCAAATTATGTTTAGAGGTAATAATTCACTGGAAGGAATAATTGCTTTATTCAAGGGCCATACAAGAGATGAAATAGCTAGTGTAGTTAAAGGTTCTGGCGGATATAAATCAGGTTCTTGTAGTGAATCTTGTGAAGCTTTTAATTGCCAACTGGATTTACCTATTTAACCCACGAACTAAGTGCAAGGATGCAAACAGGAGATAGATATGAAAGGAAAACAGTATCAATGCCATGACTGCGGAGATGAAACAAAAATAATCCAATCTTATGATCAGACGTCAAATACATATGGTTTCATAATTCAATGCCTTAATTGTGGGTATGAGGCTGGTCTATTCGACACCCTTGAAGATGCAGAGACGGTGATCAATGGTAACTCGCAGGGATGCAATGAAGAGGAATGAATATGAATACCTTTACATACCATAATCAAATTATGAATTTCACATTACCAGAACCAGACCCTAGGAATGTTTGTAACTTTTGCGGTGGAAGCGGTAGTAAGGACAATTTAATCCAAGGTAAAGCAGCAAATATTTGTTTTGAGTGTTCTGATTTGGCGAAAGAAATTGCAGATGAAAAGCGTAAGGAAATAGCAGAAAAGGAAATTAAAGAAATTATTCGATTAATTGAAGGTTATGCGGCCAAAAATGACAGTGCAGACATTGCCAGTCTGCTTTATCAAGCTGGATATAGAAAGGTGGAGTGATGGATAAATCAAGGCGGCAATTTGAAGAGTTTATAAGTAAAGGTGATTACCCTTGGGTGAAAGGTATTATCCCTGTCATGTGGATGGTGTGGGAAGCATCACGCGAGAGTTTGGAGGTTGATTTGCCAGAGCCATTTATTGCAAATGAAAATTGCGAAACTTGGTGTTATGACGAAGATTTAGTTAATCAGGCATTAATCAGCAATGGAGTGAAAATAAAAAATGAATGATGAAATCTTGGAGTTAGCGATTGATTTAAAAAATAAAGCTAAGGTATTAAGCGTTGGGCATGAACGATCATATGTTAATTTAAATACGCTAATAAAAATTTGCGAATATATCGAACGCATTAACAATCTACAGCCTGTCGCTTGGATGTACCCTGTGTTTCATGATGAGAAAATGCAATTCACTACTGATGCAGTTACATCTGAAAATATAGATATTCATTTTCAATCTCATGGCTCACCATTTAAAGTAACCCCGCTATATAAATTAGATTAAACAACCATGCAAATAATCGGATATGTATTGCTCATGCTAATACAGGGTTCTGCTGTGCCTATAACGGAAGATATATACACGAAATCGGAATGCAATAAACGTGCTGAATATTTAATGTCAGTGAGGAATGTTGAATTTGTTTGTGGAGAGGTGATTCGTGAAAATAACAATTGAATGTAAAGATAATGAGTATTTATTTGCTCTTGAAGCAGCAAAAACAATTATCAGTAATAAGCCAGATGTTAATGCATTAGCCGTGGCTACTGGTGATGGGAAAACGGCGTACGGGAAGAAATCACATGCGGGTAATTACAAAATAACTGTTAAGGATTAATCAATGAATAAATACACCGAACTATCTGATTTCGAGATTAATAAAAAGGTTGCTGAAAATCTTAAATTAAACACAATCGCATATGAACGCACTGAAATAGTTTTGTTTGATGATATGGATGCAACGCCTTTCGACCCTTGCAACAACCCATCTGACGCAATGCCGATTATTAACGAATATGGAATTAGCCTTATATATCAAGATAGACAATTCCAGTTTGCAACTAACGACGGAAACATAGAGTGCTGTATTGCCAATCCATTAAAGGCAGCAATGATTATTTTCTTATGTATAAAGGATTCGGAGAATGAGAATAACAACAACAGTTAAAAATAAAGATGATATTGAATTAATTGCATACTCACATTGGTGCTTATCTAATTTCATTGATATTCAATATAAAGAGTGTGCTTATTCTCTTAATGATATGCAAGTATGGATAGTTAGAAATAAAAATGGAAATATATCTGTTAAAGGCTATCGAGTTTAATAATTAAACATCTCAAATCAAATATTAAATGAATGGAAAATAGCGTAGGTGAATTATGGAAATCAGAATTCATGGTGATGTTAATGATATAGAAAAGATGGCAATAAATGCAGCTTTAAATATCCACGATAAAAGCAAGAAAGGATTTCGAATAAATCACAGAGTTAAAATTAAAAATACAATTTATAACGTTGAAATAGAAAATTGCCCCAATTCTCTCAGAGTAATAATGAGAAATAAAAGGCAAAGACTATGAATGCACAGGCAATGGAAAACGCACGAAGGCAAATAGCAAAGGAATGCTTAATCGAAATCAGAAGCCACGGAATACCAAACGACAAACTAACCACTCAGATCCTCGATAAATACACGCCAAAGTTTAAGCCTCTAAATCACATGAACTATCAGGACAAGATGGTTTTATCGTATTACCTACGGAAATTACAAAAGGAAGAGAAGAATGGATAGAACATTAATGACTAGTGATGAAGTGATGAATAAATTAGGAATCTCATCGAGACAAACTTTATGGGATTACGAGCGAAGAAGAAAATTTCCTCGCCCTATTAGATTGAGACCTAAAGCATACCTTAGAACAGATGTTTATAAGTGGATTAAAAACGGTGGCGCTAGTCAGACAACTCCCTAACGTGATCCATTATTTTCGTAAAGTGAATCTCATACGCCTTTCTTTGATCATCAATCCAGTCGTGCTTATTATACACAGACATGATCCCACCAAGCTCATGCCCTAGCATTTTTTCTATGACATGCGGGGCAACACCCTCCTCTGATAACCTAGTAGCTAGAGAGCGCCTAAAATCATGAGCTCTCCAGTATTCTAAGTTCATTTCATCTCTTATTCTTCCAATATATCTATTAGCAGCCGCTATTGTTATTGGTTTGCTAATATCTTGCCCCGGGAATAAATAATCTTTGTATGTGATTAGTGCCTTATTTAATAATGGCTCTATTCCATCAAATATAGGTCTTCTTATTGTATTTTTTGCTTTGCTATATTCAGGAGTAATGGTCCATACCTTCTCCTTCAAGTCAAAGTCTGACTTTCTCGATCTTCTTAGTTCTGATAATCGACATCCCCATAGCATAGCCATTTGATGCAAAAGCTTATTAGATGTTGATGCTCGGCTTCTTTCTATTGCTATCCATATTTTAGCAAGTTCATTATATGTCAGAACTCTCTCGCCTTTATTTGTTCTTATACCTATATCTTTTGGGCTTATTTTCATAAGCTCACATGAGTTAATAAACTGCCTTCTAATGCACCAATTTATAGCTGACTTAAGCTGTACAAATATAGTTCTTGCTTTCTTGGGGTTTTCTTTTTCGAAAGCCAGAAATAAATCCATCCAATTTTTAGAGGATATCTCCTCTATATCAATGCCAGTAAAGATATTTTTGGTATTTTTAACAACAACAGCTTCATACAATAGTATTGTATTCTCTCTCAGTTGCGGGAAGTAGGTTTGCTTCCAATAAGAGATGCAGTCATGCAATGTAACAATGTTTCTGCTTTCTTTTCCATCATGATGTCTAGGATCGTTTCCCCTAGCAACACATTCCTTAATTTCATCAGCCCTTACCCTAGCATCTCTAAGAGTAACTATTGGGTATCTACCAATGCTAATTCTATGCTGCTTTCCATCTAATCTATATCTGCATTGGAAGGTAATCACTCCCTTTGGAGATATCCTAACGCTGAGACCATCTTCATCAGCTACTTCTGGTTTACCTGAATATGGTTTACCATTAATAGATCTAAGCTTCGTGTCACTAAGAGCCATAATATTTTGTACTCACTCTTTTTTGTAGTTTTGTACTCATTCTGTACTCAATATGACATGGACGATACTGGACAGTAAAGAACATTAGCACTCAAAAGAGCGAAATAGTTGATGTCAAGGTGCTATAAACAGCAATAAATCAATGAATTAAAACACAAATTATTACGGTAGATAACATTGACTAACACAATCAAACAACCAACGTTCTATATCCATGACTACGAAACCTTCGGCACTAATCCTGCCCTAGATCGCCCAGCTCAATTTGCAGGTATAAGAACTGATATGGATTTCAATATTATTGAAGATCCTCTCGTTATTTATTGCAAACCTAATGATGATTATCTACCTCATCCAGAAGCCGTGATGATCACGGGAATAACCCCTCAAATTGCGGCAAAAAATGGGATGGTTGAAGCAGAGTTTACTCGCCAAATCCACCAAGCTTTTAGCCAACCTAATAGCTGTATTATGGGTTATAACAACCTTCGTTTTGATGATGAAGTCACTCGTAATATCCTTTATCGTAATTTTTATGATCCTTATGCTTATAGCTGGCAAAAAGGAAACTCGCGTTGGGATTTACTTGATGTTTTACGTGCCTGTTATGCACTGCGCCCTGAAGGTATTATTTGGCCTGAAAATGAGGACGGTTTTCCAAGCTTTCGTTTAGAGTTATTAACTAAAGCCAATGGCATTTCTCATGAAAATGCCCATGATGCAATGTCTGATGTTTATGCCACCATTGCGATGGCAAAAAAATTAAAACAAGCTCAACCACGAATGTTTGATTATTTCTTTAATTTACGTGATAAACGCAAAGTGCAAGCGCTAATTGATATTCCAGCAATGACACCGATTGTGCATGTTTCAGGTATGTTTGGTGCCGCGCGTTCTAATTTAAGTCTTGTTGCCCCATTAGCGTGGCATCCTGATAATCGTAATGCAGTTATTGTTTGTGACTTAGCCGCAGATATATCTCCTCTATTAACCCTCAACTCAGACCAATTACGTGAGCGTTTATATACACCACGTAGTGAATTATCAGCTGATGAGCCACCTGTTCCAATTAAATTATTGCATATTAATAAATGCCCAATTGTCGCACCGCAAAAGACATTAAGACAACAAGATGCAGATAGAATTGGTTTAGATGTTGATACTTGTTTAAAAAATCAAGCGATCTTGTTTTCTCACCCTGATATACGCAATAAAGTTGTGGAAATATTTGCACAACAAACGCCTTTTGCTGTATCCGATAATGTTGATTCACAGATTTATAATGGTTTTTTCAGTGAAAATGATCGTAGTGCGATGGAGATTATTCGCTCAACACAACCACAGAATTTACCAGCTTTAGATTTAACGTTTGAAGATGCGAGAATGGAACCTCTATTTTTCCGTTATCGTGCAAGAAATTATCCTTCAACGCTTGATTATGATGAACAACAACGTTGGTTGGCGCATAGAAAAGAGATGTTAACGCCAGAAAAACTAACGGAATATATTAATACTATTCAGTTATTAGCGGAAGAACACGCTGATAACGAGGAAAAATTAAAACAGCTACAAGAGCTTTATTTATATGCTCAAGAGATTGCGAGTTAATTGATAAAATAAAAGGCAGGTTTTACCCTGCCTTTCTTGTTGCTTAAATAAGCTCAGTATAAAACTATTATTCTTTATTCTCTGTATTAGCCTCATTATGAGCGCGTCCACAACCACACTCATCTCCCCAATATTTTAATTTTGAGGTTTTACCAATACCTGGGTTCATGCTATTGGTTGGATCGTTATGTTTATAGAATGCTTTTAATTGAGGCTTAGCATAATACATATGGCCCACGTTATGCTCTGCGGGATATTCTGCTCCACGTTGATCTAATAGCGCCAGCATTTCTGCTTTTAATGCCTTAGCATCAACACCTTTTTTAATAATGTAATCTTGGTGCATAACGTGACACATAAAATGCCCACAATAGAGTTTATAAAGTAATTTACTCTCTATTTCGGGTGGTAGTTTTTCAAACCAATCTTTGTCATTACGACGCAATGCAATATCTAATGGCAACACATCTTCTACGTCATTAACATGAACGGCATGATAACGGACAGCAGCACCTGCGGCGGCAAAACGATGCAAGAAGGCTTTATTTCCCTCTTCTTCAGTACATTCAAAATAATCGCCTGATGCTGATTTAAAGTATTCTTTTAAATAAGTCGCAGCTTCTTCAATTCCATCATCAGCCATTCTTAACATAAGATGATGTTCATATTTGTCACGAAAATCTGTCATACGCTCTGGTAAATGAGCAGGCCATAGTTTGCTCATAAATTGCATGGTTCTATCTACCATGTTTTTAGGTAAGAAAGGCACTTTATTTAATACCGCATCTACTCGCCCTTTTACGGCAAATAATATTGGCATTTTATCTGTGCCTAATTTATCAATCACCAAAAACGTATCTTTTCCATACACTTCAGCCATTTTATAATAGCTTCTGTGCATATATTCCCCTGCAACAGGTAGCTTTTTAAAATGACTTAAAATATGACGACGAATATCTTCAAGCTCGTCCGGATTATTAGTACCAATATAAAAAACCTGAGTGCGATGATCTGCTGGGAAAGTATCTAATCTCACGGCAAATACAGATAATTTTCCTGCGCTCCCAGCAGCTTCATATAAACGGCGTTCATCATTATTAAAACGAGATGGTGTATTAGCATCAACATCGCGTATACGCTCATGATATTCATGGTCAGAAGCTAATTTTTCTGTCGTTTTTATCTGTTTCTCATGATAATGACGATTATCTAAATTAGTTAATATTTCTTCTGGCGTTTCACCTAAATCAATACCTAAATGGTTAACTAATTCAGCTTCCCCTTTTTCATTAACTCGAGCATAAAGTGATAATTCGGTATATGCAGGTCCGCGGCGAACTAAAGCACCACCCGAGTTATTACAAATTCCCCCTATTACCGATGCACCAATACAAGATGATCCAATAACAGAATGAGGCTCACGCCCTAATGGCTTTAACACCTTCTCTAAATGCCATAACGTACTGCCAGGAAAAGCGATAACTTGATTATGCTCTGAGAGAACCTGTATTTTATCTTGACGTAATGTACTAATAATCACGATGTCTCTATCATAATCATCACCATTAGGTGTCGAGCCTTCTGTTAATCCAGTATTCGCCGCTTGCATAATAATAATTTTATCGGCTTCAACACAGGTTTTAAAAACTCGCCATTGTTCTAATAAATTAGCGGGAAAGACAACGGCTAACGCCTTACCTTGTCCTGAACGAAAACCTTTACGATAACGTTCTGTTTTATGTGCTTGTGTTAATACCTGTTTTTTACCAACAATACCTTCAAGTTTGCGAATAAAATGTTGATTTACAGAACTATTACTCTCATTCATTTTCCCTATCCTATTCCTGTCTTGTCTGATTAATCTTTTATTTGCCCGTTTTTGTTATTACTCGTAAGACTACGTGCAAAATATAAACTTATCATTTATGTAACTACTTTTATACAGCTATCCGCGTTTCTTAAAAAATAACATTTATTTATTTTTAATCATTTTATTATTTAAAGATAATTTTGATATTTATTTCTTAAATAGAATATAAATAAGCTCCATTTTAATGTTTTATTCTATTATTAGCTTTTTTCTTGCTAACTGTTCCCATGCTTGGCAACTGCGGCTTTTATAGTTATTTTTATTATTCGCTAGTGCTATTTGATATGACAATATTGGCTCGACCACTGGAACAACAACCAAATCATCAATAGGGTTTTTATTACACATGCTGTTAGGTAAAAGCGTTATTCCCACACCCGCTTTTACCATTGCAATAATTAAATCTAAATGATTGCTACGCCCCGCAATAATAGGCATAGTATTGTAAATACCACAAGCACTATAAATTAAATCATTAATACGAAAATCTTCAGAAAAGAAAATAAAAGGCTCATTAATCAACTCTTTAAAATGAACTTCCTTTTTTATAGCCAAAGGATGGGATGGCGACATTACTAACATTAAGTGGTCTTCTGAAAAAGGTATTAATTCAAAAGTATCTTCATTAAAAGGCAATACGACCGCGGCTGTTTCAACCCTTCCTTCTCTCATGGCATCAGCCATTTGCTTAGTGCCTAATTCAAATATTTTTAGTTCAACCTGAGGATGAAGAGAACTAAATGCCATAATAATATCAGCAAAATAAGTCGAGGCTATTACAGGAGGTAATCCAACATTTAATACCCCTGTTAATGGCCCAGACTTATCCTGTAATGCTTTATTCATATTATTAAATTGCGCAAGTATCTGTTTTGCATGTTCAAATAGTATTGCACCATCATCCGTTAGCCTGACACCATCAACTTCTCTCACTAATAAAGTAACACCTAACTCATCTTCTAATTTTTTAATACTACGACTAACCGCAGGTTGAGTGATAAATAGCGCATCAGCGGCTCGGCTAAAACCATTTAATTGAACAACCTCAACAAAATAGCGCAATGTACGAATATCCATTAGCAAAGCTTACCTTATTACATTTAGTTATACCCTCAATGATAATAAACCATTTCATATCAAATAATATCCGCGATAAAACATTAAGCATAATGTAAAAGCATTCTTCTACTTTTACAGACTATTATTCGGATTTTATGGAGATAATATGAGTAAGACTGTCGTTGAGTATATGTTAAACCGCCTATATGACTTAGGAATAAGTGATGTTTTTGGTGTTGCAGGTGATTATGCGTTCCCCATAGAAGATACTATTTGTAATAGCAACCATATGCGTTGGATTGGTAACTGCAATGAATTAAATGCGGCTTACGCTGCTGATGGTTATGCCCGAATTAAAGGTATGGCTGCGTTATCGACAACATTTGGTGTTGGTGAATTAAGTGCGATTAATGCTATCGCTGGCTCTTATGCAGAAAACTTACCTATCTTTCATTTAGTTGGTATGCCAGCAAGTGGTGTACAAAAAAGTAAGCGTCTGGTTCATCACACATTGGGTAATGGTGATTTTGATATTTTTTATCAATTAGGCCAACGCCTTGCTTGTGCTCACACAATATTGACACCTGAAAATTGTATTCCCGAAATGGAACGCTTAATTGTGACTGCATTAAAAGAGCGTCGTCCTGTTTATATTGGCTTACCTTCTGATTATGCCACTATGCAAGTGATAGAATATTCACCAATCATCACACCGAAAAAACCAATAAGCGATCAAGAAATACTTGAAAAAGTAGTATCACTCATTATTGAAAAACTTACACACAGCAATAATACCTGCGTATTGCCCGGTATTTTATCCGCACGTTTAGGGTTATCAGATAGTGTTCGATCTTTTATTGATAAGACCGGCTTACCTTATGCCACTATGTTTATGGATAAAAGTATTTTAAGTGAATCTCATCCTCAATATGTTGGTATGTATGATGGCAAATTAATGACACCTGAAGTCAGAGAATTTGTAGAAAATAGTGATTACGTATTAGGAATTGGTGCAATGATGACTGACTTTAATACAGGGAGTTTCACTGCCAATATTAAATCAAAGCAATATATCAGCATCATGCCAGAATATGTTGAGATTGATTCTGTTATCTATACATCCATTTATATGGAAGACGTGCTCTCAGCACTAACTCAAAGATTACCGAATAGAACTTATCATCAGATAAAAGCCAAAGGATTAGGCAAAGCTGTATTATCTGATAATAGTAAAATTACTGCTCAGTATCTCTATCCTCATTTAGAAAAGTTTTTTAAACCTAACGATATTATTATTGCTGAAACAGGTACATCATCAATGGGGTTAGGTTTTTCCCTATTACCAGATGGTGCACAATTCCATAATCAAACATTATGGGGTTCTATTGGTTGGGCAACACCTGCATCATTTGGTGCTGCACTTGCAGCGCCTAACAAACGAGTTATTTTAATTACAGGTGAAGGCTCGCATCAATTAACCGTACAAGAGATTAGCCAATTTGTTCGTTTTGGATTAAAACCAATCATCCTTGTTTTAAATAACGATGGTTACTTAATTGAACGATTATTATGTGATTATCCCGAAGCTTATTATAACGATCTTGCTCAATGGAATTATCATCAATTACCTAAAGCATTTGGTGCAAGAGATTGGTATTGTGAGAAAGTCACAACAATAGATGAATTAAATAAAGCGCTTGAAGTCGCAGGATCCTCAGAAAATGCCTCTTATATCGAAATAGTAACAGAGCGATATGAAGCTTCTGAATTAGCACAAAAATTAAAAGAGTCTAAAGATTCGCTTTATTCTTTTTAAGTTATAGTATGATTTAAATAATAAAACCTAGCCAATGTTTATTTAACTTAGGCTAGGTTTTTGATAGTGTTCTTTGAGTCTTGCCAGAGATTTATCTATTCTGTTCAGCCAAATAAAATTAACTGTCACTTTGAATTTTTTAATAACTAAAAATACTGTATTACTTATTTCATTTTTTAATTTTATACTTATTTACTAAAGTTATTTTAAGTAATACTTTCTCAAGATATATTCCATAAAAATTTTAATTATAAATTTACTTGCTTATTTTATCCACATAACACTTGAAGGTAAATGGCTTAGAAATATTTTTTATTTTTTGATGCGAAACAAATATTTATTTTCAAGTGATGTTCACAGTGTACTTATGTATTTTATGTCTAAACATTTTAATAATTTCAAAATTCTTAATACTAAATAAACTCATCAACTAACGATGCCATGTAATTAATACAATTAAAAATGGTAATTTTCATACTCCCATGCAAAATAACAAGAAAGTTTCCCTGCTATTTCTAACCATGAGTTACCATCACACTTGGCAATATAACTATTAATAACTTTTTTTATTTCATTAATATTATATTCCGGTGTAATAAGTATATGTCTTAATATCCGAGGTCCCCATATATTCTTCAAAATCCATTCAGGAGAACAAACCAACAGATCAAAATTATCAGCACCATTACTCTCTTCGGTGCCTATACGTAGTAATAAACTCAAAGAAAAACACTCATTATCAGGATAATAATTATCTAAATCATAAAAATCGCTAGATAACTCTTTTAGTATTGCTTTCAAACCAATTCCTCATTGTATTATATCTAAGTATTTATTATCGACACAGATTATATTCTAGAGAAAATATCTTCATTTATATTTTATGAAAATCAAGATATTAATTTTTACAATATATCCTTGGGAAATACTCATCAATTTTGTCGTTATCTAATATTCTGTCGAGAGTAAAATCTACTGTATCAGAAACAGCTATTCCATAACGTAATTCTTCAGGAAAGTCATAGATTGAAGCGTATATCGTTGGTACTAAGTACCTAAAATAGTCTCCCATTTTTGTTTTTCCAGTAAAACCAACTGGATAATCTTCCCCTGCAGTATTGCCTTCAATTCCATGATAAACAAAAAAACCTTTATTAGCAGGTAGATTAGACTCACTATAATGACCAGATTTTACCAAATCAGCTTGAAGATTATAGATAATATTATTTCTATCTAAATCAGATCGTTGCCGCCAAGCTGAGTATAAATCAAGTTCAAAATAGCCATTCTTATTTCTTGGATAGTGGTTAAATACTTGAGACTCTTCCCACATATACTCACAGAGATGGTCAAGTAATGGCTCTACATTTTTAATACGTAACAAATTTATTGGTAGATCACCAAAACAGTTATTTACCATAACCGCAATTTTTCCATTTTTATCCATTGCAAACCAAGTATAAATAGTACCAAAATTAGGTTCCCAATATTCATTTAAAACACTCACTATTCCTTTCCTTTAGCCAAGTAACACTGCAATTGTCGCAAGTGGAGTCTTTCTGAGCATTAAGATCCGCAATCTTGAGCTGCATTCCAAGAGTTGACTGGGATTTATCACAAAATTTAGATTGAATTTTCACCATTCAAAAGCACAATAATATTTTCCTCTCCTAACTCATTTCTGAGCATATTTGCTACTTCAGAAGTGTTCAATTCAGGGAAGAATTTATCATTCACTGATATCATAAAATATGACTTCGGTTCTTCAAGCCCAAATTCTTCCGCTATTAGTAGATCTGTTTCCTTTTTATATTTTTCGACTCGATCCTCAATAAAATTCAATTGTTCATGTACTAACACTTCATTAGCAGCATACATAAGATATGACTGCTCGAATAAATAACCGTAATTTAATTTAATTACATCTAATTTAGGTTGTAATGACTCAACATCTAACTTGGTATAACATGTAATATCAATTGCCATCCCATCTCCTACTTGATTCTCGCTGGCTTACCAAATGGTAGAGATATTCACTATAACTCAGATGACTATCTTTTGGTTTCTTAGATCCTAAAAGGCCGAAAGAATAATATATAAATAACCATTTTGAAATTACTTTCTTCAGTGATTCTAAATATGAAGAAATAACAGCTGAAATTACATATAACAGACAAATATATTGCCAATTGAATAAGGACAAAGGAATTAATAACATAGAAATAGAGTTTTGTTCTGATGCGAAATACTTTCAGAAAAAATCCAATGAAATTTAAGTTAAATGACTTTTTAGAAATTCTAAATGAAGCTGTAAGTGACTTAAAAAATTCATGATTCAAGTGTGCTCCCAGCTTTAAACTGGGAGCAGTTCATAAGATAGATTTTTTATTTAAATCAAAATAAGTTCGCCGTGTCGATCAAAAGGTGGATCAACCGGATAATGACGAGTATAAACATTGATAACATGCTGTAAATAACTATTCAGATCCCAATTCGTGTTCTCTACACATTCATCATTTTCATTATAATTAAATATAAGGTCTGGATTATCTGAATCTGTTAGTAGAAAGAGATATTGTGTATAACTTTCTACTGAAATAAAAAATGGTTTTTGTTTTAACAAATCATGGCATTGGATCGATGCCAGCTCTTCTCTTGCACCAATTTGAAATAAAATATCACCTCTTATGGTTTCCTGACCTTGATAAAATACTAGTGGATCATCACCAAAAAGACCACCACTGCAGCGCCCCATACACCTTAAAAACTCATAGAATTGCCCTGTAATTCGAATATCATAAAGGCGTTCCATGCTGGAGATTTCTTCATCAGAATATCCTCTTATATAACTAATATCGATAGATAATTCCGGATAAACTGAGTGTAAATATTCGATGAATTTTATATTCATAGTATTATTAATTTACGTTAAAATATCTAAAATAGTTCAAAG